>DAITNH010000405.1:0-3604 GCA_036834745.1 Prolixibacteraceae bacterium
ATTTTCTATTATTTTGGTCAAATTTTGCGAAAAATGTTGATTGATACCCATTCTCCTGTTTTCGTCACTTTTTTTTAGTTGTTTTTTATTTGCCTGATATATAGCAAAATATGGTTAAAATATTTTGATTTTGGGTGTCCCATGGCTATTTTTGGTGGATGTTTGTGCGGCGCAAGGCAAATAGGACAGGCTCGGTTAGTGTTCAGGTTATCGACAAAAGCAAGGGGCACTACCGGGTAATTAAAAGCTTCGGGACAGGAAGAACCGAAGCTGAAGTTGTTCGTTTGGAAGAAAAAGCTCGCCAATATGTACGTGAACTGACGGGAACGAACAGGTCTCTTTTCGAAGATGAGGATGATATCAAACTTGAAAACTTTTTCTCAACTATTTCCAACGCTCAAATACAAGTCATTGGCCCAGAACTGATATTCGGAACGCTTTATGATCGTGTGGGCTATGGACGCATCGACAATGAACTTTTCAGGCATCTGGTTATTACCAGGTTGTTTAATCCGGGGAGCAAACTGAAGACGATCGATTACCTGTTGCGTTATCAAGGCGTTACCCACGACATCAGTAAAATATACCGTTTTCTGGACAATCTGTGCTTGCGCAAAGATCATAAGAAAGGGAAAAACACTGGGGAAGGAACAACCGACATAAAAAAGCAGGTTGAAGAAATCTCTTATTCCCATACGCTGCGTGTGCTGGGGGGCAGGATTGATGTAGTCTTCTACGATATGACAACGCTTTATTTTGAATCGAGCGATGAAGACGATCTACGGAAAACCGGTTTTTCAAAGGATGGCAAACACCAATGCCCCCAGATTTTCCTCGGACTGTTGGTTGGCCATGGCGGGAACCCCATCGGATATGAACTGTTCGAAGGTAATATTTTCGAGGGAGATACTTTCATTCCGGTACTGCAACACATGGAGCAACGGTTTAACCTTGGCAAGCCTGTGGTAATTGCCGATTCCGGGCTGTTGTCAAAGAAAAATACTTCGTCATTGGAGGCCAATGGCTACCAGTATATCCTTGGCGCACGACCCAAGAACGAAAGCGGCACCATCAAACAAAAAATCCTTGCCTTTGATTTAAAAAACGGAGATGTACGGGTAATCAAAAAAACAGGAAAAACGCGCCTGGTTCTATCGAGAACGGATAAACGTGCGGCCAAAGATGCCCACAACCGAAAACGAGGACTCGACCGGTTGACCAAACGCCTGAACAGCGGAAAACTGACCAAATCCAATATCAACAATAAAGGATATAACAAGTATTTAAAGATGGAAGGAAAAGTGACCATTTCGATTGATTTGGAGAAGTTCCATGCCGATGCAGCCTGGGACGGGATCAAAGCATATCTTACCAACACCAGCCTTCCTGCCAAGAAGGTGATCGCAAATTACAGAAATTTATGGTTTATAGAGCGTGCTTTCCGAATGAACAAGACCGATCTTCGGATACGTCCCATTTTCCATCGGTTATACAATCGAATTGAAGCCCATATTTGTATATGCTTCACGGCCTATTCAATAATGCTCGAACTGGAAAGGTTGCTCAAAGCAAAAAAATCAGGCTTAAGTCTGAAACGGGCACAGGAAATAACACATAACATGTACCAGATCATTTATCAACTACCGAACTCGAAAGATACAAAAACCCAAATATTGAAAATGGATCGGGAGCAACAAGAACTATACGACATAATATTTAAATAAACGGCAGACCACTAAAATTTTGGGTGTCCCATTGACGAAAACAGGAGCATAGATTAAAAAGACCGAACATGGAAAATTATTTTGAAAAACAGTTTGAGCTAAGGTATTTTCCTGTTTTCGTCACTTTTTTTTGATGATTTTTTATTTGCCTGTAATAGAGTAAAATAGGATCAAAATATTTTGAATTTGGGTGTCCCGTAGCTATTTTTGGTGGATGTTTGTTCGGCGCAAGGCAAATAAGACAGGAACGATCAGTATCCAGGTTATAGACAAAAGTAAAGGGTACTATCGGGTAATCAAAAGCTTTGGGGCTGGAAGTACCGAAGCAGAAGTTGTCCGTTTGGAAGAAAAGGCCCGCCAATATATACGGGAACTGACGGGAACGAACAGGTCTCTTTTCGAAGATGAGGATGAAGTGAAACTTGAAAACTTTCTCTCAACTATTTCCAACGCTCAAATACAAGTAATTGGACCAGAACTGATATTCGGAACGCTTTATGATCGTGTGGGCTATGGACGTATCGACAACGAACTTTTCAGGCATCTGGTCATTACCAGGTTGTTTAATCCGGGGAGCAAACTCAAGACCATCGATTACCTGTTGCGTTATCAGGGCGTTGCCCACGACATCAGTAAAATATACCGTTTCCTGGACAATCTGTGCTTGCGCAAAGATCAAAAAAAGGGGGAAAACACCGGGGAAGAAAAAAACGGCATAAAAAAGCAGGTTGAAGAAATCTCATATTCCCATACGCTGCGTGTGCTGGGGGGCAGGATTGATGTAGTCTTCTACGATATGACAACGCTTTATTTTGAATCGAGCGATGAAGACGATCTACGGAAAACCGGTTTTTCAAAGGATGGCAAACACCAATGCCCCCAGATTTTCCTCGGACTGTTGGTTGGCCATGGCGGGAACCCCATCGGATATGAACTGTTCGAAGGTAATATTTTCGAGGGAGATACTTTCATTCCGGTACTGCAACACATGGAGCAACGGTTTAACCTTGGCAAGCCTGTGGTAATTGCCGATTCCGGGCTGTTGTCAAAGAAAAATACTTCGTCATTGGAGGCCAATGGCTACCAGTATATCCTTGGCGCACGACCCAAGAACGAAAGCGGCACCATCAAACAAAAAATCCTTGCCTTTGATTTAAAAAACGGAGATGTACGGGTAATCAAAAAAACAGGAAAAACGCGCCTGGTTCTATCGAGAACGGATAAACGTGCGGCCAAAGATGCCCACAACCGAAAACGAGGACTCGACCGGTTGACCAAACGCCTGAACAGCGGAAAACTGACCAAATCCAATATCAACAATAAAGGATATAACAAGTATTTAAAGATGGAAGGAAAAGTGACCATTTCGATTGATTTGGAGAAGTTCCATGCCGATGCAGCCTGGGACGGGATCAAAGCATATCTTACCAACACCAGCCTTCCTGCCAAGAAGGTGATCGCAAATTACAGAAATTTATGGTTTATAGAGCGTGCTTTCCGAATGAACAAGACCGATCTTCGGATACGTCCCATTTTCCATCGGTTATACAATCGAATTGAAGCCCATATTTGTATATGCTTCACGGCCTATTCAATAATGCTCGAACTGGAAAGGTTGCTCAAAGCAAAAAAATCAGGCATAAGTCTGAAACGGGCACAGGAAATAACGCATAATATGTACCAGGTCATTTATCAACTGCCGAAGTCGAAAGATACAAAAACCCAAATATTGAAAATGGATCGGGAGCAACAGGAGCTATATGACATAATATTTACATAAATAGCAGATCCCTAAATTTCTGGGTGTCCCATTGACGAAAACAGGAGAATGCCGGACACTTTTTTAAGTCCTAATTTGTAACCGGTTATAAAATATCATG
>DAITNH010000406.1:0-3603 GCA_036834745.1 Prolixibacteraceae bacterium
GATGTAAGTCTCATAACCCTTAAAACTTTTGAGTTAAAGGCAAAATAGCCTCGTACTCTGTTTAATAACAGATTTTTTTTCATACTTTTGATTTGATTACAGTTAATAAATTGGCAATATTTATTAATCAATTGGAGAAGAGATGGTTGCAACATTTCTTCTCTTTTTTTATTCCATATATATTTCAGTTTATAAATTGATTAAATTTTCGATTTCTTATACAGCTTAACTATTTGTTTTTCAAAGGTCTGATCACCAAGTTTGCTCCGTTCGGAAACAGAATAGCGAATTGGTGCCGAAAGCGATAACATTTTCAGTACCTGATCAAGACTTTCGTCGATAAACGTTGCGGTATATACATAATCAGCAATTTCTTTGTCCTTTATTTCAAACTCCACATTGTACCAACGTTCAAGTTTTTCAACCACCAGGTTCATTTTATCTTCCCTGAACATGAGCTTGCCGCTCTTCCATGCAATGTATTTTTCAGGATTTACTTTTGATTTGGTTATTCGCTGTTCTCTTTTACTGAAGCTGGCCATTTCATTTGGAAAAAGTTCTTTGGAAATAGTTGCACTTTCGTTAACCACCGTTACCTGGCCTTCCACCAATACTGTTTCAATCAGGCTATTTTCAGGATAGGCGTTGCAATTAAAAGTAGTACCACTAACAAGTACATTCATGTTTCCTGAATGAACCAGAAAAGGCCATTTTTTATCTTTTACCACTTCGAAATAGGCTTCGCCTTCCAGGCTGACTGCACGAAATTTACTGGAAAAATTTATAGGGTAACTTAGTTTACTGCCTGCATTGAGCCATACTTTGGTGCCATCGGGCAAAGTCAGGCTGGAACGCATTCCAAGCGGAGTTTCTGCTGTATTGTAAACCATCGCATGTTGTTTCCGGTCAGTTTTTTCTGAAAAAATATAGATGACCGAAACAATCATCACCGGAAGCAACAGAATAGCCGCAATTCGCTGAACATAGGCGAATAAACCAATCTTTTTAGGGTTAAATAATTGTGTGGATATTTTCTGATAGGCTTTACGTTCATCTATTTTCTGCATCTTCTGATGCATCTCAAAAAGATTCCACAATCTTTTTTGTTCTGAAAAATATCGTTGATTTTCAACCTTCTCTGCTACCCAAATATCAAGCAACTGGCTATCGTCACTGGTAATTGTTCCCAGCAAACGACTTGCAATAAGTTGGTCAATATCGAATATTTCCTTCTCCATTTTTTGAATTTGTATTTATTAGACGAACTGGAACCTCAACGCACGTATCCTGATTATGAAATAAAAATAAGCGCCAGAAAAGAAAGATAATCAATGAGTTTAACGCGGAGTATTTTAAGCGCTTTACTGATCTGGGTTTCAACGGTCCGTTTCGAGATCTTAAGCTGATCAGCAATTTCTGCAATTTTAAGATTTTCGTAACGGCTCATCCTGAAAATTTCGCGGCAGCGGGGAGGAAGGCTTTCAACCGATTGTTCAATCAGGTCAGAAAGTTCTGTTTTTGTCCAAAGATCCTCGTCCATCACCAGAAAATCTGATTCAGGGACGCGGTTATCAAACTTATTTTTAACTTGCTGACTACGAAGATGATCAATACAACGGTTTTTCACACATTGAATGAAGTAAGAACGGAAAGATCGAATATCGATGGTTTCACGGGTTTCCCACAATTTCATGAAAACAGACTGCACAATGTCTTCCGAAATGGTGGTATTCTTTATAATCTGGTCGGCATACACCACCAAACCCGAATAGTAGAAATTAAATACCAATTCGAAAACACCCTCATTAGAGTTTTTAATACTCTCAACAAGTCTCTGATCTGTAATAGCTTTGGTCTCGTTAATCCTCATTTTGGGGAAGGATCAATCTTATTTGTTAGTTAGAAAGAAATACATTTTTTCAACGTCGAATATATAAATTTTATGGTTCGACATTTTAAAATGTATTCATAACACTTAAAATTTCAGGATCTATTGTTTCTTCATGGGTTTAATCGGCACCACCACAATCTCGTATCGGCACTCCGGACAAATGTATGCTTCGCAGCCGGTGCAGGCAAAACAATTGCTGCAAGAGCGTTCGAGCTGTTTCTTGTCCCAGGTTTTTCCGCAGTGGGTGCAGGTAATATTTGTTATTTCTTCGTTCATAGTTGGTCGGTTTATTCGACTAAAAATCAAAAAGCTTTGATCAGTTTAACCAACCCGAAAATTACCACCTGGGTAAAAATAATGGTTGCTCCTGAAGGAATATCGGCAAAATAAGAAACAAGCAAGCCAATAAAGGAGGCTAGAAAAGCAAAACCTACGGAATAAAACATCATTCGGCCAAAATCGCGGGTGAAAAGGTTGGCTGTGGCCTGTGGAATAGTTAAAAGTGACAATATCAGAATGATTCCAACCACACGGATATTCAGAACAATGGTGAGCGAAATCAGGATCATCAGCAGGTAATTGAACAAACCTACCGGCAAATCAGAGGTTTTGGCAAAATCTTCGTCGAAAGCGATGTACAGAATGGTTCGGTAAAAAAGGGTAAAAAATAAAATGATGATAATTGCCAGCGCCAGCATCAGCCAGATTTCTCCCGTCGAAACGGTCAAAATACTCCCAAACAAATAGCTCATCAGGTTGGGGGCATAGCCTGGAGTGAGGTAAACAAATATAATCCCGATGGCCATTCCGAGCGACCACCAGATAGCGATCGACGAGTCTTCGCGTACTTTCCCCTTGCTGCTGAAAAGTTGAATGCCCATTCCGGATAAAATGGAAAAAATACCGGCTCCAACCAACGGATTGATTCCCAGGTAATAGCCCATTCCGATACCGCCAAACGAAGCATGGGTGATTCCGCCGCTGATAAACACAATTCGGCGCGAAACAATGTAAGTACCCACAATTCCGCACGAGATGGCTGCCAGCAGCGAAGCCAGAAAAGCGTTTACAAAAAAATCGTAGGAAAACAACTCAATGATGATGTCCATGATGTTCGTGTTCGTCGTGTAATTTAAGTACAGTATGCGGAATGTTTCCGTGGGTGATAATTTGCAGCGGGCAGTTGTAAGATGCCAGCTGTTCTTCGCTGATAATGTTGCTTGGGTGATGGTGCAGGTTGCGATTTACACAGGCAATGGTTTTCACAAAAAACGAAATCGTACCAACATCGTGCGAAATCAGCAAAATGGCCATCCGGTCGTTCAATTCTTTCAGTTTCAAGTACAATTCGCCTTCAAAATTGTTGTCAACATAGGTACTTGGCTCGTCCAATACCAGCAATTCCGGCTCGTTCATCAGTGCACGGCACAAAAATACGCGTTGCATTTGTCCTCCTGAAAGTTCACCAATCGACTTATTCCGAAGGTGGGAAATACCCATCTCCTGAAGTAACAATTCAGCCTTTTCCTTTTCCTGCCTGTTTTTGTGAAACGATGAAAACAGGGCGGTATTTGCTTTTCCGGAGCGGACGACATCGAATACCGAAATCGGAAAACGCTTGTCAATCTGGTTCACCTGTGGTAAGTAACCAACATTGGTTTTGTTGATGAGCAGGTTTACTTCGCCCGAAATTGGTTTTATCAAACCCAGAA
>DAITNH010000407.1:0-3596 GCA_036834745.1 Prolixibacteraceae bacterium
CGGGCTCAAATTGAAAATTCTGCCGGTCGAGCCTCAAAATAAAAGTTTCAGGCGTTATGTTAATAGTTTCCAGAACGGTATGCTTTCTTCGTTTCATCTTATTTTCACGTGTTTTTCCGCATGATACGACGAGCGAACCAGCGGATTGCTTTCAACATAGGAAAATCCTCTTTTCATGCCTTCGTTTCTGTATTTTTCAAAGATTTCAGGAGCAATGTATTCCTGAACGGGCAATAAATTTGAGTCCGGCTGAAGATACTGACCAATGGTTAAAACCTTGCAGCCTGCTGCGCGAAGATCGTCCATCGCTTGCAACATTTCTTCTTCTGTTTCGCCAAGGCCAACCATAATTCCTGATTTTGAAACGATTCCTGCTGCGGAAATAATAGAAATGGTTTTCAGACTGCGGTCGTAACGAGCCGTGCTGCGAACTTTTGGCGTCAATCGCCGGACGGTTTCCATGTTGTGCGAAATCACATCAGGCGCTGCCTCAATCACTTTCCGGATCAATTCCGGATTGGCATTAAAATCCGGAATAAGTGTTTCTATGGTTGTATCCGGATTCAGTTCCTTTATTTTCCGAATGGTTGTGGCCCAGAATTCGGCGCCTCCATCGGCCAGATCGTCGCGGGTAACCGAGGTAATTACGCAGTGTTTCAATGCAAGTGTTTGTATTGTTTTGGCCAGTCGCAGCGGTTCAAACCAATCGACCGGATCGGGAACATCGTTTTGCACGTAGCAAAAACGGCAGTTGCGGGTACATTTATCGCCCAGAATCATGAAACTTGCAGTTCCGGCATTCCAGCATTCCCCTTTGTTGGGGCAGTTTCCGCTGGTACATATTGTATTTAAATGGTGGTCGGCTATTAAACGCTTAACTTTCATGTAATTTTCACCTTTCGGAAGAGGTGATTTCATCCAACGCGGCAATCGCTCCCGCTCTGTTTTTAATTCGGTCATCTTACAAAATTGAGTACAGCCGTATTAACAGAAATAGGGAAATGAAGTTCAACGAAACTGATACTAACTTTAAATTAATCGAAGAAAATAGACTTAATATGGTTGTTATAATGACTGAAGTTTTTCTATCCAACGATTAAAGCGGGTACATTTTTCTCTAATTCTTGTTAAACCAATTTCATTGGCCAGCAAGGAGCCATGAATGGGTTTCTGATAACCGATAATAATTCGGTCAAGGCGTTTTGATGGAGCTGTTTTATTGCCATCATTGACCATTTCAGGATTATCAAATTGGGCAAACGTTTCTTCCAGGTATTTATAGTCAGAAAACTCATGATCTTCAAAATTATCATCAAATACACGGCGATCGCTGAAAAGTAAACCTTCAAATTCATGCAACTGAATGTAAGGGATGAACCGGTTTCCAAATCTGTCATCAATTTCATTGTGCATGGCTTGTTCCAGGAAATCCATCCGGTCATTTTTGTTCCCGATTCTTAATGATTCATCCCAACCGGGGAAACCGTGTTTTTGATGAATGCCGTAATAATCGATTAACAAGGTGACACTGGCAGAAGTGTCACTCTGCAAATAAATACTGATTTCCTTTTTTAGATCTTTCCAATCAATGATGCCTCCTTTGGATTTTTTGATGGTCGGATTTTGAATATAAATGTCTTTCATACTAAAAAAAGGCTTCAAAACATCATGGCAAAAAGCTTGCTCCGTTTGGCCTTCTCCAATAATAATCAGTCGTTTCATTTTGAGAAAGGTTGTGCCGAGTTAATAATGTTTCGTTGCCACAAGTCGCCTAACGAGTAATCTTCGAGCCAGGTTTTTAGAGATTCCGGGTCCAGCCGTTTGAAAATTGATTGTTTCTCGTTCTCGCTGCGGTCAACAGCAACAATATTTTCAGGATCAAAACAATCCACAAGGTTCACTGATTGGGTTGAGATAATGACCTGGGTTTTCACCGATGCGGATTTGATCAATGCGGCCAACTTGGAAATTGATTGAGGATGCAAGCCCAGTTCAGGCTCATCAATAATGATGACAGCAGGAGGTTCCGGTTGCATCAAAACAGTGGCAAGGGCAATAAACCGAAGTGTCCCGTCGGAAAATTGATAGGCAGAAAAGCTGGATTGCAAGTCGCTCTTTTCAACCCAACGCAACTCTATTTCTTTTTTATTTAAACGGCTTGGCTCCAATAATAAATGATCGATGTAAGGAGCAACCTGTTGTATCGTCTTCTCCAGCCGCCTGAATGTCTTCGGATATTCAATCTTCAGATAATATAGAAATGCAGGTAGGTTGCGACCATCCGGTTTCAAATAAAGGTTGTCTGCCAGATCGCATTCCTTTCTAAGCATCGAGGTCACAGAGGTATCATGAAAATGATAAATTTGAATATTGGTAAGATATTTCTTCAAATATCTATCGCGAAAGGAGCTTGATTGTTGGATAGTACTTTCTTCAAGATTATTAAATGTGAAGTAGTTTTGATAGTCATTGTCTTTTGCTACATTAAATCCAGATCCTTCCCTATCAATAAAAAGTCCCCCTTCCTTAGTTTGTCCCAAATTAAACCAGTATGCATTTACATTTTTTTTGTCTTCAGAAAAAAACATCTTGCCATAAAGAGACTCCGTTGTTTTTCGGCCAAAATAAAGTAAGTTGTCTGACTTTTCTTCAATGACAAAACGTTGTAACTGACGGTTAAAAATGGCATGAACCATCCGGAAAAATGCAATAAAATTGCTCTTGCCCGAACCGTTGCTCCCGATAAGAACATTGATAGGCTTGAGTTCAAGTTCCATTGTTTTTATTGATTTAAAGCCTCCTATTTTGATGTATTCCAGCATAGATTAAATTATTTTTTCGTTCGAAAATATTTGTGATTTGCAAACATTTTTCAAATATAGTTATAAAGGTCTTATCATTTCAACGGCGTTCATTTTGCCGCGTAGGGTATTGGCAATATTCCATATCTTTTGTTCTAATAGTCGTTTTTGTTCTTAACTCATTTTTGGTTGAAAGTTCAAACATACATAATTCAACCTATTCATCCGACAGGATGCACATTTTTTTATTTTTTATCCGGAAAAGTTGGTTATTATAATATATGAATTTACTTTCATTCCAGACATCCTATACAATTCAGAAAAGATACTTATTTTGCATCCGAAAACAACTATTCAAAAAATCAATCATGAGCAAAACATACAACTGGGCGATCCTTGGATGCGGAAAAATTGCCCGAAAATTCGTCGCTGACCTGAAATTACTTCCAAATGCACGACTTTATGCTGCGTCAGCAAGATCGCTCGAAAATGCACAAACTTTTGCCACCGAACTGGGTTTTGAAAAGGCTTATGGAAGCTATGAAGAAATGGTGAACGATCCCGAAGTGGACGTGGTTTACATTGCATCGCCTCATTCGCACCATTTTGAGCATACTTTGCTGTGCCTGAATCATCAAAAAGCGGTGCTCTGCGAAAAAGCATTTGCCATGAATTTGCGTGAAGTGAGTTTAATGATTGAAACTGCCCGTAAAAACAATACTTTCCTGATGGAAGCTTTCTGGACAAGGTTTCAGCCCAGTTTTCAGAAAGTAATGGAAATCATCCGTTCCGGAG
>DAITNH010000408.1:0-3589 GCA_036834745.1 Prolixibacteraceae bacterium
GGAAAGGACTATAAAATACTTCCGGTCGCAAAAGATTACAAACGCATTGGCGAAGGCGATACCGGCCTGAATACAGGCGGTATGGGCGCCATTTCACCCGTTTCGTTCGCCGATGAAATTTTCATGCAGAAAGTTGAAGAACGGATTATTCGTCCCACTGTGCAAGGTTTGCAAAAGGATCAGATTCCTTACAATGGATTCCTCTTTTTCGGTTTGATCAGTTGCCAAGGCGAACCGATGGTAATCGAATACAATGTCCGCATGGGCGATCCGGAAACGGAAGCTGTAATGTTGCGCATCAAATCTGATTTTGTGGATTTGCTGATTGGTGCGGCTGATGGCACATTGGCTGAAAAAAGTATTGAGATTGATGAAAGAACTGTTGCTGCCGTAATGCTTGTTGCCGGTGGTTATCCTGGGCCATACCAAAAGGGCAAAGTCATCAGCGGATTGGAAAATGTTGAAAACAGTTTTGCATTTCATGCCGGGACAAATTACCGCAACGGAGAAATCTGTACCTGTGGAGGACGGGTTATTGCAGTCAGTTCTTATGGCAATTCTATGCAGGAAGCGCTTTCACTGTCCTATAAAAATGCACAGCTTATTAATTTCGAAGGTAAATATTTCCGGAAAGATCTGGGTTTTGATTTATAGACATCATGTTACTTAAAACATTAAAATCAAATCAGCCCTTCCATTATTTTTTGATACCGCTCATTGCCGTGGCTCTGTGGATCAGGTCATTTGTTCATGCAGAGGCGTTTCCATTTTATGCCGGCGAAAACATGATGATACTATACCAGCCGATTAATTATTTACTGGGCGATAACCTTTTGTTGAGCAACATTATCGCGCTCATATTTACCATTTTGCTTGCTTTTCTGGTTCTGAAATTAAATGTTCAATATGCTTTCATAAATGTAAAAACATCACTTCCGCCAGCATTATTTATATTGATTGCCAGTGGAATGCCTGATTTGCATGGAATGCATCCGGTTTATCCGGCAACTTTGTTCCTGATTTTGGCCATCGACCGGATTTTCAATTCAATTGAAAAAGAAATTATACACTCGAATGCTTTCGATTCAGGTATCTTTTTGGCCATTGGTTCATTGTTTTACCTGAACCTGGTTTTCTTTTTTCCACTTCTTTGGTTTGGGTTCATTATTATTAAACCCAAAGTGAATTGGCGGGAATATTTTTTAACTGCCATCGGTTTTGCATTGCCTTGGCTGGCAACATTTATCTACTATGTGATTGCTGGTACCGAAAACGAATTGTGGCACACAATACAAATGAACCTTACATCCCATCAGGTCTTTTTGAGGGATAATCTTCCAATTCAGGTATTCATCGGTTACCTGGTTTTACTGACACTTCTGGGTAGTTTTTTCTTTTTGTCGCAGTACGATGGTAAAAGAATCAGCTCGCGAAAGTTCTTTAAAGTATTTTTCTGGATTTTCCTGATTTCAATTCTACTGATTATTGCCAATCCTGCTGTTTCGCAGGAAATCATTATAATACTGGCTCTTCCGTTAACTTACCTGATCTCGAATTTTCTGATTTTCATGAAGCGACAATTCTGGGGCGAAGTTTTTATGTATTTGCTTGTTGCAGCCGTTGTATTTCTTCAGTTTACATGGCAACTCCCGAAGTTCTGGTAATTCAGATAAATCAGTTATTCAATCTTTTGGCACATAATTCTCAAAACCAATTCTTCCATTTAAACAGAAAAATCCCTATCAGCGCTAAACTGATTGAAATAGCAATTACATAAGCAAAAGCGAAGGAAGAATTTTCGAAGCCATTTGGAACATTCATTCCATATAAACTGGCAACCAAGGTCGGGATCATCAGGATAATGGTTACTGAAGTTAGCTGCTTCATGATCACGTTCAGGTTGTTTGAAATAATCGAAGCAAATGCATCCATCATTCCACTCTGAATATCGCTGTAAACATTGGCCATTTCGAGGGCCTGTTTGGTTTCGATCACAACATCTTCCATCAGGTCTTCATCGTGTTCAATGCCTTGCATATTGCGGCCATTGCGCATTTTTGCCAAAACCATTTCGTTCGATTTCAGCGATGTGATAAAGAAAACGAGGCATTTCTCCATGTGCAGGAGGCGGTGCAATTCCTTATTTTTGGTTGCGTTCTCCAAATCCTTTTCAATAAGGGCCGTCTGCACATTTATCTCTTTCAGAAACTGAAGAAACCATACTGCTGAAATCAGGAATATGCGCAATACATAGTCGAAATGATTGGTAATGGTGATTTTGTTTTCGTTAACAGCCTTGATCAGCGACGGAATAATCTCTGTTTTTCGCGAACAGATTGTAATAATTTGTTTTCCTGAAATTATTATTCCCAAAGGTATTGTAATGAAAGGAATGCCGTTGTTCTGATTGTTGAGCGGAACACGCAAAATAATCATCACTACGTCTTCATCAACTTCAATACGCGAACGTTCGTCAGTATCCAGAACGTCCATGATAAAATCGCGCGGAACATTGTGTCTGCGAATTAAAAGCTCGACTTCTTCGTTGGTAAGTTCCTGAGAGTTGATCCAGCAGTTTGGCTGGAATTCATTCAGACGTGTAAAGGAAGTACCGGTTTCCCAATAAGTAATCATAGTTTCTCCGTTTTTTTCGACAAACAGAGACTATGACAGGCCCTGTTTACCGGATTAATAACTTGAATGACTGTGTCGAATGATAATCGTCCATTTTGGATTTATTATTATTGTGGCGCAAAGGTAAGTTAATTGCCTTTAGAAAATCAGGATGAAGCTGAAAAATTCAAGTTTATACAGATTAAAATGAGCTCATTCATCTTTCTGATGCGGCTCAATATTTCCACTTTTTGATCTTCAAATTACCAACTGTTGAGCCATAAAAAAACCCGCCTGTTTTCACAGACGGGCAAAACCAAAAAATTACTTAGAAAATTCTGATATTATTACAAATCAATTGGTTGTCCGTTGTAGAAATCCAATATTTTTGTTCTGAAAATGTATTCGTATTTGGCCTGAAGCAAATCGCTCTGAGCATTGGTGAGGTTATTTTTTACCTGATTGTATTCAACTGAATTGATCATCCCCACGTTGAATTTTTCTTCTGTATATCTGAACGCTTCAGTGGACGAAACAACCGCTTTCTGGTTGGCAACGTATCTTTTGAATGATGCAAGTGCATTGGTGTAAGCTTGCTCAATGTCTTTACGGAGTAGATTTTTGGTGCTCTGCAATTGGAGTTCCGTATTTTCAACCTGTATTTGTGCATTGCTCACCCCGGTTTGTGCTTGGTAACGGTTAAAAATAGGGATGTTAAGCGTTGCCCCAAATCCAAAACGCTCGTTGCTCTTCAGTTGTTTGCCAAAGGGAATGTTTCCTCCGATTCCATAAGGTGGATCTGGATACTGATATTTGTTGTTGTAAAAGTTGTAATAGTTACCACCGAAAGTAAGTGAAGGCATTAAATTTCCTTTTGCTATAAGTAATTGTTTGCGTGCGCTTTCGAGTTTAAATTCAGCTCCTTTTACAGCTGGCCTGATTTGTACTGCATTTTTAAATACATCCATCGAATTCA
>DAITNH010000409.1:0-3584 GCA_036834745.1 Prolixibacteraceae bacterium
TTGTTCCAACTCATTCCACCCAAAAGTGCTTGCAACACCTTCCTTTTGTGGTGAAACAATGTCTAAACCGTAAATCGTGTGTTGTTCTTTTAGGGCAGCCACTAAATTACTTCCTACAAATCCGTGGATGCCGGTGATGAGGATATTCAATGTGTTTAAAATTTAATATATGGAACACGCTTGCCAGATGCTGGCAGGAGTTTAAACGGACGAGATAGAATCAAAAGGATGGAATTTCAAGCTGCTTACAAATAATTCTGCACATGCCCTTATAGACTAAGCGTGTGTTCACGTTGATAGTCGATGACCAGTTGTAAAGCATCTAAAAGGTTTTGATTTAGTTCGTCAATTGACTTGCCCTGGGCAATTACTTCGGGTATTTCCTGAAGCTGGCCTACATAATAGCCGTCATCGCTTTTCTCGATTATTGCAGTATAATCCATCTGTTTCATGTGTTTATAATTTGATTTTTAATTGCCACATGGAACTCCCAAATAATCATCCTCCTGTGTGAGAAGGATTTTCTCATGGTCGTTTCATACGTGAATAGTTTGATTTTTAATTGTCGTAAAGAATAGCCATGATCGAATTATTCTTACACAGTGTAACTCGGTGACCTAAAATTCTATTTTATCCCCCGATGCTCGGGGCAGGTTGTGTTCTATAAGTTTTTTAAAGCTTCAATAAATGATTTTTTATCCATTTTCAAATGGCGTATGATTTGTTTGATGATGAATTCAGGAACCGGATCGATATGTGTTTGAATGGTAATGGGTCTATCCATTCCGCTTTTAGACCATTTTTCATGACCACCTCTTCCTTTTGTATCTCTAATCACATTTAAGCCTTGGTTTTCAAGTAATTTACGAAGATCTTTTACCGAGATGTTGGAGAGTTTTAGAATTGTCATTCTGAAAAAAATTAAACAAATGCAGGTAATCCAACTTCCTGATGAAAAGTATTTACCGGATATTTATCAAGTATTTCTGATACGTATTTATTTTCACTGATCACTGAGGTAATACTTGGTGACATTATTTTCTTTGGTCTTTTAGGTGATCCTGTTATTGTCCAACCCAGATGATTTAATACTTTTCCTAATGTTTTCTTTTTCATGGTGTAGTCCACAAAATCTTCCAAAACGATCCCGAACGATTGTTGAGCCTCCTCGGTACTATTTCCGTAGCCGCTTAAATCAAGGTGTGGCGAATAGATAAAGTTGATTTTATTTTCATCCTCAAAATGAAACAAGAGCAGTTTTACCTTAATAAGGGTTGAAGTATTCTGAAGTTTTCCTTTAAAAATATATTCTGACATAATATTTATTTTTAAATTATTCTCAAAGTTAATCAATTTACATTTAGAACACAGGTGACACTGATTAAACAGATATCCACAGATCTTTTTTATCTGCGTTCATCCGTTGCATCAGCGTTACTCGTACTGAGCTGCGTTGCCCTGAGCAAGGTCGAAGGGGTCGAAGTATCTGTGTTCATTGGTGTTGAGTTAAGCCAACATTGATATCAAAATAAACCTGCGCGTTGGTTTGGTTTTTGGTATCGTGTGCTTTGCCGGCCAAATGTATAACCGCGTCAACCGATGGTACTTGTTCCAGCTCATTCCACCTAAAAGTGATTGCAACACCTTCCTTCTGTGGTGAAACAATGTCTAACCCGTAAATCGTGTGTTGTTCTTTTAATGCAGCCACTAAATTACTGCCCACAAAACCGTGGATACCATGATAAAGATGTTCAATGTGCTAAAATAATTGACTCGTTCGGGGTTTAAGGAAGTCTCTGTTTCCTTTATGGCTTAAGGAAAACGATGGTAGATTTCTTTCCGATGCGCAAATGCAACGAACGTTACTGTATTTTTTTCAATGATTACCCCAATTCGATAATCACCAATTCGAATTCGAAAGGCCGATTTATATCCTGAAAGCTTTTTTAGATTGATTATTCCATTCGGGGAAGATGCTTCAGATACTTGTTTTATTGCTTCAAGTATGGAACTGGCAAGTTCTTTATTTTTTAGTTTTCTGAAATCTTTGACAAATGCCTTTTCAAGTTCATAGTTCATTCGAAGCCATTTTTTGCAGTTCTTCTAAAAAGTTGGCTTTTTCGGTTTCCGAGAGTATTTGTTTCTGATGGTTGCGTTTTATTTTGGCAATCAGGATTGAATTTTCTTTGGTTATCTCAATTCCCTCATTTTCTTGAGCCATAATTCGGGCTGCTTGCAAAAGCGCTTTCCCAGCCTTAGTGCGTTCGTTAATTTCAATAGTTATCATAGTCGTTAAATTTTTAAGCTCAATAATATTTGTTGGTACGCTAATATATTCAAGAACAAAATTACAAAAAATCATTTACACTTTTTGTATTCGTTTCGGTATCGCCTTTTCTCCCCCGCAGTCGTTGAGCTTGTCGAAACGGCATCCCTACTTTATAGTATCGTGCGCTTTGCCTGCCAAATGGATGTTACAATCAACCGATGGTACTTGCTCCAACTCGTTCCACCCAAAAGTGCTTACAACACCTTCCTTATGATCGAGAAAGTCATCCGATGAATGTTTTTACAAAGAACCTGAATATTTATAAACCGGTGATCGGCCAATTACGCCTTCATCGGATGACTATGGGAACTGTCCAACCCGTAAATCGTATGCGGATAGCTGCATTGTCAAAGGTGAACGTGTTTCGAATAGAAGCGGATGAACCCCGAAATGGTAGGTGCACTGTTGTAATGGAAAGACATCCGATGGTCATTGGGTGGTCGTTAAGAGTTGCCGTTTAGGTGCAGCGCACAGTTGATATTTGTAGTTTATAGGTTGCAATTCAGCAAGAGGTGCAGGGCACCGAAATAGAAAATGTATTTATTTAACATTCCGGTGCGCTGCACCTTACCAGCTTCTATCTGCTTTTTTGCTACAAATATTCTGCGGCTCTGCCGCTTTCAGGTAGTCAAAGATCTGTACAATAGACCAATTTAATGATATCGCGATACCTAAAGCCTGATAGTCGACCCATTTTTAAACTCCTATTAAAATTGGATAATCAAAGTTATCTGATATCCCGGGCAACATTGCTATTTGTCCTTCACTGGCTTCAAGCAATTTTTTTGCAATATCTCTGGCTATTTCAATGGTTTCGGCGATTGTTCTGCCTTGTGCAACCAAGCCCTGTACATCATCCGAAGTGGCCAAATAATATCCTTCCGGAAGTTTCTCTATATGTAAGCGAATCATTTTTTCCATTTTTTTCTTTTTTTCAAAGATATCAAAATTTCTAAGGTGTTGTCTTTCGAAGCGGGAGGCAATCTATTGCTGACCTTAGCACACACCGACAGAACACTGATGACACTGATTGAACAGATATTCACTGATCTTTTTTATTAGCTATTTTTATCTGTGTTCATCCGTGCCATCTGTGTTATCTGCGTTCCAATTATTTTTATCTGTGTTCATCCGTCTCATCTGTGTCATCTGTGTTCCACTGTGGTGGTACTTGTTCCAACTCATTCCACCCAAAAGTGCTTGCAACACCTTCCTTTTGTGGTGAAACAATGTCTAAACCGTAAATCGTGTGTTG
>DAITNH010000410.1:0-3582 GCA_036834745.1 Prolixibacteraceae bacterium
TTCAAATAAATATTCATTCACCAGCGATTTCCGGTCTTTGTTCGGATCACAGGATTTGGCCAATAACAAAGAAGTGATTTTGTACAGGCATTATGATGCAGCATTGACTACAACACACCATATTGCTTCCTATTCAAATCTTACTGAAAGTCAAACTCCGGCGCCAAACTTAAAATTGGCCAAGGCATTTGTATGCACTGATGGAAAACCTTATAAATTATCGACTGTAGCAAATGCAGATAAGTTGGATATTAAGAACATCGTTGCTTCCCGTGACCCTCGTTTTGAAGCGACTTTCTGGGATGCTCCCAAGAAAGAGTCAAGTACTTTGCTTTATGCATGTAAATTCATTGACCGGGACGGAGTAAAGTTTTATCCTGGACCATACCCACCAATGTACGGTTCAAATACAAACACCAACGATGCTCCTGTATTGCGTTTGGCAGAAGTTGTTTTGAACTGGGTGGAAGCAAAAGCTGAATTGGCAACAATGGGCGGCGTTGCTGTTTCTCAGGCAGACATTGACGCTTCAATTAATGCAATTCGCAATCGTCCTTTAGATGCAACTGCTATAGCAAAAGGTATTAAGAAGACAGCTCCTTTAACTTTGGCAAGCCTTCCTGATGACCCCGCCCGCGACACAGATGTACCTGCCCTTATATGGGAAATTCGCCGTGAACGCCGCATGGAGTTTGTGTTTGAGCACACTCGTTTAATGGATATTAAACGTTGGAAGAAGATCGATTATATGAAGAATACCGATCCTGATAACATGCTTGGTTTATGGGTTAACTTCCAGTCGGAATATCCTGAATGGTTGGTTGCATCAAAAGTCAGTAAGCTTAAAGTTAAAAAGGAAGATGGTACCGTTGTTACTTATATCGGTACAAATGCCGCCGATATGGTCGGTTATTATATTCCTGAAAATATTTCTAACAGAGATGCCTTTACTGAACGGGTTTATTTGGCGCCGGTTGGAAATACTCAGATTAACGATTACAAGGATAAAGGTTATACTTTAACTCAAACTCCTGGCTGGTAATAGGCTTAAACGATTTTTAACTCAGCGGGTGACTTTAAGTCACCCGCTGAGTATTTAAAATTCATCGGGTAGCATTCAGCAATCCGATGAGTTTTTTTTATTCAATCTGTTACCGAAACAATTATGAAGCAGCTATTTTTTATATTCCTGACCTTTTTCCTGATATTTCAGGTGCAGGCCCAAACTTTCCGTTTTGCACATGTAACCGATACCCATGTCGGTGGAAGTACTGGTGCAGAAGATCTTCTGCGAACTATTGATGACATTAACCGGCAGGCTGACATCGATTTTGTGATCCTTTCAGGTGATGTTACTGAATTTGGCTCCGAAGATGAACTCCTCGAAGCCAAATCCATTCTCAGCAAGCTAAACAAACCGTGTTACGTCACTCCAGGAAATCACGATTCGAAATGGTCGGAAAGCGGCAACAATGACTTTGTAAGGATTTTTGGCGCTGAAGGTTATTCGTTCGAAAAGAATAGCTTCCTATTTGTCGGAACGGCCAGCGGCCCGAATATGCGAATGGCACCCGGACTAATTCCACGCGAGCAAATGGTTTTTCTCGACTCCATTTTGGTAAACATGAAGAATCCCAATCAGCCCATCATTTTTGTCAACCATTATCCGCTCGACGAATCGCTTTCCAATTGGTACGAAGTCATTGACCTGCTCAAAAAGCGAAATATCCAGGTTAGTCTGCTCGGGCACGGACATTCAAATAAATTGTGGAATTTTGAAGGAATTCCGGGAGTGATGGGACGTTCGAACCTTCGGGCTAAAAATGAAATTGGTGGTTACAACCTGGTTACTGTTACAAAGGATACCTTATTTTATGCTGAACGAACTCCTGGTCTGAAAACCAATCCGGTTTGGTGTAAAATTCCATTGGGATTGAAAAATTATAATCAGGACACCACAAAATGGCCCCGTCCTGACTTTTCTGTCAATGCCAAATACCCACAAATCAAAGTGAAATGGCAGTTTCAGGATAAAAGCGATATCGGAACCGGAATAACCCATTCAGGAAAAATTGCTGTTTATGCCAATGCAGGAGGTGAAATTGTGGCTGTTAATAACAAGTCCGGAAAAATAATCTGGCGCTTTCAAACTTCAGGAAAAATATACTCCACTTCGGCCATCAGCGGTGTGTTGGTGGTTTGTGCTTCGACCGATAAAAATATATATGCATTAAACCTGAAAAATGGCCGGACAGAATGGAAATTTACCACAAACAAGCCCATAGTTGCCAGTCCGGCCATTGATCAGGAAACTGTTTTTATTGGTTCTTCGGAAGGAATTTTTCGGGCGATTGATTTGAAATCGGGTCAGTTGAAATGGCAATTCGATCAGGTGAAAAACTTTGTGGAATCGAAACCATTAATTTATGAAGGAGCCGTGTATTTTGGATCGTGGGGAAATGCGTTTTATGCGCTCGATCAACAATCCGGAAAGTTGCTGTGGAAACGCGAAAAGTACGCCAACCGGATGCTTTCGCCTGCCGCAGTCTGGCCGGTTGCCGCAAATGGAAAGGTATTTATTGTGGCTCCCGATCAGCGAATGACTGCGCTCGATGCCAAGACCGGCACCGAAGTTTGGGACTCCGGAGAATATACCTGTCGCGAATCGATTGGCATTTCGAAGGATGGAAAGTTGGTTTATATCAAAAATATGAAAGAAGGAAATTTTCTGGCATTTTCAACTTCGGCAGAAGACCAATCGTTGGTTTGGGAATGCGAAGCCGGATTGGGTTATGAAATTGCACCATCTCCAATTACGGAAAATAAGAGGCTGATCTTTGTACCAACTACCAGCGGAACAATTGTAGCCATTGATAAAACAACCCATCAGGTAGCCTGGAAATACAAAATATCCAATGCGCTGATCAATGCCATTCAGCCGGTTGGCGAAAACGAGTTATTGGTAACTGTTTTGGATGGGAGAGTGGCATGCCTTCAATTTAAATAGGTCAAAATTCAATAACTGTTTGTAGTTTTGCAGCATATTGTTTTCACAGCCCCAAAATGAAATTTTAATTATAGAAATGAAAAACCTAGTCCGTAAAAATATACTTTTTCTTCTGGTTTTTTTTGCCGGAATAATTGTTCATGCCCAGGTTTCCAGTTTTAAATCACTGAAGGCTGAAATTCAATTACTTCAAAAGCAGATTGTTCCTGATAAGAGAGTAGCATTACTGAATCTTATTGTTGATACCCTGAAATTCCCTGTTCTGATTAAAGGCGAAACCAATCTTCCTGAGGGCAAAAAACAGATTTTACAACTTCTGAAATCCAAAGGCATTCAGTTTGTTGATTCCATCAGGGTTTTTCCTGTAGCCTCACTGGGCGATAAAACATGGGGTTTGGTAACCCTTTCGGCTGCAAATATGCGCTCGGAACCAGACCATGCTACGGAATTGGTTTCGCAAGCCTTAATGGGCACTCCATTAAAAATTCTGGATAAATACGATGGCTGGTACCTGGTGCAAAGTCCTGATTATTATATCGGATGGATGGAAGGTAACGGACTTGCACATTTTACAC
>DAITNH010000411.1:0-3560 GCA_036834745.1 Prolixibacteraceae bacterium
TATCAGTTGTATTCCAAAGCGATGTTCAACGTGTGTTACCGCATGATGAACAACCGTGAGGATGCTGAAGATATGTTGCAGGAAGCTTTTGTACTGGCGTTTCAGAAGTTGGAAACCTTCAGGAATGAATCAGGTTTTGGAACATGGTTGAAGACGATAACTGTACACACCTGTATCAATTCGCTAAATAAACGGAAACTGGAAATGCGCTATTTCGATGAAATGAACCGCTTCGAAATTGCTGAAGAAGAACCGGAAGAAGCTTTGTACACCACCGAGAATATACGGGAAGCGATGAGTCAGCTTCCGGAAGGTGGACGGATTGTTTTCTCGCTTTATCTGCTGGAAGGTTACGATCACGGCGAAATTGCACAGATACTGAACATCAGCGAATCGACCTCCAAAACACAGTATATGCGCGCCAAACGCAGGGTTTATGAAATTATGAAACAAACAAAATCAAGAGCGATATGAAACAGGATAGATTGGAATCGTTTGTAAATGAGAACCGGCACGAGTTTGACCACATGGAACCCTCGGACAAGATGTGGGACGCCATCAGCAACAAGCTGAATGAACCGCCCAAACAAAAAATCAGAAAATTCGGCTGGATGAAAGTTGCTGCTGTGGTTGCTGTTATTGTGCTCATTCCAACAATGCTGTATCAGGTCAAATTTTCAGATCGGGCACAAACAGCAAAAGCTGTCCAGGTCGATCCGGCTGTTCAGGAACTGATGGAAGCAGAAGCGTATTACGCACAGGAAGTTTCAGGAAAACTGGCCGAAATACAGAAATGCTACCAGGTTTATCCTGAACTAAAATCAGAAATTGAAGATGATTTGAACGAACTTGAATCGATGTACATGTCGTTAAAAAGCGATCTGAAAGAAAATATTTCAAACAAAGAAGTGATTGAAGCCATGATTGAAAACAACCGGAACCGGATGAAACTGGTGGACGATGTTCTGGAACAAATAAACTGTTAACCAAAAGGTTATGAACAAAAACTCAAAAAGAATATGCTTTCAGGCCTTAATTGCGGGATTTTTTATCCTGACAAGCCTGTCGGTGAAGGCACAATTCAGCGAAACACGTGAATTTGTAAGGCGCTTTAAGGTGCAGCCTGAAACCCGCATCGACATTACCAATAAATATGGCCGGATTGAGCTGAATACCTGGAATAAAGATTCGGTGGTGATACAGTTCAGAATGGAAATAAACGAGAAGAAGCCTGACAAATTAAAGAAAACACTGGATAATCTGGATTTCGATATCAGCAATAGTCAGCATTACCTGATTGTAAAAACTCAGGTGGATAAATACCGCAGTCAGGTAGAAAGTGAATTGCTGAAATTTAAGGAAACCATGCTGCAAACCAACGGAAGCATCCGAATTGATATGGTTGTATGGCTTCCCGACAACCGCGATCTTCGGCTTGAAAACAAATTCGGCGACATCATCATGGGCGATTATCCGGGCGAGACGCAAATCAATTTGAGCAACGGAAAACTGAACGCAGGCGATTTGCCTAAACATGCAAGCCTGAACCTGAGTTTTGCCGATGCCAACATCAACAACCTGCCAAATGCCAGCATTACCAGCAACTACAGCGATATAAACCTGAAAAATGCAGGCACGATCAGGCTCGAAACCAAATCATCGACCATCGAAATACAAAATTCCGACAACCTGATCATTGACTCGCGCCGTGATAAATACCGCATCAGGCTGGCCGGCAAAATTGAAGCTGCCGGTAATTTCAGCAATTTTATGGTGAACGAACTGAAAGAAAAAGCAAACTTTAAAATGAGCTTCGGAAATCTGGATATCGAAAAGATTTTGAGCTCTTTCAATAACATTTACATTGAATCGCGATCGACAGATGTGAACCTGTATTTTGACCCTGAAGCAAAATTCAATTTTGAAATTACCGAAACCAAAACCGACCTTAACCTGGGCCGTGAACTAAAAGTGGAGGACAAAGAGGTACTCGATTCAAAAGCTGGCAAAATAAGGCACACCGGTTATTTTGGCAAAAAGATGAAAGATGATCAGCTCATTATCAACGCCGTTGGCGGAGAAACAAATGTGCTGGCTTATTGAAATTTAGAAAAAAAAATCCATTTTTTTTATCCGGATTTGCAACCACTAAAAAAAATGATGTCTATAGAAACTGAAAACAGAAACAAAACATTTAGAAACATTCAATTCTCAAAGACATGAAAACAATTAAACTATCCCTGGTTCTTTCGCTTTTCGTTCTACTTTTCATTGCAAGTTCCTGCGTTGACGAATTATTTCTGGAAGGAAACGGAATCCTTCAAACAGAATCCCGTGGAGCCTCCGGTTTCGAAGAGATCGCTTCGAGCGGCGATTTTGATGTAACCATTTTGCCGGGCAGTAGCTATTCGGTTGAGGTAAGCGCCGAATCGAACCTGCTTTCGTACATCGAAACCGATGTGGTTGGTAAAACACTCAAAATCAGAACACGCGGATTGCATTCCCTCCGCACACACGAACCGATCGAAGTTTTCATTACAACGCCGGTGCTAAACGGACTTTCATTAAGCGGGTCGGGAATGATTAAAACCGGCAGCTTTATGAGCGATGATTTCAGCATTGCAATCTCAGGATCGGGAGATATTGATACCGATGTAAGTACCGATAAAATGAAAGCCAATGTTTCTGGTTCTGGTACAGTTTTTCTTGAAGGGGAGGCTACTGAAGCCGAATTCGTTATCAGCGGTTCGGGCAAGATAAAAGCGTACAATTTTCCTCACCGCAATTGTGAAGCAGTAATTTCAGGATCAGGCGACGTGTTTGTAAATGCCAGCGAATCCATTGATGCCCGCATTTCAGGAAGCGGAAGGGTATTTTACATCAATCATCCGGTTATTCACACCAGCATTTCCGGGTCAGGCGGAGTGGTCGATAAGAATTAGTGGAAAGTTCAATGACTTGCCATCACCCGGAAACAATCATTTCTGAAAACATCCGTTTTAATCTTTAATTTGCACAAAAAACTACAAAATGAAAAAAGTTTATTCTCTGATAACCCTATTACTGCTTACCCTTTCGGTGTTTTCACAAAGCCCGCAAATGGCTGTTGGCATCCGTGGCGGACTTTCATCAGGATTTGAATACCGTGTTTTTTCGGGAGAACTGAGTTCGTATAAAGTATTGCTTTCGACCCGAAAAAGAGGGTTGCAACTTACCGGACTGAAAGAATTCCACATTCCTGACGTTTTCGATATTGGTGAACCTATTTCGCTTGTTTATGGATTTGGCGCCCACGCGGGTTTTGAAACCTGGAATGTTTACCATTATGACATTGTATATCCTTATAGTTATCTGTACCCGGAACGCAAAACCGGCGTCATCGCCGGGCTCGATGCATTGGCAGCCCTTGAATACACCATTCCGCAAATTCCACTGGTGGTTGGTGTTGAAGTAAAACCATACTTTAACCTTTTCGGAAGAGACTTCTTCCAGCTGCAACCCTTCGATTTTGCCTTTACAGTGAAATATACTTTCTAAGAAAACATCAATCACATCGGATC
>DAITNH010000412.1:0-3535 GCA_036834745.1 Prolixibacteraceae bacterium
GTGACCTTTATTTTTTTCAATACAACCGCTTCCGACCAGTACATTTCAATTGTAGTGCCTGGCCGTATGTTCCGAAAATCTTACAAGGATAAAGGTTATGCCCCCGAATTGCTGAGCCGTACGCTGGAAGATGCAGGAACTGTTACTTCTGTGCTGATTCCGTGGAATACCTGTGGTGCAACACAATCGAGGGTTTTGGGCGTGGATACCTGGACTTACCTGCCTTATTGTTTCTTTAATATTATCAGCCCGTTTATGAGCATATTGGTTGCTTATCTCAATTTTAAAATACGAAGAATACCGGTTGAAGAAACTGTGACTGACCACTGATCACTGAAAACTTTTTCTACTTGACGATTCCCTGATGATTAATTCAGTCGGTAAAACAATTGTCTGAAAGGTTCTTTCTTTGGTTTCAATTTGTTTGATAATTAATTCGGCAGCTTTTTGTCCCATCTGAAATCCGGGCTGTGCAATGGTTGAAATCGAAGGTGAAACAACTTTTGAAAAGGGCTCATTACTAAATCCAACTATTCCAATATCCTGAGGTATCCGGATTCCCTTGTCACGCAAATAAATCATTGCGCTGAGGGCGGTGGTGTCATTTCCGCAGAAAATCGCGTCAGGCGGGTTCTTCAGTCCCATTAATTTTTGAACGGCTATAACCCCCTCATCGCTGGTTAATGAATTGATAATGACCAGTGACTCATCATACAGAATATTGTTTTTCAGGAGTGCCTCGATGTACCCGTTTTTCCGGTCAAAATAGGTCATAAGATTTTGTGTTCCGGCCAAATGTGCAATTCGCTTATAGCCCTGGTCAATCAGATGTTGCGTTACCCGGAAACCACCCGCAAAATCATCCACTACAATTTTGTCTGTTTCAATTTCGGGAACCGCACGGTCGAAAAATACCAGTGGAATATTTTTTTTTCTGAAAATTTTGAGGTGATCAAACGTGTTGGTTTGCATGGCGATGGAAATAATCAGACCATCCACCCGGTTCGAAAACATGGATTGCACAATGTTGATTTCTTTGTCGGCAAGGTCGTTCGATTGCGAGATCACCACATTGTATCCTGCTTTAAAAGCCACATCCTCGGCACCGCTAATTACCGATGAAAAGAAGTGCCGGTTGATTAACGGTACTACAATTCCGATAGTATTCGACTTCTTATTCCTGAGATTCGACGCCAGTGTATTTGGACGGTAACCCAAAGCAATGGCAACTGCCTTAATTTTCTCCTTTGTTTTCAGACTGATACGCGGATTATCGTTTAGAGCTCTGGAAACAGTTGAAGCTGAAATTTGCAACTCTCTGGCAATGTCGTGAATGGTAGGTTCTGAATTTTTGATCATGACTAAACTGTAATGTTATGCAAATATGCTAATAATTTCTTTTTTTGTCCATCAATTATGAAATAAAAATGCAATCGATTGCGCATTCTGCAAATTACTTTTATCTTTGCTGAAACATTACGAATAAATATCCTGAATAAAATCCTAAAAACTATACCGAATGAAAAATTCTCTCTTTTTTTTAATCTTTTTACTGAGCATTGGAGCTTGCTCCTCGAAAAGTCTCTTTGAGCAAAAAGACAAACTCGTCAACCAACTCTCTCAACAACTCGATTATTTGGTCGTCAATTCGGCCAACGACACATTGGTTCCCCGTTCTTTCGGGAATGGAAAATATGACATGATAACCCAAAAAGACTGGTGTTGTGGTTTTCCCGCCGGAAGTTACTGGTACATGTATGAATTGACCGGCGATCAGAAATGGGAAAAAATTGCCACCGAAAATACTTTAAAATTGGAAGGGGTTCAGTACCGGAAAAATTCGCACGATCTTGGGTTTATGGTCTTTTGCAGTTATGGCAATGCTTACCGGATTACTAAAAATGAAGATTATAAAAAGGTAGTAATCGAAGCATCAGAATCTTTGATTACAAGATTTGATTCCACAATCGGAAGTATAAAATCCTGGGATTGGGCAAAACAATGGCAGTTCCCGGTTATTATCGACAATATGATGAACCTTGAAATGTTGTTCTGGGCATCGAAAGAAACCGGCGATCCCAAATACCGCGATGTTGCCATTGCTCATGCCAACACCACGCTTGCCAATCATTTTCGCGAAAACATGAGTTCGTTTCACGTGGTTGACTACGATACAATTACCGGTCAGCCTTTAACTAAACAGACACATCAGGGCTTGAGCGACGATTCATCGTGGGCAAGAGGGCAGGCATGGGGCTTGTACGGATATACCGTATGTTTCCGCGAAACCGGTGATGTAAGATATTTGGACGCCGCGAAAAAAATTGCTGCATTCATTAAAGAGAACCTTCCTGAAGATTTGGTTCCATACTGGGATTACAATGACTCGGCCATTCCTGAAGCCTACCGCGATGCATCAGCAGCTGCTGTTACCGCTTCTGCCTTGTATATTTTAAGCTCAATTACCGACGAAGGCAAAGCCGGATATGCAGAATTGGCCAATAAAATCCTTGCCAGTTTAAGTTCTCCGGAATATCTTGCAGAAACCGGCGACATTGGTGGCTTTTTGATCAAACATTGCGTTGGGAACATGCCTAAAAAATCAGAAGTGGATACACCGATTAATTATGCTGATTATTATTATCTGGAAGCATTAAAATACAAATTCAACCATTAAAAATTAAAAGATATGTCAATCATTTTTGAAGAACGCTACGCTTCGCATCCAAAGGACGCAAAGAAGTATGATACTGCACAGTTGCGCGAAAATTTCCTGATCGAAAAAGTGATGGAAGACGATAAAATCCATTTGGTTTATTCGCATTACGACCGTTACATCGCCGGGGGTGCAGTGCCTGCCAGCAGTCCACTTGAACTTACAGCCATTGACCCGATGAAAGCTGCATATTTCTGCGATCGCCGCGAACTGGGTATTATTAATGTTGGGGCAAAAGGTTCGGTAGTTGTTGATGGGACCGAATATTCGCTTGATTTTAAGGAAGCGCTTTACATCGGAAAAGGGGCAAAACAGATTACTTTCAAGTCTGATAATGCAACTGAGTCGGCCCGTTTTTACCTGAACTCGACTCCTGCCCACAAGGAATTGCCAACCCGTCGCATTACCCTAAAAGATGCCAATGTGCTGCAAATGGGGTCTCAGCAAACTTCCAACGAACGTCAGATCAATCAGATGCTGATAAGTAAAGTGATCGAGACTTGCCAGCTTCAGATGGGAATGACCGAATTGCGCCCGGGAAGTGTTTGGAATACAATGCCTGCACATACCCACAGCCGTCGTATGGAAGTTTATTTTTATTTCAATGTTACTGAAGGACAGGCTGTTTGTCATTTTATGGGTCAGCCACAGGAAACCCGTCACATTTGGATGAGCAACGAGCAGGCAGTTATTTCGCCAAACTGGTCAATTCATTCGGCAGCCGGTACCAGCAACTATATTTTCATTTGGGGAATGGCTGGCGAAAATATGGACTACACCGATATGGACGTGGTTCAGCCAAACGAATTAAGATAAAAC
>DAITNH010000413.1:0-3532 GCA_036834745.1 Prolixibacteraceae bacterium
CAATCGTGTCGATGAACTCTTGCGTTTTTAGCGGCTGCAAAGGTATTTTTCTTTTTATAAACTCCAAACCAATTGCAGTCTTTTCTTGAAAGTATTTTGACCAGGATTCTTCAGGTCTCTATCTATAAATAAGTTAGAGTTGAATAAATAAACTCAAAAAAAATCAATATTCACTGCCGTAATCGGTATTCAGGAACTAACACTCTTTGAAAATCCAAAACAAGACAACAAAAGAGAACCACTACCCGATCAGAAAAATAACAGAAAACAAACAGGATTGTCCAAAGATCATAAATCCGTATTAACTTACCTCCATAAATAATGCAGAAAAGCCGGTCATAAGACCAGCCTTTCGTGTTAAATATTCAGGAGTAAGTTCCAAATTAAAATGAAACCTGACTAAAAAATATGCTATTCCATTTCAATTTTATAGGCTGCAAGATCTTCAACAACCGAACCGCGTATAAATTCTGCATGTCCTTTAACCAGCGATTTGGCTAATTTAATGAACACTTTGGCTGATCTGGTGAACGAGGCATCGCGGTTACTATCAATTACCAGCAGGTAGCTCATAATAATGAATCCAGCCATCTCCACCAAACGGCGGGCGTGGAAATCAATAAATTCGTTGTCGTTGATGTCAATAACTCTTGCCACCGCCTGCTCGTAATCATCTGTAAGAATGATCAGGGTGCGACGCATGAATTCCAGTTCAGGAGTGATTTTTTGAGACTCGTATTCGCGAATCTGGGCCAGATACCCTCCGGTTGTGACACCACGAATAGCGGCTACAACCTGCAACTGGGTTGTTCCTTCATAAATAGAAGTAATTCGGGCATCGCGGTAAATACGTTCAACAGGATAATCTTTCATGAAACCTGATCCTCCGTGAATCTGAACGGCATCGTATGCAAGCTGATTACAAAATTCACTGGCTAATCCTTTACCCAATGGAGTGAAAATATCAGCCAACTTCTGATATTTCTTCATTTCATTCTTTTCATCCTTTTCCAAAGCACGTTCTTCAGAAATATGCATATAGGTTTTGTACATGTCAACAAAACGGGCTGTTTCGTACAATAAAGTACGTGAGGCATCCAGTTTGGCTTTCATGGTTGTAATCATTTCGTAAACGGCGGGGAAGCGGATAATCGCTTTTCCGAACTGAACACGCTCTTTTGCATAAGTCAACGCTTCACGATAGGCCGATTCAGAAACTCCGACTGATTGAGCATGGATACCCAAACGCGCTCCGTTCATGAGTGCCATTACATATTTGATTAAACCTAATTTCCGGTCACCAACAATTTCGCCGGGAGCATCTTTAAATACCAGTTCACAGGTAGGAGAACCAATAATTCCCATTTTGTGCTCAATCCGACGAACGGTTACTCCGCCATTGCGTTTATCGTAAATAAACATCGACAAACCACGACCGTCTTTTGTCCCGGCTTCTGAACGTGCCAATACAAGGGCAATGTCGCCATCACCATTGGTGATAAAGCGTTTTACTCCATTCAGCATCCAGGCACCTTTCTTTTCGTTCCATGTCGCTTTTAGTTGAACGGCCTGCAAATCGGAACCGGCATCCGGCTCAGTTAAGTCCATCGCCATTGTTTCTCCGGCGCAAACACGAGGCAAATATTTTTCTTTTTGCTCTTCTGAAGCAAATTCGTTGATGGTTTCAGCACAATCCTGAAGTCCCCAGATGTTAACAAATCCGGCGTCGGCCCGCGAAACAATGTCCGCAGCCATAATATAAGGTACAATCGGAAAGTTCAGTCCGTCGTATTTTCGGGGCAGCGACATACCCATCAATCCGGCTTTGCGAAGAGCATCAATATTTTCCTCGGTTCCTCGGGCATAGATTACATGACCATCAACAACCTGCGGTCCTTCTGCATCAATGCTTTCAGCATTTGGAGATACAATTTCACCACAAATTTCGCCTACCACTTCAAGCACCTTATTGAAACTGTCCAATGCATCTTCGTAATCCATTGGTGCAAAATCGAATTTCTTCTTTTCTTCGAAATTCCGTTCTTTCAGCCGAACAATTTTCTCCATCAGCGGATGGGTCAAATGGAATCTCAGGTCTTTATTATCTGTATAAAAATTAGCCATTTTACTTCGTATTTGCTTTATAATATTTAATCATCTTTGGAAGAATCTCAGCTACGTCGCCAGTGATCACATAATCAGCAATAGAGTTGATAGGCGCTTCAGGATCGGTATTAATGGCAATGATCTGAGCCGACTCTTCCATTCCGGCACGATGTTGGATTTGTCCTGAAATTCCACAGGCAATGTAAAGTTTCGGACGAACAGTTGTACCGGTCTGACCAATCTGCCGATCGTGACCAACATAACCGGAATCGACTGCAGCACGCGAAGCTCCAACTTCGCCACCCAATACTTCTGCCAATTCAAAAAGCAAATCGAAATTGGCTTTCGAACCAACACCATAACCACCGGCAACAATAATTCCGGCACCTTTGATGTTCACTTTGCTCTTTTCCATGTGCCGTTCAATCATTTCAACCACAAAATCAAGGTCGCTGGTATATTTCAAAACATCCAGTTTATTGATTTTCCCTTTGTATGCCGGATCAAGGATTTCCTTTTTCATCACACCTTCGCGAACGGTAGCCATTTGCGGACGACAGTCAGGATTAATAATGGTTGCAATGATATTACCTCCAAAAGCCGGACGAATCTGATAAAGCAAATCGGTATATTCTTTATTCTGCTTTTTATCTTCGTGATCGCCAATAACCAGCGAGGTACAATCGGCGGTTAATCCGCTGTGAAGAGCCGATGAAACACGCGGGCCCAAATCGCGGCCAACAGAGCTGGCTCCCATCAGGGCAATCTGTGGTTTTTCCTCCTGAAAGAGTTTTACCACGATAGATGTGTGCGGTAAAGTTGTATATGGAGCCAGACGCTTATCGTCGGCAACGTGTAAAACATCCACACCATAAGGGAAAATATCTTTTTCAATTCCGTCCAGTTTATAACCGATGGCCAATGCCTCGAGCTTACATTTTAATTCGGTGGCCAGTGAACGGCCTTTGGTCAGTAATTCCATACTAACCTCGGCAACCTGTCCGTCTTCTATTTCGCAATAAACAAAAACACTATTCATAATTATATGATGTTTTATCAATTATCCTATTGTATGATTTTCAATTAACTCACGCATCAGCTGATCCATATCTTCGTCTGAAGAAGTAATCACTTTGGCTCCTTTTGACTGAAGAACTACATTTTCAACCTTTTTCACCTTTGTTGGTGAACCGGTCAAACCCAGTTCATTCATATCAACTTCGATATCCTGAACTGTCCATTCCTTGATATTCAGGTAAGGACGATCATTGTATAAATGCAAATAATCTTCGTTTGCTTCCTGCATTTCGGAGATTGTTTTGGCATGTTTGTATTTCATGATCAATTTTGCATTGCGTGCACGACATGCCGGCGCAGAACTGTTCACTGTAATAACCAATGGTATTGGGCATTTCACCACTTCAAC
>DAITNH010000414.1:0-3530 GCA_036834745.1 Prolixibacteraceae bacterium
GAAAAAATCAACTATGAATTGGTGCCGTTCGTCAGGCTCGAAGGATACGATACGCACGCTGAAGTCTCTGACAACATCGTCAAAAACAAATTGTACAAAAATTCTGTTATTACCACCGGATTAACTTTGAAACTTGCACAGGGAGCTGTACTGAAAACCGACCTTCAATTTGTAAAACCTGACGGGGCTGACAGCTACTCAAAAGTATTCAGTGCTGGATTAGGAGTTATGTTTTAATAAAAACGCAATGTATAAACTATTTTTACTCGCAATCATATTTTGGTTTTCAACGGGCTTTTTCCCTACCAGAGGATTTAACTTCGAAGATAAAATTCTTAGGAAAGAACTCCACAAATTAAGTGGGGTCGAAAATCCGGATTGGAAGGAGATTGCTGTCCCTGAGTCACTTCAAGCGGCAAATCCTATTCAGGGAAAATACCTCACCCTAATGAACCAAAATACTGACCTGCAAAAATATGTTTATGTGGGAAGGGTGAACGGCTGCCGCGAGGGTGGCTGTTCAAGTCCCGCAGAAACGATGAACATTGACACCCCTGAATTTTTTGATTATCTGATTGTTTTTGATTCCAGACTTGCAGTACAACAAGTAAAAGTATATAATTACCAGGCTACCCACGGACAGGAAATAACCAACAAAGGATGGCTGAAGCAATTTCTGGGATACGATGGCAAACGGTCGCTCACAGTTGGAAAAAGTATAGACGCTATATCGGGAGCTACCGTTTCGGTTTACAGTATTACTGACGATATTCAGGAAAAAACAAGGTTGCTAAGCCAAATTTTATACAAATAATCATGCAAATTGTAGTTGCACCCGATTCGTTTAAAGAATGTTTGACAGCCACTCAGGTTGCATTGGCTATTTCTGAAGGAATCAAACGCATTGTTCCTGAAGCAGAAATCACCTGCATTCCGGTTGCCGACGGCGGCGAAGGCACAGTGGAGGCACTGGTTACTGCAACCGGTGGAAAAATCATTTCAGTTCAGTCGGTAGATGCGTTGAACCGACCTATTCAATCTTTCTTCGGAATTTTGGGCGATGGAAAAACGGCAGTGATCGAAATGGCAGCGGCTTCAGGAATTGAACTGCTTGCACTTGAAGAACGAAATCCTTTAATTACATCAACTTTCGGAACAGGCTTGCTTATAAAAGCAGCGCTGGATGCAGGTTTTGTACGAATCATCATCGGAATTGGCGGAAGTGCCACCAACGATGGCGGTGCTGGAATGGCACAGGCACTCGGGTTCAAATTTCCGGACACAAAAGGGAATCCTATTGGAATGGGAGGTGGTTCTTTGGGCGAACTTTTCACCATCGATGATTCTGAAATTCATCCTCAACTTCAAAAATCCAACATTACAGTCGCCTGCGATGTCAGGAATCCGCTCTTTGGAGCTTCAGGTGCAACCTATATTTACGGCCCGCAAAAAGGGGCAACTCCTGAAATGCTTGAAATACTTGAAAGAAACCTGATACATTATTCCGAAATTCTTCAGCAGGAGTTGGGAATGAACGTTTCCGAAATTCCCGGAGCAGGCGCAGCCGGCGGTTTGGGCGCAGGATTGATGGCTTTCTGCAAAGCTGAACTGGTTTCGGGATTTGAACTGATAAGCAAACTGACCAACCTTGAAAAACAAATCGGCCAGGCATCGCTGGTTTTTACGGCTGAAGGAAAAATTGACTCTCAAACGGCTTTCGGCAAAACCATCAGCGGAGTTGCACAATTATCGAAAAAGTACAATATTCCGGTAATTGCCCTCGCCGGAACAGTTACCGACGATTTGACAGAACTTTACAGTCAGGGAGTTACTTCTATTTTCGCGATCGGGAACCAGCCAATGAGCCTCGAAGAATCGAAAGCCCGTGCTGCAGAATTGTTGGCCAACACGACAGCGCAAATTATGCGAACGGTGAGGGCTTACAATTTAAAATGACAAGCTTACCTATTATATTCTTGTTCATATTTCGTCAAGTCAGTTCTCAATTATCATAAAAAGACACTGTCCCGTTTTCAATATCATATAAACCACCAACAATAACAATCTTACCTTCTTTTTCCAAATTGTCAAGGATATTGCTTTGTTTTCGAATTTGACCAATTGTTAAATGTACATTGATAGCACTTACATTATTAACAAAAGTTAGGTTTTGACCATTTCTGTCAATTTTAGTTGTAGTTTCCTGGTTAATTGCCGGGGTAATTTTATGGAGTAATCCGGTTAAGTGACCTGTTTTTAAATTATTACAAGCACTAATTACTGCTCCGCATTGTGTATGTCCCAGAACAACAATTATTTTTGAATTTGCTATTCCACAGGCAAATTCCATGCTGCCCAATATGTCATCATTCAGGATTGTACCGGCAATTCTGATGCTAAAAATATCTCCTAATCCCTGGTCAAATATCAATTCAGCCGATGTTCTCGAATCGATACAACTTAAAACAGTGGCGAAAGGAAATTGGCCTTCAGATGTTTGGTTGACTTGTTTTAACAAATTCCGATTAACCTTTAAATTGGTTAAAAATCTCTTATTTCCTTCCTTTAAAAACTCTAACGCCTGCTTAGGAGTTAGTTTTTCCAAACTTTCTTTTGAATGTGCCCACATTAAATTATTTGTTTTATTGATATTTATATGCGGCTTTCTTAATCCTGTCCATAATGGCTAAACCCAAACCAAGTTCCGGAACCGGTTCAATAAATATTTGTTTTATGTTTTCATCATCTTCCATCGCATGTAAAGCCGAGAACAAGTTTGCTGCAATTTCAAGATGATTATAGGTCAGTGTTGTATAGATAATTTTAGACGCTGTAAGAATTAAATCCTTTTTTCCATGTACAATAAGCCCTGACGATTCAGGTATCTGAATCATCTCCTTGTATATGATATACAATGGTTTAACTGGTGAATAATGGCTTTTCAGTAAACCCGGTGCTATTAATTTATCAGGCTTTTCTGCATTGAAAACAAAAGTATTTGGTAAAGCATTTTCAATATCAGCAATTGTAATTACCCCGGGCCGAAGCAATGTGCATACATTTCCTTCGATTGATACAATTGTCGATTCAATACCTACAGAAGTATTTCCTCCATCTAAAACATAATCGACACTGGGAAGCTGTTTCTTTACATGTTCAGCGCTTACGGGACTCAAATTCCCGAATTTGTTGGCGCTGGGTGCTGCTATCGGACAATTTGCGGCTCTAATAAGTTTTAGGGCAATTTCATTATCGGGCATTCGAATACCTACCGTATCTAAACCTGACGTAAGTATGTCGGGGACTAATTTGCTTTTAGGTAAGACAATAGTAAGTGGTCCAGGCCAAAACTTTTCGGCTAACCGAATAACATTCCTGTCAGCATTTTCGGTTAATGTGTGCAAATCATCTATCGATGCAATATGAACAATCAGAGGGTCAAAGAAAGGACGCTCTTTCAATTCAAAAATTTTAGCAACAGCTATTGGATTAAGTGCATTCGCACCTAATCCATAAACTGTTTCTGTCGG
>DAITNH010000415.1:0-3515 GCA_036834745.1 Prolixibacteraceae bacterium
ATACACCGAACTGATGGAGCACCATCATGCCTGGGACTATGAAGTAAAAGTAAAACAGATACTTACGCAGCTTAAAATTACCGATTACGACCAACCGATTTCAGAGCTTTCAGGAGGACAAAAAAAACGCGTTGCACTGGCGAATGTGCTGATCAATGAACCCGATGTGCTGATGCTGGACGAGCCAACCAACCACCTCGACCTTGAAATGATTGAATGGCTGGAAAATTATCTGGAAAAAACAAAAATCACCCTGTTCATGGTTACGCACGACCGGTATTTCCTCGACCGCGTGTGCAACGAAATACTTGAAATGGAGGGCAATACGATTTACCGCCACCGGGGCAATTATTCTTATTTTCTCGAAAAACGACAGGAACGCATGGAAGCCACGGCTGCCGGGGTTGACAAAGCCAGAAACCTGCTTCGCACCGAGTTGGAATGGTCGCGCCGGATGCCACAAGCACGCGGAACAAAATCCAAATACCGCATGGAACGTGTGGACGACCTGAAAATAAAGGCGTCGCAAAACCTGAACGAAACCAACATTGAACTGAGCATGAATTCGTCGCGGATCGGGAATAAAATTCTTGATCTGGAAAACATCAATAAATCATACGATGATCTTTGCCTGATCAAAGATTTTTCGTACAAATTTCAACGGTTCGAAAAAGTGGGCATCGCGGGCAAAAACGGCACCGGGAAGTCAACTTTCCTGAACATTGTGACCGGGAACCTTCGGCCTGACAGCGGTAAAATCGAAATCGGTCAAACCATCCGTTTCGGTTATTACCAGCAAACCGGTATTGAGTTCAATCCGGGCGACAAAGTGATCGATTGTGTGCAAAAAATAGCCGAAGTGATCAACTTCGAGGACGGGAGAAAACTGACTGCATCGCAGTTACTTACAACTTTTCTTTTCCCTCCTGACACACAATATTCGTTTGTTGAAAAGCTTTCGGGCGGCGAAAAGCGTCGGCTGTATCTGTGCACCATCCTGATGACAAATCCGAATTTTCTGATTCTGGATGAGCCGACCAACGATCTGGACATCATGACTCTGGCCGTTCTGGAAGAATACCTGCGCGTTTTTCAGGGATGTGTGATCATAGTTTCGCACGACCGGTATTTCATGGACAAAATCGTCGATCACCTTTTCATTTTTAATGGAGAAGGTAACATCAAAGATTTCCCCGGAAATTATTCTGAATGGAGGGAAAAGCAACTTCAGGAGGAACAGGAAGAAAAACGGAATAAGAAACCGGAGCAAAAAGAATTGCCGAAACCAGTAAAAGCGAAAGAAAGGAAGCTTACTTTTAACGAGAAAAAGGAACTGGAACAACTTGAAAATGACATTGAAGTACTCGAAACTGAAAAGGCCGTGATCAACGAAGAACTGAATTCGGGTAAACTGGAAAGCAATCAGTTGCAGGAAAAATCGACCCGATATGTTGCGATTACCGAAATGCTGGAAGAAAAAGAAATGCGTTGGCTGAAACTGAGTGAACTTGTATAATATCGAATAACCAAAATCAGGAATGAAAACATACGGACTCATCGGATATCATCTGGGACATTCGTTTTCCAGGAATTTCTTTACTGAAAAGTTTGCCAGCGAAAACCTTTCTGATCATGAATATGTGAACTTCGAGTTAGATACCATTGGCGAATTTCCGGGCATTTTTGATTCGAACAGGAACATTTGCGGGTTGAACTGCACGATTCCGTACAAGCAGCAAATCATGTCTTTTTTGGATGAAATTGACCCTGAAGCTGCGGAAATCGGAGCCGTAAACACAGTCAAAATAGCTTTTCACAACGGTAAACGGATTTTGAAAGGATTTAATACCGACCTGTATGGATTTGAAAATTCACTCCGGCCAATGCTGGAAGAAAATCACAAAAAAGCGCTGATTCTGGGAACTGGCGGTGCCTCGAAAGCCATCAAATATTTGTTTGGGAAAATGGGAATTGAATATCTTTCGGCAACCACAAAAGAAGATCTGGCCGAAAAGGAAATCAGCTACAATCAGCTAAATGATGACCTGATGAAAGAATACCTGATTGTCATCAACGCCACGCCATTGGGAACTTTTCCGAAGGTGGACAGTTGTCCTGATTTGCCTTACGAATTGATTACCGCCGATCATATTTTGTACGATCTGGTTTACAATCCTGCTGAAACCCTGTTCCTGAAAAAAGGAAAAGCACAGGGCGCAAAAACCAAAAACGGATTGGAAATGCTGCACCTTCAGGCATTAAAATCCTGGGAGATTTGGAATAGCTGAGAGGAGTTCTGAGCAACAGATAACCACATTACTCAGCTTCATCCTTTTCCGCAGCAACCTTCTTCGATCCACGGTACAATTCATATTTCCGGAAACTACATTCCAGCGAACCGTTCAGGATAGATATTTTGCGTGAAGGACGCAATCCAATGGATTTAAGGCATTGCGGAGTACTGATGATCCATACAATTGCATCTTCATAATGATGTTTCAGTCGTTCGCCAATCATTGAATAGAAATTGGTATCATCAGGAGTCATGCGTTCGCCATAAGGTGGATTGAACAACAGGAACGGTTTTTCGGAGGCGGGTTCCAGCACTTTAAAATCGGATATTTTGAAGTCAATAAGCGGCAGTACTCCGGCAGCTTCGGCATTTTTGTAGGCAATATCTATGTTCCCGCGGGAAATATCTGAAGCCGAAATCTTCACCGGTTGAATTCCCTTTGGCTGAACTTCTTCCTCCATTTGGGCGAACATTTCAGGATTAAAATTGCGCCAGTTGCGGAAACAAAAGTCTTTGCGTACGGTTCCCGGGAAAATGCCATTGGCCAGCATGGCCGCTTCGATGGCGATCGTCCCCGAACCACACATCGGATCAATCAGGTCACTTTTGCGGTCCCAGCCTGAAAGCCGTATTAAACCCGCAGCAAGCACTTCGCTCATTGGTGCCTCGTTCTGGTCGAGCCTGTAACCACGTTTGTGCAACGATTCGCCGCTGCTGTCGAGCGAAATGGTACAGTACTCGTTGCTGATGTGCAGGTTAATGAGAATATCCGGTTTTTTTGAATTCACGGATGGACGTTCTCCGAATTTATACCGAAAACGATCGACAATCGCATCTTTCAACTTGAGCGAGGCATACATTGAATTGTTGAAAAGATCGGTAAAAACGGTACTCTGAATGGCAAAGGTCTGGTCGCAGCCGAACAAATCTTCCCATTTGAAGTTTTTTCCGCGCTGGTATAAATCATCCGCCGAATGGATCTTGTATGAATCGATGGGCAGCAAAATCCGCAAAGCACTGCGCAGGCAATAATTTGCTTTGTACAGCAACTTTAAATCTCCGCTGAAATACACCGAACGACGGCCTATCTGCACCTCATCAGCTCCAATTTCGATCAACTCCTGTGCAAGTACTTCTTCTAATCCGGCCAGAGTAGTGGCGGTGTATTTTTGTTTTTTCAAGATATATTGTTTTTATATGAAGGATTTAAGTTAGAAAATAA
>DAITNH010000416.1:0-3514 GCA_036834745.1 Prolixibacteraceae bacterium
CAAACTGCTCTGTCAAACTAACAAACAATGTTTTGTATTGCTCAAAAAACTCATCGGTAACCGCTTCGATGCTAAATGCGCCTTCCAATTCTTCAATCGTAGGATTGTTGTAAATGTTTTCGAGCAAAGGCAATAACTGCTTTTTGGCGGTGTGTGCCTTTTCGTGTTCACCAACTAAAAACGAATATCGTTTTGCCGGGGTTAATTCCTTTTCCTGCTTGATTTTTCCTTCATTCACTTTGGTTTTATATTCCAATTTGACAAAGGAGAAACGCCAGTCGGCACCGCCATCGGAATGAGAATAGAAAGCCACCAGCGCATAATCTTTTTCGAAACTATCAAGATGGGTAATTACGAAATTCCGGAGAGATGTCCGGGCATGGTCCAAATGGTATTGATCGGTCACTTCCACAATCAGCACATCCATCGCATCGCCATTGGGGTCGGTATATTTCCCGATCCGTTTGTATTGTTTTACATGTTTCCGGTAAGCATCTTTGATGAGGTTTCCAGCGTAATGATTGTATTTGGTGGTATCGAGGTCATTCAATAAGTTTTTTACAAAAAGGGTAAAATTGGCTTCATCAAATGCGGCACTGAACGTGTTCTCAATGATTGTGATAGCTTCTTGTTTTTGCATCAGGTCGGTCTATGTTCGGTTTGTTTTTGCGTTTAATCAGGTATTCTATTGAGCATTCTATTGACATTCTATTAAGCATTCTATTGCGTATTCATTCTGTATTTCCTGTGTATTTATTGAATCTTTGAGTGTTTCTATTGAGCAATCAATTTGTTTTTATTGCGTAGTTAGCAATTTTTGCTCAATAGCATAACGTCTCCAACGTTTTTCACCAGCACAGAATATTTTTTGAGAATCTACCATGCTCTTTAAAACTCTTCTTATTTTATGGATATTGATTTCTTTCCCAATTCTTTCATGTATCGCACTGATCGCGCTGTTCGAATATTTTTCTATATCCCGGTATATCAATTCTTCCAGCCGGTAATCTTCGATGTTTTTAAGGGTTGTTCTGCCAACAAATCCTAATTTTCTCAAATAGTCGGGATTAACAAAATACTGCTTGCCACGGGTTTTCCCTTTGCTCAGAAGCAATTCAAGATCGAGTAGTCTTCCAATCCAATTTCGTAACCCTTGTTCATCGTTCTGATTCAACAGCCTTGATATTTCGATTGCACTTAGGGATTCGTGTTGAGCGACAAGCCCAAGTGATATAATCTCTTTTTGGCGTAATTGAAATTCCTGATTGGCTTTGTCCATCAGTTGTACAACCTGCTTGTTGATAAACTGTTTTTTAATGATTACCGTAACCCGGTCATCAAAGTCCTTTACCACCGGAATAGGTTTACCGGTACTTAATAAGCGGGCATAGATCAAGTCATATCCACTTCCTTCTTTTTCCATTAAACCGAGGTCGTAAAACACCTTTGAAAGATGTTCATTTCTCCGGACAGATTGACTAATAATGTTTGCAGGTGTAACACCAAACGGAAGTCTTCCGGGGCTATGAATTTCAAGTCGGTCGGAGAAAATATTGATAAAGATGTCGCCTCTGGTGGTGTAAGCTCTATGGACTAAAGCATTAGCGGTTAATTCCCTTACAACCTCTAATGGGAATAAAGGAATATTCTTCCGGAACATGCCGTCAGCAATTTCAGCAGTCTCCTGCCAGTCAGGCACATCATTCAAAACCTTTTCCAATAATTCCTTTGGATTGTATTGATAATCATCTAAATTCAGTTTCCAAACCTTTTCTTCAGCTTCATTATATCTTATTATCTGAATGGCTGGAGGAAACAATATACCTGCTCTGTCTTTTCTATTCCCAATCCATAATATTCCAAGATTGGTCAAAATGTTTCCCCTTTTAAAGAAATAATGTTCTAATATTTCATCATCAGATTTTTCCTTTACGAATGCGCTTACCCTTTCAGAGTTGCGAATATCATTGAGAAATTGGTATTTCTTTTCCGAATCATACTGGTCAACGGAAATACGCCTGGTAGTTTGTTCCTCCCAGATGAAAGCATTCTTTTCAGCGGCCAGTCGTGCCATTTCGTCGGGAGGTACCGGACGGCAGGTATCAGATACCCTTATGTAATAGCGACCGTCATTTGTTGCAGCAATAGTTTGGGCACTGCGGAATATTTGCACCTGAATATACTCGGCGTCATTCTCTGCTTTTTGAATCGTAACTGCTACACCTACATTAGTGGTTCTTTCTACTACAGCTTTTTGAATTTTCTCAGGCAAGGATTTGTCTTTTATCAGCTGTCCTTTGGGAGGCATAGAATCTGAATCTTCAATCCCTATGAGGATTAAACCACCCTGACCATTAGCAAAACAAACACAATCTTTTGCTAATTCTCCCCAATCGGTTTGCCTGCCATTAATGAACCGCAGAGATTTCTTGTCAATATTTTGGTTTTCTTCCATTCGTAAAAATTAATTCAATAATGATTACTATTTAATGAGATATCCTGAAAGTATTACTTCTCTTTTTTGGTATCCACTGCCATTTTGTTGGTTTTCAATAGTTGTTGATCGTATATTATTTTGCAAGATATGCAGTACTTTCATCGGATCAAGCAGCCCTTGCTCGGCTACCGATTTTTCAATGGCTTTTTTTATTATTTGTGCAGTCTTTTTAGCCAATGCACCATCGGCAATAAGCTGTTTCACATCGTTGATAAACTCCTCATCGGAGTCAGTAAACTTCTTGAAGTTTTTAAACAGTTTGTCTTTCAGAATCCGGTCAATAAAAGAGGTATTTGATTTGCCTCCCGTTTTTTTATCGGGTTCCTGACCATCGGTTGTATCTAACTGAAATTTAGCCTTGTTTGTGTTAAGTAATTCGAAATAATTGTTCGGAATATTATGACGTGGTGTTGTAGGCAAACATTCCAGGTTTCCAACCGCATCGAAGAAGTTTATTTCTTCAGACTTATTGCTGTTGTTGGCATAGAACTTTTTTAGTTTCCCAAGTCTGAAAAAGGTAATCATCTGATCATTTTCGAGTGATGGTTTTTTCATTCCTGAACGAGCCTTTTTAGGCAGGCATTTTATTTTGGCGAAAAAGTTAGGGTCTTTATCCCTTAGTTCCCTCATCATTTCAAGGTATTTCAATTCCGAAATCTGTTCTTCATCTTCGCCAAGATAGGCTTCCTTGCTGTTTAAGGTATTGAATAATTCCTGACTGCTGATTTCTTCGCCATCAGTCAGGTATTTTGCATCTTCGCCCATGATGTAATGGAACATCTGCAATTTATTGGTAATGTTGGCTTCCAGTCCAAGATGCTGATCTGACTGAGATGTTGGGAAGAAATTGAAAATATGAACATCTGTAAACTTTGATCCTAATCTGTTCACACGACCAGCGCGTTGCAATACCCGTGTGGGATTCCAGGGTAGGTCGTAATTGATCAGGACGTTGGAGCGATGCAAATTTATACCTTCAGCCAAAACGTCGGTTGTTATCAGATATTTGATAGTATC
>DAITNH010000417.1:0-3460 GCA_036834745.1 Prolixibacteraceae bacterium
TGCTTCCCAAAAATATCATCGCCAATTTTTCCAACAAAAGTGACCATTCCACCCAAGCGAGCCGCAGCAACTGCCTGATTGGCACCTTTTCCACCAGCATTCATCAGAAAACGACCGCCCAAAATAGTTTCGCCAGGAGCCGGGAAATTATGTGTTTTGATGACCATATCGGTATTCGAACTGCCAACAACAAGGATTTTTCGTCTGTTCATAAGATTTATTTTTCACTAAAAGTAAATCTTATAAGACAAGTATCAAAATGTAAATGAAGAAATTACAATACGATCACTTCTTTTGCAATTCGTTATTCAGAAATACCGTGAAACTGTGGCCTTGTATTTTCGGTATTCGTCACCAAATTCATTCTCGAGAAACTTCTCTTCGCCCAGAATAATAAAGTGGTGAACGATCATTCCGTACAACATCACAATCAGGAGCAAAACACTGGGAAGGAACAAAAATGTAGCTGTGTTCATGAAAAAGAAGCTGGCATACATCGGATTTCGGCTAATGGCATAAATGCCGCTTGTGCGAAGTTCGTGCTTCCCGCTGGGCAAACCGATATTGGTAATCAAACCCATTGAAAGATAGGCAGGAACAATGATCAGATTGGCGGGAATCAGAAATACAGCGGCCAAAAGTTTTTGAACTTCCGGCGTATAATCCTGAATTAAAAAAGGCACAGAATTACGATATTCTGGAAATACAGCAATTACACCAAACAAAGCCCAAGCTCCAAAAAGCAGAAACTTTCCGGTATAAAATAAAACTGGCTGAATGGTAGGTTTGCCCATTGCCTGTTTTCCACTCTTTGCCAAAAATGCACCCAAAATAACTGTTGCCAGAATGGGCAAACTGATTAAAACGGCCAACGTGTAATCAATCCAGCTCATCAGAGACTTCCTTTATATTGATAGCCCAAATCAGTCACAATCAGTTCAATTTCAGCCAGATTAATTTTGGAACCTTTGATTTTTACCTGAGAAGTATTTTTATCGGCAACCACTTCTTCAATACCTTCTATTTTCGAAAGATTTCGATTAATACTGGCTTCGCAATGCGAGCAAGTCATGCCTTCAACTTTGATCGTTTGAAATTTTTCAGCTGTCATTTTTTTATTTTTTTGAATTCGGTTAGCAATGTATCCTGAAACAATTAAAAGAACCAAAATGGCAGAAGAAGCAATCCCCACCCATTTTGGGAACATTTCGTGGGCTTCGCCATGCGCCATTAAATGATTCATGTGGCTCATAATAAAATCGGCAGGAATCAGCCAATTGGTAAGCAGGCCAAAAATAATTGCTCCTCCGGTTATAGATGCCAGATAAATGAACAGCGATTTTCGGCCCATCGTCTTACCAATTACAGTCATAGTTGCCACATTGGTTGCCGGGCCGGCCATCATAAAAACCAGCGCAGCCCCGGGCGAAACGCCTTTCATGAGCAGAACTGCCGCAATCGGAATGGAACCGGTTGCACAAACATAAATTGGAATTGAAGCAGCCAATACCACCAGAATTTCGAGAAATCCGTAACCTTTGAACATGCTGAAAAAATCGGGCGGCAACAAAACTGAAATTAGTGCTGCAACTAAAAATCCAAGAATCAACCATTTGGCAATATCCTGAAGCAATTCGACAAAAGCATAGTTTGCCGCAAGAATGAGTGGATGGCTATTTTTTTTTTGAGCTTCATGGCAACCGCAAGAGTCGTCGGCACAGGTTTCGCTGACTTTCCCCAGCTTTACAGCATCAATTTTGAAACCGCCATACTTCGAATTAACGGGTGGAGTAACAACTTTTGGTTTTTCTTTGATCAGTATATTGGTTAAGACTCCCCCGAAAATACCGGTTGTAAAAGCAACAATCGGGCGAAGGATTGCAAAAGGCCAACCTAGCATTGAATAGGTAGCAAATATGGAATCAACACCAGTTTGCGGTGTCGAAATCAGGAACGAATTGGTAGCGCCGCGAGATGCTCCGTTCTTGAAAAATGAAATACCTGTTGGAATAACTCCGCATGAACAAAGCGGCATGGGCACTCCAAGCAAAGAGCCGTTAACAGCCGACTTGAAATTTGACTTGCCCAAATATTTATCGATGTGTTTCTGTGGAAAATAAACTTTTAACAAACCGGCAAACACAAGCCCCAGCAACAACCAGGGAGCCATTTCGCCCACCAGATAATACAATTCCGAAAAATATTTAACGATGTAATCCATTATCTCCCCTCCAATTATACCAGCAAGAATTCTAAAAAAAACAAATATTTCTGATCTCCCGGCAAAGATAACACAAATAAAAATATGCAGCTATGTGGATACATCGACCAAAATATCCAATTTACCTCCTTCCAAACAATTCAAGCATAACTTTGCCTTTTGTATTGGGTAATTCAAAACCCATCAGCAAAGCAATAGTAACAGGCAAATCGATCTGTTCGCGAGGTTCACTCAAAATAATTCCATTTTTAAAATCAGGGCCACAGGCAAAAAATCCCAAATGACGGCAACCCTCACAACCATCGCCATGACCGGCAAAACCATCTGCAACGGAATCGAGATGGCGACCATGATCGCTGGTTACAAACATCGTAGTGGTATTTTTATAGAAACTATTGGTTTGTATGAATTGCCACAACCGAAAAACGGACTCATCGGCTTTGCGGATCCCATCTACATAATTATCCCAAATTCCTGAATGCGCGGAATAATCCGGATCACGAAAATTGATTATCACCAGATTCGGATGATACAGCTTTAGAATTTCAATCGCGGTTTTTAAAGTCAGGCTGTCTTCGCGGTAACCACTGCCCAAGCCTAAACCATCAACTCCACTGTTTACCGAAGGCTTGAATTTATTGGTCCAATAAGGGTTTTTACAATTGCCCAGGACAGCCAGTTTATCTTTACTTGTTATAATCCACGATTTAAGAGAATCATTCCCGTAAGCCTGATTCCAATATTGAAATACAGATGGATTTTCAGGCAACTCTGCCCCACTGTTGTCTAAAGCTTGGTAAATCCCGGTTGTAATACTGGTGTGCCCTGCAGAGGTGTAGGTGTCGCCCTTGTTGTAGAAATTGGTATTAATCACACCAATATTAGCCAGATCGTTTGCCATACGTGGCATAAACTTTTGTGTAGAATCACCCCATGATTCCGTATATCTGAGACCATCAACTATCACTACAATTACATTTTTGGTTTGATATTCACGGTTGATTTTTTCCGATCGAAAATATCTGTATTCGTAATCATGAACACATGAACCTAAAATAAATAAAAGAAAACAAAACTTTAAAACTCCCCAACTCCGGATTAAAATACGATACATCATACTATATTTAATGATCTGATCAATTGCTCCTAAAATAATTCAGAAACAGAATTCACTAAATAAAACAAGGCCACCTTCGCAGGCAGCCTCGTTTAATAAGGTTTATTGAAAATAATTATCCC
>DAITNH010000418.1:0-3408 GCA_036834745.1 Prolixibacteraceae bacterium
CCGCCAAGCGTTTCGATGGTAAATATTTTTCCTGAAGTATGGCCGTAATCGTACAGATATTTGGCGAAAATACGCAGTCCGTTGCCACTTTTTTCGGCCTCTGAACCGTCGGGATTGTAAATTTTCAATCCAAAATCGGCTTTTTCTGAAGCTACTTTCAGTAGAATTCCATCGGAACCAATTCCGTAATGGACATCGCAAAGCAACCGTATATTTTTCTCGTTTAGGCCGAAAGATATTCCGGCCTGGTCGAGCACAAAATAGTCGTTCCCGAGTCCGTGTGATTTGACAAAAAAGTTTTGCATCGTTTTTCTATTTTTATTGTTTGTTTACTGGCATTTTCGTCATCGGATCAAGCCGCAAAAAAAAGCAATTCAGTTTAATAAAATGATTTCCGCGATCATCCAATTGATCCGATGACTGACATCAACGTGCTAAAAATAACCATTTATCCAGAAACTGAGCGCAGATTGTTACTTTTTCAGGAAAGCTGCTTTTAGTTCTGCCAACTGTTCGTCGTTCAGACCTTCCGGTTCGTTGCCGGTTTGCATAGCCATAAACCAGATTTGAGCCGATTTTGAAAGAATATCGATCATGTCGAAAGCATCGGAAACAGTTTCTCCGATGGCAAAAGCGCCATGTTTTTCCCAAATCACCACTTCATGGCCTTTTTTAAAACCTTCGATGGTCGCATCAGCAATTTTATGGCTTCCGGGCAAAATGTACGGAACGAGAAATACTCCGTGCGGAACAAACACAAATGCTTCAGGATGCATTCCCCACAACGTTTTGTTCAGCATTTCGGCAGTTTGAAATTTCGGTATCTGGGTCATTGCCACCAACTCGTTCGGATGGGTATGCACAACCGCTTTGTTTGGCGAGCCAGTGCTTACGAGCAGATTATGAACGGCCAGATGGGTTGGCAATTCTGAAGTTGGCCTGAAATTATACAGGTTCTTCTTCTTCATGGTAATGATATGGTAGGCATTCCCTTTTTTGTTCATCTTAATGATGCAGGCATTTTTCATCGGACTGATGGCCAAATCGCGCATACGTTTTCCGGTTCCGGTAACAAAAAAAAACAGGTTTGCCAACGAATCGTAACTGCGCTCCAGTTGAAACATCGGGAAATGATCCAGCTCAAAATCATTGTCGGTCATCAATTCCGAGAGGTTCACCGAAATATTACCTGCATTTCGCTCGGCCCAACCTTTTTGCCAGAGATAATTTGCCAAACCTGCCACCTCAGTAATAACCTTTGCAATCTTTTTATTCTCCTGAAAAAATTCTATCATATGAAATCTGATTCTAATAAGTTAGCCCTGCTTTATGTCATGCAAATTTACATGGCAAATCACAACATCCGTCAATTATATCAAATGTATTGTAGGTAATCTTAACATTCAATTTATACTGCACCCAAATGACACTGACTTAGGCTCGTTTTCCAAAATCAAACGGATCTTATCTTTTGAAGATGAAGTACATATAGATTGTTTTAAAGGTTAAGTGAAAATTTACGGGTAAAAAAGGTGCTAAAAAAATAATTTTTATAATTTTGCACCGTCTTTAAAGAAAAGACAACTAAGGATTGACCCATGGTGTAATTGGCAACACAACTGATTTTGGTTCAGTAGAGTCTAAGTTCGAGCCTTAGTGGGTCAACAAATTTAACCAATTGATTTTGTTATTTTAAGGCAGATGATATTGGTTATAATTTTTGAAAATTGTCCTGTGGTGTAATTGGCAACACGTCTGATTCTGGATCAGAAGAGTTCAGGTTCGAGACCTGACAGGACAACTGAAAATCAATCACTTACAATTAGATTTGTAAGTGATTTTTTATTTGTACTAACAAAATAACTAACAAAAAAAACCGCTCTCTGAAAGAAAGCGGTTTTTACTAACCTTTGGTTCTTGATAAGAATCAAGCTACAACAACTGCCCCAGCATAAACACTGTTTGATAAAACAGTTTGTTTCTCATCCTGAAATGCGATGTAACATTGAACTTCATCGCCTGTGTACGTTTCCGGAACTGTTATGACTTGGGATTCAGAAGATCTGGTATTCCCAGCTACAATGGTCTCTGCTCGTTGTTTCGCAGGATTAAGAACAACCAATAATACTTTGTCGTTAGCCTTTGCATTTGATCCATGAGAATTGTTTGTCCAAGAGAAAGTGATTTCACCTGGCGTATTTGATACAATCAGGGGATTTAAGGCTCCTGGCAGATTACCTCGTGAAACCAATGCGTTTGTATAATCAATGAAATAATCAGGATAAATTTCTGAAAGTGCATTGTTCAGGTTATAAGACATAGCACTGTTGAAAGTTGTCATTTTCACAGCGTAATTCTTAAAACCAATCCTGATGAAAGAGGTTAACGGTTGTAAGAATTTGAGAGCAGCACCAAACCGGGCTCGTTGGTCCAGTTGTGCTTCTGTTTTAGGATTTGATACACTTGCAGCTTTACTGCGCATATAGTCTATGCCTTTCCAATTGCCGCCGATTACTGTTCCCACTTTTCCGGAGAAACCACCTAAAATACCTTTTTTAATAGTTCCCATTTCTAAACTTTTTAAATGTTTTTACTAAAAATTTACTTGGACTTGGTGTGGACTTGGTATGACCCAAACACGACCAAATCATTTTGAGTATAAAGGTAGATATACAGTAGTTATATTATTGATTTACTGTATTATGTGCATCTATTTGCCTTGATTTTCACAATGTTTTTCTTCCCTCTCTTTCTCAGTTTTTTATCTATAGTCACAAAGAGATAAAGACTGTAAAAATCCTTTTTCAAAAAAAGAAATGTCAAATTTCAGGTATGATGATGATGTGCTGTTGAAATGGGAAATAACTGGTGCCGGGAGGTGCGTGGGCAGTTATTCTCATTTCAATAGCATGATGGAATGTCCATTATTGGCTATTTAAAGCAATAATGATCGGTTCGCGTGGGTTTTATGGGGCAAACACTTCGCAGGTAAAAATAAGCTGAAATGCTGTTGTTGTGGGCAGGGAAAGGTGTGGGTGTTGAGGAACGAAACACTTACACGTGGGGTGCTGAAGCTGGTGAGGTGAACGAATGAAATAGTGTAGTGAGGTACGAACGGAACGGTTGAATGAGTGAAACGAACCGGCTGCAAGCACATGGCCTTGCGGGAATGCTTCTTTATTTTTACCTGCACCATTAAAGGGCGGTGGGGCTTTTGTGGATTATGGGGTTCAGGGGTGAACACTACGCAGGGCATACCGCTGGTTGGCATGGGGAAAAGCAAGGGTGTTGACTGAATGCAATGTAGCGAATGGGGTTGGGTGGAATGGAGCTTCCCGTTTTGGCTTTGAGTTTCTGGCCTGTGGGAAGGAAAGCCAAAGGGGAGCGGAATGAAACGGCGGGCAGGCA
>DAITNH010000419.1:0-3389 GCA_036834745.1 Prolixibacteraceae bacterium
TAAACTGTTTGGCGCTGACACCCAGATAAATTCCGACAATTTCAGGAATACTCAGTCCTTTGTGCTTTACCGAAAGCATTCCGGAGAAATAATCGTGTACCGCACCCGCAAAAACAGAACCCAGCACGATCCAAAGAAATGCCACAGGTCCCCACATTGCACCGGCAACAGCACCGAAAATTGGTCCTAATCCGGCAATGTTCAGAAACTGAATCAGGAAAGTTTTCCACTTTGGCAACGGAAGATAATCCACTCCATCGTTCATGGTCATGGCCGGCGTTTGCCTCGATTTGTCAGCACCAAAAATCCGTTCAACCAGTTTTCCATAGAAAAAATAACCCAGAACGAGGATGGCAATGGAGATAAAAAATGTGATCATGCTTTGTAGTAAAAGTTTCTTACAATTCCAGTTTCTTTTCTTTTGGCGATGCGCCCATTTTCAGCACACCAGTGGCATGACGATAAAAGTGTCCGCGTAAATCTTTGGCATAATCATTCAGAATCTGGTTACCCAATCCATTGTAATCGCCACAGCGGAAGAGTGCCCGACCCAAAATAATTTCGCGCAACGCATTGTTTCGGGTGCTGGTATCGGTACTTTTGGCCGGTGTATCCTGAATGGCTTTCTGAATGTTCGTCATTGCATGGCCAGTTATGCCTTTCATTTGCAGCAATTCGAACAGCACTTTGGCCGGAAGTTCGCTGGCCAGGGTCTCGAAAGCTACAGCAATGGCGCGGAAATGCGAGAACTCGCTTTCAGGAGTGAGTAATTTTGCCAGACGAATGATTGAAGGCAACACTTCCTGTTTGCGCGATTTTCCCAAAGCGATTACCAGACTATCCAGGTAGCTCATGCTCATGCCAAACTGTCCCATTCCTGTGTAGTTCCAACCTTTGTCCCATCCCTCAAATCCGTCAACTGCCTTTTGCAGAACTTCCCATCCGGCATTATTATCAAGCATTCCGAGAATTCGGGCGTACACCAGTTTTTCTTCCTGAGTCCCTGAAAGATTGAGCTGATCAGTTAATACCGGAATTCCTTTTTCAGTGTCCCACATCACAATCTCCAGCCCGTCCAGTTCATGTGTCAGCGTTTTAGATGCTTTCTGCACGTCTTCAAACTTTGGTGGGTAATTGTCATGATCGGTTAGTACACGTGGTTCCAGACTTTCGATTTTAACCAGTTCTTTCTGAAGCTTTTTAATATCGATGTAACGGATGCGCTGATTGTTGGCCGCAGCCATAGCGGCGCCCATTCCAACCGCATAACCCTGGTTTTGCAAACAAGGCTGCATCCTGATTACTGGCATCGCGTCGCGGTGCGCCGAAGCGCCTAATCCGGTAACTACAATTCCTTCCAATCCTTTTGGCAACAAAGCACGAAAAGGCACATTGGCAACCACATCCACCCCGCTGTGTGCCGGTGGTTTCAGTGCAAAAAACGGATCGACTGTAAAGCCGTGGGTATCAAACGAACTTTCGTGAATAGAGATTGTATCGGGATAAGTTCGTCCGTTATAAACATCAAGAACCGAAACAGTAAAGTCACCATTCATCCGACGGCGTTCGCGTGTTTGGGGCAGTTTTCCCAGATCAAACTGATCTTTGAATTTTTCTTTTCCGACGATAAAGGTGGCCCACACATCAATCATATCCGAGTCGTCGGTAAATGTCCAGTCGGTATTGTTGTAAAAGTCGTTTGGGTTCTTTGGTGGCATTCCGGCACCCTGAACGGCCACATTCGTACCGTCGGTGTAAGAATATCCGGCGCCCGCAGCAATGGCAATATCAGCGCTGCCGGTAGAATCAATAATGGTGTTCGCCAGCACAATACCACGTCCATAAGGCGTTGAGACAACCACACCTTTTACCTGTTTATTTTCTACATAAGCACCGATGCCAATCACACCAAACCAGATTTCGCCACCAGCTTTGCGTATTTCGGAGCGGAACCATTCGGTTTTCCAGTCGAACACCCATTCATCCAAACGTTTTTTCTGCCGCTCGTTTTCGCCACCGAGAGTTTTCACTCCGGCATCGACTTCGTTGGTAAAGCCATGTTTATATCCGTGGTAATAGCGACCAATCATTCCAAGTGTTCCAATTCCTCCCAAGCCGTGCAGATATTCTATCACCAGTGTTTTGGCTCCATTGCGGGCTGCACCCAGTCCAGCCGGTGCGCCGGCAGTTCCGCCACCCATCACAACGACATCGTAGGTTCCGAGTACAGGTAAATGCGTCGATTCAGCTTTCACAACACCGATGTTCAGCGTGGGACGCAAACCAGCCAGCAATTCGCCTACATCACCAGTTTTAGGCTCCTGAAGCAATTTCCCCTGAACCACCAGTTTGGCAGCATCGCGAATACCCACAATTTGCATCGCGGCTTCTTCTCCAATGCGTTCTCCAATGCGAATCATTGCTCCGGCTTGCAGCAACTGCGCTGCAGCTTTACGTGAGATGTCGGCACAAGCACCCAAAACGAATAAACGCTCCACCTTTTTAGGCTGAAAAGCTTTTAGACTGATTTGTTCTAAATCCGGAGATTCTTCTTCTATATTTTTTTGTCCTATCACCGAATCGGGCGGAACCTGAAACAGCAAGTCGGAGGCTTCCACCTGGTTGGGATCCCAGGTTAAATTGCGGGCAATTTGCTCAGCGCGGGCAAACGAAGCCATCGAAGCATCGGGCATCTCAACTGCCACACGGTATTCATAAACGGAGTAGATTTTATCTTTAATATGAATTTTTTGAGTATCGTCAACCAGTGTTAATCCGGAGGCACTCTTTGGATCGTTGCCAACTACCACGTAACCAAATTCATGTTTCCCTGAAGGATAGTCAGCGAATTTTGCTGCCGACATTCGTGCTACCATCGCACGTGGCGTAGCATCAATCACGGTTTTAGCCAGCACTACCTGACGGCCAGATCGATTGGAAATCACAACCCCGGCAATCTTTTTATTCTCGCCGTACACCAAATCAGTCACATAAGTCGAATACAGAAAGCCTATTTTGTTACTGATTAATTCCTGATCAAGCGTGCGTTTAATGTGCATCGGTGTAGGCTGACCATTTCCGAACAGTTTTAGCCCCAACTCCGACTTGGTCGAACCATTGAAAAAGCGGTAAGTTCCGCAAAGGTCTTCGCCCAGATAAGGCTCCTGAGCTGCCAGAAACACGGATGCTCCTTTTTTTGCGGCAGTTACAGCAGCAGCAACTCCGGCAGTCGATCCGCCAATTACCACAATATCAACTTTGTAGGCTACAGGAATTTCGCGTTCCGATTGAAAACAGTATTTTATCTGTTGAAGACTGGTAGCATTGGCCTTGTTAACAGCCCACCATCCGGAGGTAGCAACAAAAGCAGTTCCGGTAGCAGTTGTCCG
>DAITNH010000420.1:0-3380 GCA_036834745.1 Prolixibacteraceae bacterium
AATGTAGTATTTCGGGAATACCTGTTTCAATTTTTTAATTTCCTCATCAAGAAGGAAATCCTTGTCTCTCAGACAATATTTTTCTCTTGTTTTAATATTCTGAAAAATAGAAACGCTATTGTGTTCTTCGGAGAAAATCACATTATGAATCTTTAGGTTGTTTAGAATTTTATAGTTCTTGCCTTCACATAAAATTATTCTTTCTTGTTTCAGAATTGCTTGTTTTTCGAATTCATATTTATCCTTGAATTTTACATTCCATCCATGTTTTTTAAAAACCTTTCTGATTTCTTCTTTCTTTTGGTCAAAATCATAAGAATATAAATGAACTGTTCTCGGCAAATCAAAATCTTCATAGTCAAAGTCTTCTCCTGAAAGTTTGATGAATTTATGTTCTCCTATTTGCTTTTTAAGGTCTTTTATTATTGGTAAAATATAAAGATAATCAATAGATGGATTTATTGTAACAATGCAAAAAAATTGGGAATCAGAATTCATATCAAGCACTAAATATATCTCAAATAACTTTAGAAAATGTTTATTCGTTCCGTCTGAGTATTCAAAATTAGGATTAAAACCAAACATTACATTTTTTGAAAATTCAGCTTTCACTTTATTGTTCAAATCTAATTTATCCTTGATTTTATGGTAGGATTCTTCCAAATTTTTACCAGTAACTTCAAATAACACACTTTTGGCAAAGTGTTCTATAGGTGTATTTTCGTTATCTCTTGCGATGTTTCCGATAAAGTGATTTCCTAAAAAACTTCCATCTTTAGAATAGATAATTGTACTAAAATTATTAAATACACCTATTCTTCTTGTAAACCCGTCTATTTCCTTGGGCAAATTTTCTTCAATTATATCATTGATTTCTTTTTCAGACATAATTTCATGTATTATTGTTGAGGTGTCTTATAATGGTATCTCAGATTTTTCTATATCTCTATATCTGCAATAATTTCTCTTTCAATCTACAGGCTTCCAAATTTATGATATTCAATCCGAATTAAAAATTATTTTACAAAACATTATCAAAGGATTTGGTATTTGACTGGTCGGATGAACTATGAGCAATATGATCAGGATATTACAACATTTTTCGTTCTCGGTTGCCTTCAATAATTTTGCTGATTTTATAGCGCAACCTTTTTTTGAGTTGACACGTCTATGAAGATATCAACGTTCAAAAAACTGATCTTATGAGAAAACTTTTACTTATCGCACTGCTGTTATCGGGTATGATAACCAATGCGCAGACCAGTATTACAGATGGAAATTGCAAAGCGGCATTCAAATATGCAGTTAACGACAAAGTGATGTCGCCTGTACCTGCAACAGCCATTAATTTTTACGACACTTCAGAAGGAAAAGTAACTTTTTGGTTTTGGGATTTTGGCGAGGGAAATACCAGCACAGAACAAAATCCGATGTTTGTGTTTACCTACCCTTTAGAAAGTCCAAACGTAAAAATCAATCCTTACCGCACTGTCAGCCTAACGGTTCTGACTTCCGACACATGCAAAAGCTTTTACTCCGTAATCATCAACATTATGGATGGAACTACCTACGTTCAACCATCGTGTAAAGCTGGGTTCAAGTACTATCAAACTGCTTATGATTCGATTGCAGGAACCGCTTCGTTTCAGTTGACCAACCACTCGGACGGCGAATCGTTGAAATATTCGTGGCAATTCGACGATGGAAAAATCAGCACCGAAAAAGAGCCAATCGTAACTTTCGACCTCTCCCGGCCTGATCGTAAAGTATGCCTTACGGTTACCGGTCCCGACAATTGCACCGATACTTTCTGTGAGGCGGTTTATCTTATCAATCCTGATCAACCGGTTGACCCTGCCGATCCCAAACCTGTTGAATGCGAAACAATTTTCGGATACTCGGTCAATTACGATGTCAAAACTTTTGCCCCGGCATTGGTATTGGATTTCTATTCAAAAGCATGGCCTGAACCAACCGGATGGCACTGGGATTTTGGCGCTGGAAATACCAGCGACGAAGCCAATCCGACCCATATTTTCAATTTACCGATTGTAAAAGACAGTATTCCGGGAGATCCAAATCCTTTCAGGAAAGTATGTCTGACGGTGAAAACAGCTACCGGTTGTGTTGCGACCTGGTGCGAAACCATTGATATTTATGTTACCGAAGTAAAACCCGATACAACATACGTTACCAAACCGGCCAACATTTACTCGATGCGCTACGAATCAAGCTTCCCGATACAAATGTCGTCGTGCGCAGGTTGGGCAAAAGCCCAGGTTTACATGAACGATTCGTTGGTTAAAGCCGACAAATACGTTTGGTCAACCGGTGCCGAAGGTCAGGAAGTAAAAGGCCTGTGCCCTACAAAAATGTACACGGTAAAAGCGGTAACACCTGATGGCACCTATGTTTCGGGTACCTTCGTATTCAATTCGGATGGCACTGTGACCGAAGCCCCGTTTAACTGGTGGGTTACCGGAACGAGAGACAATCCGTTCATTCTGTTCGACATGGACAACAAAGACTTAACCGTTGAATGGCGCCTCTGCGACGGAACGATTGTGAAAAACGACAGTGTTCCGCTGAATTTAATCAACTGCGGAACCAGCGAATCGAACATGATTCTTAAAGATGCAGCCGGAAATGTGGTGTATTCTGAAATAATTTCGATGAAAACAATGGCTACGGGAGTCAAACCAGATCACGCCGCGACATCGGTAAAACTGTATCCCAACCCGGTAAAAGATGTGCTGAATATTTATTACTCCGGAAGCCGGTTAAATGAAATGCAGCTCGAAATTTGCGATATCGCCGGAAGAACAATTTCATCGCAAAAGTTCTATGATGTCGATTCAGGTCAGCAGATCAGCCTGAACGTAAATTCACTCCGGCAGGGAATCTACTTCTGTAAGATGTTCTCCGGAAAGCAGATCATCCGGATAGAAAAATTCAGTAAATAAATCCAGAAGAGGCTGTCTGAAAAGTCAAAATTATCGCGAATCTGGTCACCCCGAATTTATTTCGGGGTCTGATATACAATGCGATGGGATCCTGAAACAAGTTCAGGATGACTGGATCCAGGACTTTTTAGACAGTCTCTTTTTTGTCCGCATGTTCAATAACAATTATAAATTGTAACATCGGTTACAATTTGTTACTTCCAATAAACCTACCTTTATCCTGCAAATTAAAAATCAGGTGGTTTCACATTTTCTGAACCGGATTTTGCCAGAAATAACATTGAAGTGCAGACTTATGAAATTTATTTTTAAACTACTTCCACCAAAAGAATGGAGATTTCCTGTATTGATGATGGCAGGAATTTTTGCCGGACTTTTCTTTTTCCTTATTTATATCAGCAAGGCACACTCTTATTT
>DAITNH010000421.1:0-3346 GCA_036834745.1 Prolixibacteraceae bacterium
TTTATGATTTTATAAAGAATTTCCTTTTGACTTCAATCTGATGAAATCGTTTAATCAATAATGAATTAGGCGATGAAAATATACAATTATTTCTGAAATATTGAAAATCTGACTGTCTAATAAAATCCGAATTAACAATCTGTTTTCGATAGAAATGAATAGTTTTAGCCTTAAATTTCAAGCAACTCAAACCAACCTACAATCGATAAACGAATGAAACGAACATGCCGCAGAAATAATTTTTAAGGTGGCGGCACAAAAATAGGATGAAAATTTAGTTCGAATTGGAAATCTTCTGGCATGGAGTTCCATCCGAACGCTTAATAATCAATTAATTAATAACGATATTTTCGGATGAAAAAGATTTTTTCAGCACTCTGCCTCTTCCTGATTTTTACATATGCAATTGCACAGCCCATCGACCCTTCGCAATATTCTGCCAAAATTAAAGTAGCCTGCATAGGCAACAGCATCACATATGGCTCCGGAATTTCTGATCGTCCACGTGATTCCTATCCTTCGCAACTGGCGCGAATGCTGGGAGAAAAATGGGAAGTTCGCAACTTTGGTGTTGGCGGTCGAACTCTTTTGAAAAAGGGTGATTTCCCGTTCTGGAAGGAAGAGGCCTATGCACAAGCCAAAGCTTTTTTGCCAGATGTTGTTATCATCAAGCTTGGAACCAACGACACCAAACCACAGAACTGGAAATATTCCGGAGAGTTTTTACCTGATTTCCGTTCGATGGTCAAAGAATTGAAAGCGCTGTCGTCTCACCCAGAAATATACATCTGCAAGCCAGTTCCGGCCTATGGTAACCGCTGGGGAATCAACGATTCGATCATTGTTCATGGGGTAATTCCGGCAGTGGAAAAGCTCGCCAATGAGGAAAATGTTTCTGTTATCGATTTATATACAGCACTTTCAGGAAAAGCCGGTTTATTTCCTGACCAGATTCACCCCAATGCCGAAGGTGCCGGACTGATGGCCAAAGCCATATTCAAAGTGCTGACCGGAAAAGAAAGTGATTTAATTCAGGCACAATATCCGGGAAAACAATCGAACTGGTATGGTTTTACACGCTACGATTTTCAATTCGATCGCCGGAATGCACATGTCATTGTTCCCGATAAAGCCGCACCAGGCAAACCGTGGATTTGGCGCGCCCGTTTCCCCGAATGGCATTACCAAATGGACAGCATTTTGATCCGCAAAGGTTTTCATGTGGTGTATGTGAATACCGACGGAATGTTTGGCTCACCCAAAGCCATGGAAGTATGGAACAACTTTTACAGTTACCTGACCAGCCAATATGGATTCAACAAAAAAGTGGCACTGGAAGGTGTCAGTCGAGGCGGATTATTCGTGTTTAATTTTGCAAAGAGTTGGCCTGAACGGGTAAGCTGTATTTATGCCGAAGCTCCGGTTTGCGATTTTAAAAGCTGGCCGGGCGGCAAAGGTTCTGGCCCGGGAGATCCGGCTTCGTGGAAACAACTTCAGGAAATTTATGGTTTTGCCAGTGAAAAACAAGCACTGGAATATGCCGATAATCCGATTGACAATCTTGATAAACTGGCAGCAGCCAAAGTTCCTTTGTTTTTCTCTATCGGGTTACACGACAGCGTTGTACCTTCAGATGAAAACACCTATATTTTAGCTGACAAATACATCCGCTTAGGCGGACCAGTCGCCATTTACCCCAACACGCTCGGAAAACAAACACTTAAAGGCCATCATTTTCCGATTGACGACCTGACGGCCGGAGCCAATTTTATCTGCAACAGCTATCCGGAAGTAAACCCAAAACTCGAAAGTCGTACATTCCATACCTTACGTAACAAATTGCATAATGCCCAAATGGTTTTCGAACGCGAAAAGAAAGGGCGTGTGGCATTTTTGGGCGGCTCAATTACACAGGGCGGTGGCTGGCGCGACAGCATTTGCGAATATTTACAAAAACGTTTTCCTGAAACCAAATTTGAATTTATTGCTGCCGGAATTTCGTCGATGGGCAGTACTCCCGGCGCTTTCCGGTTTGAGCGTGATGTGTTGGTCAGGGGGAAAGTTGATTTGCTGTTTGAAGATGCCGCGGTTAACGACCGGGTCAATGGATTTGGTCCCGAAACACAAGTACTGGGAATGGAAGGAATTGTTCGTCATGCACGCGAATCGAACCCGGCGATGGACATTGTGATGATGCACTTTGTTGATCCGGAAAAGATGACGGAATACCGCAAAGGAATTATTCCACCTGAAATTTTGAACCACGAAAAAGTAGCAGTGCATTACGGCCTTTCAACGATCAATCTGGCCAAAGAAGTGACCGACCGGATTGATAATGGTGAATTTACATGGGAAAAGGATTTCAAAAACCTCCATCCTTCCCCATTCGGGCAGCACATTTATTTTCAGTCGATGAAATCGTTTATGGATGAATGCTGGAGTGGCTTTGTGGCCGATGACGATAAGCTGACCGCTTACCCCCTTCCGGCAAAACTGGCTGAAGCATGTTACGACAAGGGTGTGTTAATTCCGGACGTTCAGAATAAAATTGCAAAAGGCTGGAAAGCGGATCAAAACTGGACACCGTCAGATAAAACAGGAACCCGAGCTGATTTTACAAACGTTCCGATGCTGATAGCTGAAGCTCCGGGCGGAATCCTTAAATTCGATTTTGAAGGAAATGCCGTTGGAATTGCGGTCGCTTCAGGTTTGGATGCCGGAATTATCGAATACCGTATTGATAAAGGCGAATGGAAAACCCAGGATTTATTTACCCAATGGAGTTCGCAGTTGCATTTGCCCTGGTTTTACACGTTGACATATGGTTTAAAATCCGGAAAGCATCGGTTGGAAATCAAAGTTTCGCCTGAAAAGAACATTCAAAGTAAAGGAACAGCCTGCCGGATCAGGTATTTCTACGTGAATAAATAGAGATGATGCCGTAGAGACGCACAATCGTGCGTCTCTACCCCCCACAAATATTTTATTTTACCAGTTTCGAAATCTCCTTGAATTCGGCGGCGCTGGCACTGCGGGTCAATTCAAAAAGAATGGATTCGAATGAAGTCATCATGATTCCTTCGTGGCGGAAACGTTCCATGGCCAAATCAACATTGTCAAACGAGCGCGACGAAACACAATCCATTACCACAACCGGAGTATAACCGGCTTCTTTCAGGTCGATGGCTGTTTGTAGCACACAGACATGCGATTCAATTCCGCAGATAATCACGTTTTGGATTCCTGCAAGCGCCAGCTTTTCTGCTACCATAGGTTCGTCGTAACAACTGAAATCTTTCTTTTCGATGAACTGAAAATCTTTTATTACAGATTTGATTTCTTCAAC
>DAITNH010000422.1:0-1271 GCA_036834745.1 Prolixibacteraceae bacterium
AGATAGCTTTTCATTCCGGGCAGGTTATCGCCCCAAATAAGGTATTTTCGGTACAAAGCAAAGTAATTGCCATTGATGCCTGAGAATGCCCGTCCAAAAAGCGATTCAGCCATGTTGCTGATGGGCAGACGATAAATGTCGAACGAATTTTTTTTGTCAATGCTGTATTTTGTGTGAAGCTTGTCGGCTTCTTCTTTTGTCGTGCGGTTAAATTCGGAGACGGCTTTGCCAATCTTTTCCTTAACATCCGCTTCGTCAATTATTTCGGCAACGAAAAAGCGGTTTTGCTCCGGATTCGATTTGTTGATGGTGGTATAAACACCTGCGAACTGAGTTCCACTGACCTCTTTGAACAATCGGATTGCATCAGTTTTTGTTTTCTTCTGAAACTCCATCAGGCTCATTTCCCGTGGATAATAATTGCCGTTTGACTTGATGTAAGTCTCGAACTGATCCAGATAGTTGGTTGTATTTTTCAGGTTAAGGGCAACAAAGTAGGTTGCATTTGCCGGTATGGCTTTTTCGATGGTCGTTTTCTGTGCTTCCTGATTGCGAAAAATGTTGAGATAATTATCACTCGAATCTTTGGTGTAACTAAACCCGTTTATTTCCAACTCTGAAGGTTTCAGCACCAGATCAAGTTCCGACCAGTTTGAATATGCTTCGAGCTGACCGATTGTTTTACGGATTTCAGGAGAAACAAAATTAGCAAGTAACTGATGGATAGTAAGGTGATTGATAAAAATGTTTACAAATGCATTCTCTTCGATGGTTTTGTAAAGTTCGGTAAATTCGAAATTGTTGAGTAGGTTTTGCGAATTGGTTTGCCTGATGGCTTGTTCGAGGAGGATGAAGTCTTCGCTGACCATAAAAACATCATTTGAACAGGCGTAGAAAAAATTGAGTTCAGCCGATCGGGCATTAAAAACGGTGGTGTTTTCGTAATTCTTTCGGGTAATGGTGTATTGCGATGCCAAATCTGACGAAACAGTTTCTGTCGCTGAATTCGATTCATTTTGGTCGTTCATCTGCACCAGATAAAGGCTTGTGAGTTGGTTCTTGCCTGTCGGATTGATCGAAATGATGATCGATTTTCCTTTTAGTAGATTACCAATTCCTGAATGATCATTAGCAAAATCTTTAAACCGATCGATTTTTGAAAACAGCTCATCAACCTCCCTAATACTTTTTAATTCGGTAATAATTGGCTGATTACTTTTGAGTTCCCTGTAGAATTCCTCGGTGTTTTTTACCTCGATAATCAATGGGCA
>DAITNH010000422.1:1371-3278 GCA_036834745.1 Prolixibacteraceae bacterium
ACAATTTTATACAGTTTGTCAGATTTTCTGATTTTTGTGTCAACCGGGATGGAAATGTATGATCCTTTGGGAGCTTCCTCAACCGACTGTTTATCGAGCTGAATTTCAGAAACAACGGTTTTTACCAAGCCGGTAGTTGGTCCGGTAATATAAATTTCGTCGCCAACTTTAAGCGGGCCAGTTTCAAGTTTGAATTCAGCGACTTTCAGGTTCGAAAAATAATTGATGCCTTTGCCCACATATACTTTCCGGTGGGTTGCCAGTGATCCGTAATTCTTGCTCCATTCGCCCAACCGTTGACCGAGATAATAACCATCCCAGAAACCGCGGTTAAAAACTGAAGCCAGACGTTCATCCCAATCTGCAATCTTTTCTTCGGTAAATTCCTGATCGAAATAAGCATTAACAGCTTCGCGGTAACATTCAACAACGGTATATACATATTCGGGTGACCGTGCCCGTCCTTCAATTTTCAGCACTGAAACGCCTGCATCCAGCAACTTATCCAGAAATCCAATGGATTTGAGATCTTTGGGCGACATGATGTATTCGTTGTCAACTTCCAGCTCGGCACCGGTTTCCTTGTCGGTAACAATGTAGGCACGGCGGCACGATTGCATACAACTTCCGCGGTTGGCAGAAGAGTTCATTTCGTGCAGGCTGAGGTAACATTTGCCCGAAACAGCCATACACAGCGCACCATGCACAAACATTTCGAGTTTTACCAATTCTCCTGAAGGTCCGGTTATATTTTGTTCCCTGATTTGTTTCGAGATTTCCCAAACGCGGCCGATGTTCATTTCGCGGGCAAGTACCACCACATCGGCAAATTGAGAATAAAAACGTACGGCTTCAATATTGGTAATATTTACCTGGGTCGAAATATGTACTTCGACACCAACCTGGCGGGCATACATAATTGCCGAAATATCGGAGGCAATAATTGCTGAAATCCCAGCTTCTTTGGCTGCATCAATAATCCCGTGAAGTTGATCCAGTTCGGTATCGAAAACTACGACATTCACAGTTAGGTATGTTTTTACTCCTTTTGAGTGGGCTGTTTCTGTTATCTTTTTCAGATCGTCGATTGTAAAATTGTTCGACGAACGGGCACGCATGTTCAACTGATCCACACCAAAATAAACCGATCCGGCTCCTGACTGAATGGCTGCGATCAATGATTCGTACGAACCAACCGGAGCCATTATTTCAACATCTTCCCTTCTCATACTTTCCTGAATTATTGAGCTGCAAATTTAGTTTTTATTTTGGACGGGAATCAGGAGGCATTTTTCATCTGTATATAATTTGTTTTTTAATTGTCAGATGGAACTCGCCAATATATCATTTCTCTGTGTGAGAAGTAATTCTAATGGCTCGTTTCAGGTTACGAATTTCGATCAATGCTTTATTATTCAAAAAAAATGCGGCTCCGTTAGAAGCCGCATTCACTTAATTAAAAGGAGATTTGCGAATTGATTATTCCACATTTACGTTGTATGTATAGCTTTTACTGTCTGTTGAAAGTACAACTGAATAGTTTCCCTTGTTCAGTTTCGAAAGATCAAAACCTTCGTTTACATTGAATTTGTCACCGATTTTTTTAGAGTAAACAAGTTCGTTTGTGTCATAGAAATTCAGACTAAGATTTTCTTCTGAAAAATTCAGGTACGAAAGTTTCAACACACCTTCTTTGTATGCAAAGTATGGTTCCATGATACTTTTTTCCTTGCCTACAGCGATGTTCTTGTTTCCGATTTTGAATGAACGTTCGGTTGTTGAACCATCAATAGATGCAGCTAATTTATAATCACCGGCTTCAAGTTTCGAGAAATCGAATACTTTGCGGTAATCTTTGCTGTCAGCGCCGGTTTCTTTGTAATAGATGATTTCGCCTTTTTCGTTTT
>DAITNH010000423.1:0-3229 GCA_036834745.1 Prolixibacteraceae bacterium
TATCAAGCACGGTTCTGTGAGAGGCTTGGGGTGAAATCCCCCTTGCCTACTCGGTTTTGCGAAACGTTGGGCGCAAGCATAAGAAAGTCCACTGCGACATATTTTAGGTATGATTAAAATGACTAAAAATAGGATTCGCGAAATATATCAGAATTTGGATTGTGGAATGAGATGCTTTTACAATCCAGAGACTGATGAATTAAAGTCATTACCTGATTTTGATTCAAATCCATATGCTGACGAAGAGATGTGGCAGGACGTTTCTGAAGAGCTTGATTCAAATTTTGATAAATACGTTGAGTTTGATAAATTGCCAACACGAGAATATTTTCAAATAATGGTCGATTTTATTGATACAGTAGCTGATAAAAAAATTCAAGACCGGTTGATAAACGCACTTAATAAATCAAAACCTTTTCGGAATTTTAAATACGAGATTGATAATTCAGGACAATACAGACAAAAATGGTTTGATTTTAAAGAGCAAGAGTACTGCAAATGGATTGAGAAACAAATTAAGGAATTAAACGATATAAATGATTTTAAAACAACAACAAAATGATTAAATTGTACAAAACCAGCTTAATGATTAGTCTTTCAGTATTAATAATTGGTGCGATGTTTAAAATTCAGCATTGGCCTGGTGGTAGACTTTTGTTATCTATTGGATTATTGATAAGTTTGATTTACATTGTAATTGGCTTGATTGAGATTTACAAAACTGAAAGTAAATCCCTATTTGAAAAACTATTATGGTTGATTGGATTCGTAGCATTTTCATGGATTATTGGATTGATTTATTATTACAGCGAATTGAAACCTAAATATAAAATGAAATAATGCCAGCGCCCAACACACAATATAAAACAGTTGGGAATCAGCTGGTTACGAGGGTTTGGTTCCCGCTTCAGCGTTCTTGTCGGTGGACAGGAACGCAGCCCGAAAACCCAACCGATTTATATTGTCAAACGTTATGGGCAAGGTTAACAGGACATCGACAATGGCAACATTTAACGACATAAAAGAGATATTCCAACGACTAGACTGGTCCATTCTTCAAAATGGATGGATAAGTTTATATTGGAAAAAGTCGATTTTAAAGAAAGATTTAAAGTGGTTTGAAGACGAAAATTACAACATCGTGGACTTTGATTGTAGGTTATGGACTGATGAAACCAAAATGCACGAACAGCTAAAACAAAAGTTGAATTTCCCTGACTATTATGGGAAGAACTTTGACGCTTTAAACGATTGTTTGACTTACATCCAGATTAATGCGACAGGGCAAATCGTAGTTTTTAATCATTTGGACAGCATCGACATTGAGACAATACAGATTCTACTCGACGTGTTTGCGGACAATTCGAGAAGACACATACTCTTTGGAGAAAGACTCATTGTTTTAGCTCAAGTTGACAATCCGAATTTTAAAATTGCCCCAGTCGGCGCGACAACAGTGAGCTGGAACAAACAAGAATGGTTAGACTCAAAACGACAATGAAAAGGAACCCAGCCCATAACATCAGCTACCCGTCAAGTGCGGCAGCAGTGGTTTTCGGTGGGTATCTTTCCGCTCGGGCTGCATTTCGGCTTGACAGGAAATCGCCCGCAATCCGCCCCTTCTATGTTGTAATCCAAATTTTTCATTCTTTATTTTTCTATTATTTTTCTATTATTCAGTCAGTTAACTTTATAAACCACTAAACCTTTGGGCAATACAGAGCCTGAGGGTTTCCCCTCTTGGTTTAATTATGCTGGGCAAAAGCCCAGCATAATTTCTAAACCTTCGGTGTAAAACTTCACCTTCGGGTCCCCCTCTTTTGTATCAAATACCGGTCTATAAAAACACCCTTCTATCAACGGACATGGTTCAACCAGCCGCATTTCTGTGTTCAATTTATTATAGATAAGAGCTGTGGCCTGCGTGTAACGGACACCCTGTCAGGGGCCGCAAGGGGCGGAAAACAGTCTCTTTATCATGGAGTAGTTTTTACAACCAGTTTTGATGTTATATGACTGAATGTACATATTCTGTTTCATTTTTCATTACATATCTTATTCTGTTTAGAAGTTTTTTAGCTATCCGAATGATTGCTTCTGTTGGTTCCATCCTCTTGCAAAGTAAGCCATAGCAATATAACAGGGACGGATCTTTTCTCGATGCCATCCAGGCTGCCTCTACAATAATGCTGCGCAGGAAACGGTTGTTGCGCCTGGTGATGCGGCCAACGTTCTGCTTTTCGCCCGAGGAGTTGGTTGATGGTACCAGTCCCACGAAAGAACAAAGTTGGTCAAGGTTCCTGAACCGCAGGATATCCTCCATTTCGGTCAGAAGTGTAATGGCCGATATCAGGCCGATTCCGGGGATGCTTTGCAATAGCCTTAGTTTCTCCAAATACTCCCCATTCCCGACAACCTGGCGCAAATGCCTGTTGACCTTTAACAGTTTTTTTCGCAGCAGTTCTGCTGTATCGAGCGTGTCGTCAAGTACCATCTTGCCATGTGCCGTTGATAATTTGACTTCCCTTAACCAGTGGGTAAACCTCCCGGACCAATGCGTTGAGTTGCCGCCCAGCTCCAATGGAATTTGTATGCCGTTAAAATATAGGAAGGATTTGACCCTGCACTTATGGCGGCTAATTTCTTTTACCAGCGTTTTGCGATAACGAACCAGCCCCCGGAGTTCTTCCATCCCCTTGCTCGGAATATAGATGCCCACCAGTTCACCGTTCCTTAGCGATTTGGCTATCTTTCGACTGTCGCGTTTATCTTCCTTCTGCCTCTTTTCTTTGTCGGTGGTGGGTATATCCGCAGGGTTGACCACAAGATTTAGTATCCCAAAACCCACAAGATCGCGATGTGCGCTGAAACCGCAAAAACCTGCTTCGTATGCAGAATGGTATACTGCCCCGGGGAAATTCTTCCGAAGGTAATTCCACAGGGTTTCAGCATTCGGATCTTGTGAAAATGTTTTATGTTCCCGATCACCTGACATGATGGTCACCTTCCAGCTCTTTAAATGAATATCAATTCCGGCATAAACGTTTTGCCCGTTAAAATCAATTGTTGTACCTTTCGCTTGCATAAGTCTTCGTTTTTGTTTCGTTTCTTTTTCAAAAACTAAATTTACAAAAACACAGAAGGCTTATGCATTTCGCCCTTACAAACATACAGCCTGCGTGTATTGTGTCAAGAAGCAGGAAGACCTGCATGCTGTAATTGAGATGAT
>DAITNH010000424.1:0-3227 GCA_036834745.1 Prolixibacteraceae bacterium
GCCAATTCATTGAACAGCAAGAATTCCATTCGGATTAACTGCAAGTTGGGTTAAGTACCTCTGTTGGAGTTTTAAACTTTTTCTTTTCGCCCGAAGGTTCAATAAACCGCAAGGTTTCTGTTCCGTCTACTTCAATATCAGCATTAATCAACGATGCCGCCATGCTCATCGTAACATCCATGGTAATCAAACAGTAATTAGCGACACAATCTTTAAGCTCCAATACTTCTTTGGTGCTTTTTTTCTCAACTTTTTGGGCAAACATTATCATTGGCAACAATCCCAAAATCAAAATCAGTTTTTTCATCGCGTTAGTTTTTAAAGGTTTATCTATAATCATGTTCAAAGCAATCTTTAAGCCCTTTCTTTGTGGGGCGGGTTTGGGTGATGCCTTTACTTTCTCATCCGAATTGGCAGTGCCCTCGCCGGTGTATCGTCAATCCATACCCTTCCATTGGTGCGGTGTTCGTTGGCCAACCATGTAATCACCGCTTCCATATATGCTTTAAGGCTTATGCCAAGGTTGGCTGCTACAATTCGTAGTTCGTATAAAATTCCATCATCAATCACATAATTGGCAGTTGTAACTTCTCCGGTCATTATATAAGCTGTAAATCGTTTATTTTCAGCCTTACTGAAATGAAGAAACATATCCTCCAAATAAGAATTAACACTTTTAGCATTACTTTGGCAGTAATAATCTTCAATTCTCCAATCGTTTCCTTCTCTAATTTTAACAGTTTTTGCGTTCCCATTTTATTGTTATATTATTTGCATTAAATATAGGAATTAAAGAATATAAATACAATATGTATTTTTATGTTTTTTTGCGCCACAGTAAAATACAGCATCAACCGCCCAACATTACCATTCATTTTCAACCAGTTTGGCACATCAATTCAAAACAAACCTGTTTTAACCAATTAATTAAGCAATATTTAACCGGTCGGTCAGCTTACAATTTTCAAACTTTCACAAATTGAGGGCGTCCCGCACTAAGAAGCGTTTCGTTGTTTTGTTATGCTCACTGTCGGATAGGTCTCAAGGCATCAAAAAAAATGAGGCAACCCAATGGGGTTATTTATGAAGTTGCCTGATGCTTTTAATCGAGGTTTCACTTGATTAGTAAGGGATTCACTTCCAATGAGACCCTGATTTTTTTATTAAATTCACATTGCTGTGAGAAAATTCCAAACTAAAAAGTTGCAATAATTGGAAACTTAACTACCTTTGCCTAAAAAACTGATGCATTTCTTTCATACCATATTTTTAGAAGAGGTGGACAAGTTTATTGCCGGGCTAGACCTAAAAACGGTGAAGAAAGTTTTATACAATATCGACCTTGCCGAACAGACCAACGATCCCAAACTTTTCAAAAAATTGCAGGATGACATCTGGGAGTTTCGCACAAAATATACCGGACTTCAAATCAGGCTACTTGCATTTTGGGACAAAACCGATGGTAAAGAAACTTTGGTTATTGCAACACACGGTTTTATTAAAAAAGTGGACAAAGTTCCTAAAAATGAAATCGAACGTGCAATAAAAATCAGGAAGAAGTATTTTGAAAACAAACAAAAAGATTAAAACGATGGCAAATACAGCAATGAAAACCTATACGCTGGCCGAAATGAAAGATAAACACATCGGCAAAGTTGGTACAACGGAGAGGGACGAATACGAATACGAACTTCGTATGGACGTTTTGGGGCGAATGATTAAAACGGCAAGACAAGAGCGCAACCTTACGCAAGAGCAATTGGGACAATTGGTTGGTGTACAAAAATCTCAAATTTCAAAACTAGAAAGCAGTACAAACAGTGCCACTATTGATACTATTTTAAAAGTATTTAAAGCCTTGAAAGCCGACATCCATTTCAATGTAACGCTCGAAAACCAATATTTACAGCTTTTGTGAGGCGATTGGATATGCTAAAATCCTGATTGACTTTTCTTTTTCCCGAATTTACAGAACCAACAGAACTTTTCTTAAATTGTCGTTTCAATTTACACCAAGCTTATGAAACGCCGAAACTTCTTTAAAACCGCAGCCTTAGCAGGCGGAACGCTGGCAGTTGCACCTTTAAGTTCATGTGTTCAACCAGCAACCAAAGTCGAATCACCAGTTAATTATGCTGATTTCGAAATCAATGAATTGACCATTTCCCAACTTCAGGAGCAAATGAGTTCGGGCAAAATGACTTCCGAAGGAATTACACGAAAATACCTTGACCGGATCGAGTTGGTCAACAACAATGGACCTGAATTGCGGGCAGTTATTGAGATTAATCCGGAGGCGATTGCCATCGCCCAAAAATTGGACGTTGAGCGCATGGTCGGTAAATTGCGCGGATCGCTGCACGGAATTCCGGTGCTGATTAAAGACAATATTGATACCGGCGACCAAATGCAAACCACTGCCGGATCGCTGGCATTGGTTGGAAATCCTGCTCCCGATGATGCTGGCATCATTCAAAAATTGCGCGAAGCCGGTGCTGTTCTTCTGGGCAAAACCAATTTGAGCGAATGGGCTAATTTTCGATCAACCAAATCATCCAGTGGATGGAGTGGGCGAGGCGGACAGGTTCGCAACCCGTTTTGTCTGGATCGAAGTCCTTGCGGTTCGAGTTCGGGAACCGGTGCGGCAGTTTCGGCCAATTTGTGCGCGATTGGAATCGGCACCGAAACCGATGGCTCGATTGTTTGTCCTTCAGGAATTAACGGAATTGTGGGTATCAAACCGACTGTTGGATTGTGGAGCGGTGATGGAATCATTCCGATTTCGCACAGTCAGGATACTGCCGGTCCAATGGCAAGAACCGTTTCGGATGCTGCTGTTTTACTGGGATTGCTGGCTGAAAAAGCGCAGGATTACACACCATCTTTGGATGACAACGGTTTGAAAAATGCCCGGATTGGCATCGCTTCCGACTATTTTGGGTTTAGTGCCGAAGTGGACAAATTAATGACTGAAGCCATCCAAAAGATGAAGGATGGTGGCGCAATTATCAACGAAAACCTGAAATTTGAAAAGCGGGAAGAATGGGGAGGTGCTGAATGGCAGGTTCTGATTTCAGAATTTAAAGCCGATCTGAATGCTTACCTGAAAACCAGAACCGGATTGAAGGTTCATTCTTTGACCGATTTGATTGAATTCAATAAAAAGAATGCTGATACGGAATTGAAATGGTTTGGTCAGGAAATATTTGAAACGGCTGAAAAAACTA
>DAITNH010000425.1:0-3183 GCA_036834745.1 Prolixibacteraceae bacterium
TTTCAACACCTACATAAACAAAAATTCCTACAGCGCCTAAAACAAAGTGACGGAATGACCATGCGCTGTATTTTGAAAATTCTTTGATTTTTTGTTTGATAACATGAGGTTCCGGGATATCAACGAAAAATAATACGAAGCCTACCAACGCAAATATACCCATGGCAATAAACATTACCGGATTCACATCTTTAATGGCCGTATCCTTTGTAACCTCACCAACCAACGCACCAACCAACATTGGTACCATCGTACCCATCAATGAATTGAATGATCCTCCTACCTGAATCAGTTGATTTCCTTTTTTACCTGCACCACCCAATGTGTTCAGCATTGGGTTCACAACGGTATTCAACATACACATAGAGAAACCTGCAACAAAGGCACCCAGCAGATATACCAGAAAACTTGCAGCTACACCTGAAAGGAATTGGATTCCTACACCCAGAAATCCAATAAGGATGGCTAACAAAGCAGTTTTTTTGTATCCGATTTTTTCCAATAATTTACCGGCGGGAATTCCCATAATAGCATAAGCCAGAAAGTTGGCAAAATTACCCAACATGCCTAAAAAATTAGAAGCCTGGAATTGCTCCTTTACCACAACTCCCATAGGGGCTGCCAAGTTTGTTACAAATGAGATCATACCGAAAAGTAGGATCATCATAAAGATCGGCAATGCATAACTTTTTTTGTCTTGTGTCATAATCTGAGCTAATTAGATTGTTAATTTATTAAGTTTATGTTTGTGTTTGTGTTGATACGTTTAAATTTGTGTTGATACGTTTAAATTTGAGTTCCCGAAAGTGCGAAAAATAAAATGCATTTACAAATCAAGTTTTATCGATCCCTTGGCACGGATAAATAATTTGTGACAACTCCCTTTTCCATAGACATGTTCGAGAGTTGCGACATATTTATCCAGTAAATCCTGCGGTACAAATGCCTGGATAGTTCCACCGAATCCACCTCCGTGAACACGCCATGCACCTTTTCCTTTTAATACCATTTCGCTCAAAGCCAAAGCCAGTGAAACAACCTGGTCGTCTTTGTGAACTACATCAAAAATGTTTTGATTGTACATGTAAGAACTGTATCCAGATTCAACCACCATTTTCAGGAAGGCCTGAAAATCGTTTTTTTCGAGGGCAGCTACCTGATCAACAACACGTTGATTGTCGCCCTGAAAATGATATGCACGAAGTATTGCCCGGTCACCGGTTATTTTACGGATTTCAGGAATTTTGTCAACAATCTGTTCCAAAGTTACTTCTCTCAAAACTTTTGCGCCAAGAACAGCTGCTACTGCCTTCATTTCGGTTGGAAGAGATGCATATTCCGCCTGCGATGCAGCATCATCGTGTCCACCACCAACATCAGTAATCACCAATGCGAATCCGGTTGAAACAAAATCGAAATCTACTTCTTTAACGATTGGCTTCGAAGGATCTTCAAAATCGATTGTAATTAATCCACCCACCGAACAAGCGGTTTGGTCCATCAATCCACAAGGTTTTCCGAAGTAATTATTTTCCGCCCACTGGCCAATGATTCCATTCTCGACAGCGCTCATTTTGCCGTCATTGAACAGATGATTAATGATGGCGCCAACCAACACTTCGAATGATGCCGAAGAACTCAATCCTGAACCTTTTGGAACACGACCATCAATGCAAGCGTCAAAACCACCAATTTCGTAACCCAACTGTTTCATCCTCGCACAAATTCCTTTTACCAAAGCAGAAGAAGTGTAGAATTGAGATTCGTCAATTGCCAGGGTACTTAGGTCAACCTGAAATTCAGGATATCCGGCAGATTTTATACGGATAACATTTGTTTCGTTTGATGCCGCAACGGCAATCATGTCAAGATTAACAGCTCCGGCCAACACGCGTCCGTAATTGTGGTCTGTATGGTTACCGCCTATTTCAGTGCGTCCCGGCGAACTGAACAATGCGACATCATCAGATCCGTAAACTTTCTGAAATTCGTTCATCAACGAAGCATAACGATCGGCCTGTTCTTTCAGAACAACTTCATTCACGCCATATAATTCCTGAAACAATGGATTTTTTCCATCGGCAATCTTTTCGATTAAAGCATTAATTTTTGCCATAATTTTTTTGAGTTTAATTATTTACTGGTTTGTTTCTTATAATGTATATCGGATAGGTCGCGCAAACGTTGGGCTGCCTGTTCCGCTGTAATATCACGTTGCGGTGTTGCCAGCATTTCGTAACCAACCATAAATTTCTTTACCGAAGCGGAACGCAACAAAGGCGGATAAAAATGCATGTGGAGATGCCATTCCGGATAATCTTTTCCGTCGGTTGGCGCCTGATGAAGGCCGGCTGAATAGGCAAACGATACTTCAAAAAGGTTATCGTATTTTATGGTCAACTTCTGATAGATATCAGCCAAAGCAGTTCTTTCGGCATCGGTTAACAAGGTGATATTCTGCACCGGACGTTTGCTGATGATCATGGTTTCGAAAGGCCAGACAGCCCAATAAGGAACAAGGGCAACAAAATGCTCATTTTCAACCAGAATGCGATCCTTTTTTGCGAGTTCAGCCTTCAGGTAATCGCCCAATAAGGTAGTTCCATGTTTTTCGAAATATTCCTTTTGTGTTTTGGATTCCTTTTCGGGTTCGCTTGGCACCGAGGATGACGACCAGATTTGTCCGTGCGGATGTGGGTTCGAACAGCCCATAATTGCCCCTTTATTTTCAAATATCTGAACGTAATTAATCATCTCATTCGCTGCCAATTCAGCATATTCATCGCACCAAACGTCCACCACTTTCCGAATGTCTTCCACTTCCATTTCAGGAATGGTTAAACTATGGTTGTCGCTGAAGCAAATAACTTTGCAAATTCCGGTTTCGCTTTTTGCCTGAAACAAATTTCCTTCATCCACAATTCCATAAGGCGAATCGGTTAACAGCGCGCTAAAATCGTTTGTAAATGTAAACGTTCCTTTGTAGGGTGGATTAAACTTCCCTCCTGCCCTTTCGTTTCCAGCACATAAATAGCAAGTCGGGTCATAACTTGGACGTTCATCCGAAACAGTCTTCTCAACCTGCCCCTGCCACGGACGTTTTGCACGGTGTGGCGACACTAAAATCCAGTCACCCGTTAACGGATTTAATCTTTTGTGCGGGTGTTCTTCAATATTAAATTT
>DAITNH010000426.1:0-3173 GCA_036834745.1 Prolixibacteraceae bacterium
AGGTTACTCCTGAAATGGTTAACTTTATGACCACCATCGGACGAGGCCTGGTTTGTGCACCGATTACTGAAGAACGATGCAACGAACTGGAACTTGAAATGATGGTCGGAAACAATACTTCATCGCACGAAACACCTTTTACCGTTTCCGTTGATTTACTTGGATACGGTTGTACTACAGGTATTTCAGCAAGCGACAGGGCAAAAACACTGAACGCACTGGCCAATGCAGACACAAAACCGGAAGAACTTGGCCGTCCGGGACATATTTTCCCGCTCAGGGCGCGCAGCCGGGGCGTACTTCGCCGTGCCGGTCATACCGAAGCGGCTGTTGATTTGGCTCGTTTGGCCGGGCTGAGTCCCGCCGGTGTTCTGATTGAAATTATGAACGAAGACGGCAGTATGGCGCGTTTGCCTGAACTTAAGGTGCTTGCTGAAAAGTATAACTTGAAAATTGTCTCGATCAAAGACCTGATCACCTTCCGTTTGAAAAATGAAAGTCTGATCGAAAGTGGTGACGAAGTTTTCTTGCCAACCAAATATGGTAATTTCAGGGTAATTCCGTTCAAACAATTATCGAACGGAGTGGAGCACATTGCTTTAATAAAAGGCGAATGGGCTGTTGACGAACCCATCCTGGTCAGAGTACATTCGTCGTGTATGACTGGCGATATCTTCGGGTCGAAACGTTGCGACTGCGGCGACCAGCTCGAACAAGCCATGGCGCTGATCGAAAAAGAAGGCAAAGGTGTTTTGGTTTACATGCAGCAGGAAGGCCGGGGAATAGGTTTGATGAATAAAATAGCAGCGTATAAACTTCAGGATGAAGGTTTGGATACCTACGATGCCAATATTCATCTTGGATTTGATGCCGACGAGCGCGATTATGGTGTTGGGGCGCAGATTTTACGCAGCCTTGGTATTACCAAAATGCGTTTGATCACCAATAATCCGATTAAACGGGTTGGGCTCGAAGCATACAACCTCGAAATAGTCTCGACTGTAAATATCGAAATTGAACCCAACCAATACAACCAGTTTTACCTGAAGACCAAACGCGACCGCATGGGTCACTTTTTGCAGAAGTTTAAATATTAATCTTTCAGGTAATCTATCTGAACCAAATCGTTCCATATCGCATCCCTTTGCGGCGGAGCTGCAATTATTTTTACAGGAACTTTGGTCACCGGATGAATAAACTCGATTTTGCGTGCGTGTAAATGGATACCGGCATTTTCGTTGCTGCGTGCAGCTCCGTATTTCAGGTCACCTTTAATGTGCAGTCCAATGCGGTTCAGTTGGGCACGAATCTGGTGGTGACGTCCGGTTTTCAGATCAATTTCGAGCAGATGATAATGATTGAGCGTTGCAACATGGCGATAGTGCAAAATTGCTTCTTTAGAACCTTTGCGTTCCTTGTTGTGGGCATGTGATTTGTTTTTTTCTTCGTCCTTTAATAGCCAGTGGTGCAAAGTTCCCTCTTCTTCCTCCGGAAGTGCATCGACCACCGCCCAGTAGGTCTTTTTCATGGCGTCTTTATCCTGAAACATTTCATTCAGGCGGGTAAGCGCTTTGCTGGTACGCGCAAACAGGATCACGCCACTTGAAGGGCGGTCCAAACGGTGAGGCGAGCCAAGGTAAACATCACCCGGTTTTTTATATTTTACCTTGATGTATTCCTTCACCTTGTCAATTAAAGTTACATCACCGGTTTTGTCGCCCTGTACGATTTCTCCACAGGCTTTGTTAATGGCAATGATATGATTGTCTTCGTAAATTACTTCCATTTTGCTTTTGCTCTTTTGCACGAGGGGATTGACCACTGGTTCTATGCTTTTTTTAATAACTTCTTTTTTCATTTCGATTAATTCTATTTCGTCCGAAAGACAACATTTTATTTTAACAAAGAAAATATCCAAAAACCAATATTGAATATTCAATATCCAAAAACTTCACTCAATTTGGAACTTGTCCGTCAGTTGGCGAATGAAACCTGGAACTTGAAACCTGAAACTTTTTTCAATACTGTTCCCGTTCGTTGGGGAAATCTTTCGACTTCACATCCTGAACGTATGAATTTACAGCGCCCTGAATCTCTTCTGCCAGGTTCAGATATCTTCTCAGAAAACGCGGTGAGAACGATTGCGAAATTCCTAACATGTCATGAACAACCAGAACCTGTCCGTCAACTCCACCACCGGCACCAATTCCAATGACCGGGATTTTCAATTGCTGAGCAACTTTGGTTCCCAATGCGGCAGGAATTTTTTCCAGCACAATGGCAAAACAACCGACTTCTTCGAGCAATTTGGCATCGTCGATCAGCTTTTGAGCTTCAACTTCTTCTTTGGCGCGAACCGTGTATGTTCCGTATTTGTTGATCGATTGCGGCATCAACCCAAGATGGCCCATCACCGGAATTCCTGCTGACAGAATACGTTCAACCGATTCGATGATTTCTTTTCCACCTTCCACTTTTACAGCATCGGCATGGGTCACTTTCATTATTTTAATGGCCGAATTGAGGGCTTCCAGTGAATTTCCCTGATACGATCCGAATGGCATATCGACCACCACCAGCGCGCGGGTAACCGCTCTCACTACTGATTTACCATGATAAATCATTTGATCGAGGGTAATGGGCAAGGTTGTTTCGTTGCCAGCCATTACATTCGATGCCGAATCTCCTACCAGAATGATATCAATTCCGGCCTGATCAACCAACTTGGCCATGCTGAAATCATATGCAGTGAGCATGGCAATTTTTTCGCCTTTCAGTTTCATCTCCGAAAGAACATGGGTAGTAACCCGTTTTATTTCTTTATAGACTGACATAACTTTTTGTATTCAATTGGGCTACAAAAGTAAGAATTTATAGATTGTAATTTTCGGTTTCTTTCAGACAATTGATTTAACACACTTTCTACTGTTAAAAAACATAAATAAATGAAATGAATCTATTAAATTATGACAGACAACGGCACTATTATTGTTGAATAAAGCGATGTTTTACTACCCAAAATTCACACAGTCAAAAACCAAAAACATGAAACAAACAACTACTTTGCTTTGCATTCTTTTCCTCTCATTTGCAGGTTTCAGTCAGGATAAAAATTTTGATTTATCGAAGTACAAATTTCCGGATTACAAGCGACACGAATTGGAATTGAATTT
>DAITNH010000427.1:0-3144 GCA_036834745.1 Prolixibacteraceae bacterium
TTCAATATTCTTTTTGCCGACAAAGACCATTATTTTGTTGGCGCTAAATCTTAATCTCATGAAAACAACATTAACAATTTTAACAGCGGTCATTATCAGTTTTTCAACCATGGCACAGGATTTCAAACTAAAAGTATGGCCGAATGGCGCGCCTGACAGTAACGGGATGACACTGCCCGAAGAAGTATTTGAAGGAAAAAGGGTACGCAATGTTTCTGAAGCAGAAATTTACGTGTATTTGCCAAAAATTGGAGTTAATACAGGTGCAGCAGTTGTAATTTGCCCCGGAGGCGGATATGGGATGGAAGCGATGGACCATGAAGGTTACGATATGGCTGAATGGCTCGCCCAGAAAGGTGTTGCAGGTATCGTACTAAAATACCGTTTGCCATACGGTCACCACGAAATTCCGTTAAAAGATGTACAGCGTGCGATGCGTTTGGTTCGTCAAAAAGCTGCTGAATGGGGAATCAATCCCGCAAAAATTGGCGTTGCTGGTTCTTCTGCCGGAGGACATTTGGCCTCGACTGCCGGAACAAAATTCGATACCGGCAATCCTGCAGCAACTGATGCATTGGGCAAATTAAGCTGTCGTCCGGATTTTATGCTGTTGTTGTATCCGGTGATTACATTTAATGAAGAGTTTGGTCACATGGGTTCGCGTACGAATCTGATAGGAGACGGAAACAAATGGGAACTGGTTGAAAGATATTCGAACGAATTGCATGTTACGGCTCAAACGCCACCTACATTCCTGATTTTGGCCGATGACGATGGGGCGGTTCCGCCACGCAATTCCATCGAGTTTTACCTGGCGCTAAAAAAATACAAGATTCCGGCGGAAATGCACATCTTCAAATCGGGCGGACATGGATTCGGAATGAAAAAAACCGGATTGCCGGTTGAGCAGTGGCCCGGGTTATTTATACAATGGATGAAAGCACAGGGAATCACCAAATAATATTTACAATTTTATTATTTACGATTTACGATTGCATAATTCAAGCGGTAAATAGTAAATGGTAAATAAATTAATCGTCAATTAATTCATGAATTCAAACACTCAACCTGTTAATGTCCTGAAGTTCTGTCCACGCTGCGGATCGGCCAATTTTCCGTCAACCAGCAGCCGCTCGTTTAAATGCGGTGACTGTTCTTTTAACTTTTTCGTTAATTCATCGGCGGCAGTGGCGGTTTTGCTATTCAACGAAAAGGGCGAATTGCTTTTCACCCGGCGTGCCATCGAACCACATTTCGGGAAACTCGATTTGCCGGGAGGTTTTATCGATCCGATGGAAACCGCAGAACAGGCTGCCATGCGCGAAATTCAGGAGGAATTGGGTATCGAAATACATTCGTTGAAATACTTTTGTTCGTATCCAAACGAGTATGTTTTCTCCGGATTTTCAGTTTACACGCTCGATCTGGCATTTCTGGCTCAGACCGAAAGTTTGCACCAAATGACTGCCATGGACGACATTTCATCCTTCGAATTCTATAAACCCAAAGATGTTGATTTGGAAGAATTGCCATCCGTTTCCATGAAAAACATCATCAAAGAACTGATTCAACGTGAAGGAAACTATTAAAAAAAGAATCAGCGACCTGCGTTCAAAAATGCAGGAAGTCAGTCTGGATGCGTACATTATTTATGGAACCGATCCGCATTTAAGCGAGTATTTGCCTGCACATTGGCAAACGCGGCCTTTTATTTCAGGGTTTACAGGCTCCGCCGGAATGGTAATTGTCAGTAGCGAGAAAGCCGCTCTTTGGACCGACTCGCGCTATTTTCTTCAGGCCGAAGAAGAACTTTCGGGAACCGGAATTGAACTCGTAAAAATGCGAACTCCGGGTTATCCTGAACCTGCTGAATGGCTGAAAGTAAACCTGAAAGCCAAAGCAAAGGTCGGAACCGACGAATCGTGTATTTCTGTCAATCAGTTTCGTGCCATCCAGAATAGTCTGGATCAATCCGGAATTTCCCTGAAAGAATCGGGTGATTTGCTCAACGACATTTGGACTGACCGCCCTCCCCTGCCCGATTCGGCGATCTATGAACATGAGTTGAAGTTTGCCTGCACCAATCGCATAACAAAAATTGAAACCATTTGCTCCGAATTGGAAAAATCAGGCGCCAATTTGCAAATCATTACCGCATTAGACGATCTGGCATGGACTTTTAACCTGCGTGGAAACGACGTTGAATGCAATCCGGTTTTTCTGGCTTATGCTGCCATTTCTAAAGAAAAAACTGCTCTTTTTGTTGAAATTACAAAACTCCCTTCTGCATTAAAAATCAAGTTGGAAACAGAAGGAATCCAGATAAAAACATACAACGATTTACCAACTTACCTGAAGCAATTACCCAAAACTGTAAAGATTTTACTTGATCCCGACCGCACCAATCATGCTATTCTGAAGAATATACCCACATCTTGCAAGGTCATCGAAGGTTTGTCGGTTCCGTGCAGATTAAAAGCCATCAAAACAGAAGCAGAAATCAGGAACATCAGGCAAGCCATGAGAAAAGACGGTGTTGCGATGCTTGAATTTCTTTTCTGGCTGGAAAATAATCTGGGTAAAATACCGGTAACCGAGTTTACCGTTGCTGAAAAACTGACTGAATTCCGCAGCAAACAACCCGATTACAAAGGCATCAGCTTCTTCCCGATTGTTGGGTATAAAGAACATGGAGCGATTGTGCATTTTCATGTTACCGAAGAAAATGCCTTGTCCATCGAAAAGAACGGATTTTTGCTGTTCGATTCCGGCGGCCAATATCTTGACGGAACCACAGACATTACCCGCACCGTCGCATTATCGGAATTGACCGATCGGCAAAAAACGGATTTTACATTGATACTGAAAGGCATGATTTCCTTGTCAATGGCCAAATTTCCGGTGAATACGCGCGGTTACCACCTTGATATTCTGGCGCGAAAAAATTTATGGAAACATGGATTGAATTACGGTCACGGAACCGGACACGGTGTGGGTTATTTTCTGAATGTGCACGAAGGCCCGATGAGCATCCGTCAGGAATTTAACGACCGGGCAATTGAGGCCGGAATGGTGATTTCAAACGAACCTGCGCTTTACCGGCTTGGGGAATATGGCATCAGAACCGAAAATCTGATTGTTTGC
>DAITNH010000428.1:0-3125 GCA_036834745.1 Prolixibacteraceae bacterium
CTTTAAATTTGGCATTTGATTATTTTAAAGGTCTAAATGATTATGAAAAATATATTTATCGCAGTTTTGCTGCTATTTGCCCTGAGTGCAACAAAAGTTGCAGCTCAAGGCTGCGGCGGGGCTCCTTCAGATGAAGGACTAAAAGTATTTGGATTCCTTCAGGCTCAATACGAATCGCATTACACCGATCCGGGTAAAAACGGATTCTCGTTCGAACGTTCACGTCTTGGCGTAATGGGTAAAATACCTTACGATTTCTCCTATTATGTAGTAGCCGAATTCAGCCCATTCATTTCACCAAACCCCTATCTTCTCGACGCATTCATCACTTACGACAGATATTCATGGTCGAGAATTTCATTGGGCTCGTTTAAAACTCCGTTTGGCCTCGAAACCAATACTGCCTGCAGCGGTCTTACAACCATTTATCGCTCAACAGCTACATTACAGATGGTCGCACCATTCCGCGATTTAGGAGTTGTATTGATGGGCGGAACAGACTCTACCCTATTCACTTACCAGCTTGGATTCATGAATGGAAGCGGATTAGGCAAGTTCGACAACAATAACAAAAAAGATGTTGTTGGCCGTGTAGTTCTTAAACCATTGGATTTCCTGAAAATTGGAGGAAGCTTTCGCTACGGATTTCCTTCGTACCTGAACAATGACGACAGCCGCACAACATTTAGTGCCGAAATACAAGCTAAATACGCCGGATTTACCTTGCTTGGAGAATACATTTTAGATCAGGGCGATTACAACCGCGACCTCGGCGGCGGATGCAGCGGCAACCTGATTGAACTGGGCGAAAAACGCAGTGGAGGATATGTTACCATGTCGTACCTGTCGAAATGGAACCTTGAACCAGTTTTCAGGTACGACTTTTTCGATTCAGGAAATACATCAAAATACAAAGAGAGCAACATGACTTTCGGTGTCAATTACTTCTTTAACGATTGGACCCGTCTGCAAGTAAATTACATGTACCGTGGCGATTCACCTGTCGAAGTAAAAAACGACGAACTCGTCCTACAGGTACAGGTTAAATTCTAAAATTTTTAAATAGCTGATTATGAAAAAACTATTATTCTCATTTATTGCTCTTTGTAGTCTGGCAATGGCTGGCATTGCGCAAGACTTAATTTCGGTTGCAGATCTGAGCGCCAAATTGAAAGATCCAAATTTTGTGGTGGTTTCGGCTGAAGTTGAAACTGAATATGCCAAGGTACACATCACTGATGCTGTTAATGTACCATACACCAGTTTAGAGAAAAAAGTTGGTGCCGTTGAAGGCTTGTTAATCTCTCCTGAAGAAATTGCAAAAGCAATGGGCGCAAAAGGAGTTAGTGAAAAGAAAACAATCGTTGTTTACGATGAAGGCGCTGGCAAATATGCCGGAAGGGTTTACTGGATTCTTAAATATTTGGGTGCGCCAAATGTTAAAATTCTCGATGGTGGGTTAATTGCCTGGAAAGCTGCAAGAAAACCGGTAACCAAGAACCCAACCATTGCAAAACCCGGAACTTTTACATCTTCTGTTAATAATTCAATTTTTGCATCAATGAAAGATGTTCAGGCAGCGGTTGCAAATTCGAAAATTGCGTTGGTTGATTTTCATGAAGCAGCAATGTTTAACGGAAATGATCCTAAAGGAAAAGGTCGAATTCCCGGATCAGTAAATGTTGACCACACTACGTTGCTCGATGCTAAAAGTGTTTACAAATCGAAAACTGATCTGCAAAAAATGTTTAATGACGCAGGAGTTACCAGTGACAAAACTATTTATGTTTTTTGTAGTTCAGGAGCAAGAGCTTCAAAAGGATATTTTGCATTGAAATCAATATTAGGATATCCGAATGTGAAATTTTATGATGGAGGGATCAATGAATGGGTTGCAACACCTTCAAATAAAGTGGAAAAGTAGCCTTATTGAGAAAACCAAAAATAAAAGTAGGCATCCACTGGATGCCGATATGCAAAGAGCCATTCGAACAGAGTGGCTATTTTTTTACTGTTTTATTGATTTTAATCACCAGTTATGAATGACCATACTCATCGTTTTCAATAACAAAAAGGTCTAAGTTCGCTGGCGCATCTCAGGCATAAGAAAGCTATTTTGCCTGGTTGTTAAAATCAAAAAATATGGAAAGTCAATTCTCGTTTAATCCGAATCCGCTGGTGCGCTATCTTCAAAAACCAGCCGAACAATTTACTCGCGAAGATCTTATCAAATACATCGAAGGCAACCGGATTCAGCAACTGAATTTCAGGTATGTAGCCGGCGATGGACGATTAAAAACCCTCAATTTTGTAATCACCGGACACGACCATCTGGAAAGCATTCTCACTTTTGGCGAACGTGCCGACGGTTCGAGCCTGTTCCCGTTTATGGAAACCGGAAGTTCTGATTTATATGTTGTTCCAAAATACCGGACTGCGTTCATCAATCCATTTCAGGAAGAACCTTCATTGGAGATACTTTGCTCGTTCTTTGATCATGAAGGTAATCCACTCGAATTATCCCCGGAATTTGTTCTACAAAAAGCCATTTCTCATTTCAGGAAAACGACCGGGTTAAACATGAAAATGATGGGTGAACTGGAATATTACGTGAACAGCAAACACGAAGGGCTTTTCCCGGCAACCGATCAGAAAGGCTACCATGAATCGGAACCCTTCGCCAAATTCGAGGGAATGCGCAAAGAAGCCATTAAACTGATTGCTGCCTGCGGTGGAAAAATAAAATACGGGCATTCTGAAGTCGGCAATTTTTCGCTGGGCGACGAAGCTTTTGAACAACACGAAATTGAATTTTTGCCCACCGATCCTGAATCTGCTGCCGACCAACTGATTATCGCCAAATGGATTTTACGAATGCTGGCCGAAACACGGAAAGTTGAAATCAGCTTCGCACCAAAGATTACCGTTGGAAAAGCCGGCAGTGGCTTGCATTTTCACATGCTGGTCGAAAAAGACGGAAAAAACATCGTATTGGAAGATGGGAAACTATCGGTTACCGCACGCCAAATGATTGCCGGAATACTCGACGCAGCCGATGCACTGACCGCTTTTGGAAACACCATACCTACCTCCTACCTGCGTCTGGTTCCCAATCAGGAAGCGCC
>DAITNH010000429.1:0-3086 GCA_036834745.1 Prolixibacteraceae bacterium
CCAAATCATATTTTAATCTTCAGCACACAAGCTGAAGAAGGCAAAACCACAATAGGTACTACCCTATCGAAGAAGCTGACCACTTACGGGAAACGTGTTCTCTATCTTAATTACTCAAGTAAAATCGAATCCGGTATTCAGGATCTTATTCTGAAGAACATACTTCCTGATGAAAAATTTCCGGAAACAGCTGATTATTTGAGCGATTCAGGTGAGACAGAGTTGCCGAATTTCGATTTTGTGATCATTGAAATGCCTGATTTGTTGAATAACAGTTTCCCCAACAAGTTGATGAAACTGTTTGATCAGGCCTATCTGGTGTGCAGCGCTAACCGCGAATGGACTCTTGCCGATCAGAATTCACTGAACATGCTTCAGAAATCGCTGATAAAAACCAATCCTGAAATTATCCTGAATGGCGTTGATCTTTCGATCATGGAAGCATACGTGGGAGAAATCCCAAAGAAAAGATCAGCTTTCAGAATCCTGCTCAAAAAACTCATCCGGTTTCAGTTTCACACTACCACAAGAATCATATAATGATTCAGTTTTTAAAAAAAATAGTAAAGGAAAACAATTTTCTGTCGCTGGCCGGGAATTTAAGCTTTTCAGTCTTTGGCCTGCTAAGTTTTATTTTGCTTGCCAGAAGCCTTGGCAAATCAGACTTTGGCGATTTTGTACTCTTCACGGCATTGGGCACAACGGTCGATTTATTTCGTTTTGGCATTACCAGAACAGCCATTACACGTTTCATCTCAGGTTCTGACGAAAATAAAAAGCGACAATTTTTAGGTTCAAGTTTTTTGATCGGATTAATTTTGGCAGGTATTTGCTTTGTGATACTTACACCAGTATATCTGTTATTTTCAGACGATATTTCGAGCAAGGGTTATGCCTATTTTTTAAAATGGTACCCATTAAAAGCTCTGGCTAGTTTGCCCTGGAACAATGCAATTGCATTCCTTCAGGCTGAGCAGAAATTTCAGCGAATATTGTGGTTAACTACCATTAATGTTGGAAGTTTCCTGCTTTTCCTTATCCTGAATTTCTTTTTCTTTCAGCTTGGCATTGAGGCAATCATCATGGTGCAAATTGCGACAAATATCTTAGCGTCATTGGTTTCCATTTATCAAAAGTGGGACGGTTTAACCGATATTTTTTCGAGTACCCGCGAAACTATTTTAAAATTGTTTCATTTCGGAAAATACTCGATGGGAACCAGTCTTGGCAGCAGTTTGCTTAAAAGCGCAGATACATTTATCATCGGATTGAGTCCTGTTTTGGGATCAACCGGCATTGCACTTTACGCAATTCCGATGAAATTTACAGAATTCTTCGAAATCCCTATCCGTAGTTTTGTGGCAACTGCATTTCCTAAAATGGCAAGAGCCAGTATGTTAAACGATACAGCCGGATTCAAAAAGATATTTTACACCTATTCTGGCGCGATTACGATACTGTTGGTTCCATTTATAGTGATCGCTTTTGTTTTTGCCGCCGAGTTTATTTGGATTCTGGGAGGAAGCGAATACAAGGAATCTGCCGACCTGATAGGCAATGTATTCCGGATCTTCTGTATTTACGGAATCCTTTTGCCTTTGGACAGGCTCACCGGTGTTGCTTTGGATAGCCTCAACAAGCCAAAAAGCAACTTATACAAGGTGCTGATTATGCTCACTGCCAATGTGATTGGAGATTTAATTGCTGTTTTCATATTCAAGTCATTGTTCCTGATAGCACTGTCCACAGTAGTTTTTACGCTCATCGGCATGTATTTCGGCTACTTTTTCCTGAACAAAGAAATAAAGCTTGAATTCCCGGAAATATTCAGGAACGGCTGGCAATTTTACACCGATGCGTACCATCAATTTATAATCAAAAAACATGGATAAGTTTGATCCGGTTTTTGGCTCTGATAGGATAAGAAGTCCGTTTTTTATCGCGATGATTGTGATTACTGCAATCGTATCTGCATTTGTGATAGCCAAAGGAGGAATTATTATTGGTTTGCTGTTGACCCTTTTGCCAGTGATGCTCATCGTCCTGAACCGGATTTTCAATGCTCCTTATTTTAGTTTTCTGATTGTTTTCGTTGCCAACTTTTTTGTACTCGGACTCAATCGTTACATTCCCGGTCCACTGGGCTTAACTGTTGACGGGTTATTGGTACTCACCTATTTATCGCTGTTTTTCAAAAGCTTTGACCAGCCGGTTAACTGGTCGCTGGCAAAATCAGATCTCACACTGCTGGCAGGCATTTGGTTTGGTTATGCGCTTTTCCAGCTTGTAAACCCCGAAGCTGTATCGCGTGCTGCCTGGTTTTATGCTATGCGCGGGATGTCGCTTTATATGATACTTACCATTCCTTTGACGTTCATCATCATGAACAGGCAAAAAGATCTGAACCTTATTTTTCTGCTTTGGGGTACTTTTTCGCTTTTGGGAACTCTCAAAGGAGTGATGCAGCTTTTTATCGGGGTCGATCCATTCGAACAACAATGGCTGAACGAAGGTGGTGCCGTAACCCATTTGCTGCTCGGCAAATTGCGCATTTTTTCGTTTTATACCGATGCAGGCCAATTCGGCGCCTCGCAGGCACAGGCCGGAGTGGTATTTGGAATTCTGGCCCTGCATGTAAAAAACATCAGGCTCCGGGCATTTTACACAATTGTTGCGTTGGCGGGCCTCTACGGAATGATAATTTCAGGGACACGTGGTGCCATTGCCGTACCCATTATGGGATTCGCACTCTATTTTGTACTGATAAAAAATTTGAAGATGATGATATTTGGGGCAATATTGGGGATCTCCGTTTTTGTATTTTTTAAATACACCACCATCGCCCAGGGAAACTATCAAATACGCCGAATGCGTTCTGCCTTCGATCCGAATGACCCATCATTGCAGGTTAGGCTGGAGAATCAACGAAACCTAAAGGCTTATCTTGCCTCCCGTCCGTTTGGCGGAGGACTGGGTTCAGCCGGAAACTGGGGCAAACGCTTTTCGCCAAATACATTTTTGGCCAATACACCAACCGATAGCTGGTATGTTGCGATATGGGCCGAACAGGGAATTGTTGGTCTGCT
>DAITNH010000430.1:0-3070 GCA_036834745.1 Prolixibacteraceae bacterium
GGTGGACATGGCGGTGGGTTTTTAAACACCGGCATTCCCGGATCTGATTTGAATAGATTAGTGAGCATGGAAGAAACAGTCAAAAAATCCACCCTGATACAAAACAAATAGAACTACAAGCTTTGCTATTAAAGTCACCCACGCATTTTCAGGCTTTAGTTCTTTAACTTCTTTTACCTTTCCATGATCAGCAATCGACATTCCTAATGTAATTAAGAAAAAACCCAATACTAAAATTTGTGGCCACATAGCTTACGATTTTACCAGTTTATATTCAATTTCATCAATCATTTTTAACCTGGCTTTAATCCGGTTTTCGAGTTTCATCCGTTTGGGACCAGCAGGCATTGGCCGTTTTACTTCTCCCTGTTTTTCGCTCTGGTAGTCCAATAAGCTTTGATCTTTCGTGTTGGCCGATTGCTGGTTCTTTTTCATCTTACGCAGCTGCTCCACATCGTCAGTCAATTCAGTCGTTGGCTTTTCTTTTGGTTTCGGCCAAATCTCGGCTTCAGTTGGAACAAACCCTGTCTTTTTATAAATTTCCTGAGTATCGTACAGCAAAGCAAGCCTTTCGGTCAATGCTTTTACAATGTCAAACAATTGTGCCCGTTTGGTTTTTAGTGTCTGGCTATTCCCTTCAGGCATTTCAGTCATGATGCTGTGCGTTTTGCTCCGCTCCTGGTAAGTTTCGGCATATTCGGCAATCACCCGGCGAATAATGGCAGGATATTCTTCGATTCTGGATACTTCAAGTATCTCTGGAATACCTTCGGGTTCTACCATTTCACCAATAGTCAGCCTATTTTTTAGTTTTTCAGATATTTGATCTACTGTTATAACTATTGGTTTTGTTGACGGATATTCAGTATGAATATTCGGAATCACTTTTCCATTTTTTAGTTCCTGATAGTCCAGACCAACTGATTTACACAATTCATAAATCAACTTGGTTGACTGCGTATTTGGTTTTCCGGCAATGTTTTTCGCCAATGCCTTATTTTTGCCATATACCGAATACAGCATCATGCCTTTATCCCAATCGCAACCATCGGCGATCCAGTTCAATACTTCCTTTTTAATTTCATTTGAGGTCATCCATTGTCCTTTCTAATTTATATTCCAGTTTTTTACAAAGTGTGGGCGTTTCGCCCGATTCAAACATTCTGATCAGGTTTACCCCATGCAGGTATTTTTTGAACACTTTCACGCCTTCCGTAAAATCACGATCACCTTCTAACCAGGTGGCTATTTCAATGGTTCTATCCTGAATGTTGTTTGTCTCGAAACCTGATTTTTCAGGAAAAGACTTCCATAACCAGTAAATAAATGCGCGGTTTAATCCCTGGTCATTGTACCCTAAGAATTGAGCCGTTTCTGTAAGCCTTACCAGTTCCGAATAAGTGTAATTTTTGTAAATCGTCTTTTTCTGGGCGGTCAGGTGTTCGGCAGGCAGTTGCATGGCATTGCCATAAATGCTCCGGAAAGTCAGTCCAATACCTTCAGCATAATCGTATTGCTCCATTACTTTCCTGAAATCGTTTTTATTCATCAGCATTGGGGCATGGTAATCGTACTGAAGCGTGGTTTGCATCCTGTCGCGCAAAGTTTCAAAAGTTCGGCGAAGCCTGTGACGGTAAAACTGTTCTTTCCAGTAAGGTTCCGGACGGTCTTTCATGTCGCCTTTATGCAACCAGGGAATTTCAGCGGCAACCATTGGTTTCAGTACTACAAAATCATCATTCATAAACAGAAAGTTATCCGACAATTCAGGAATAGCACAGGCGAGTAATATTTTGTGCGTCATATTGCCGTCGGCATTAATGGCCGGATCGAACACATCGACAGCAGGAACATGAATCACATTTTGCAGAAAATCAGGCTTTGCTCCAACAATGTAAATGTTGCCAATGCCTTTCAAATACTTTTCCACACTGCGGAGGCTAAAGCGGATCTCGTTATCGCTCCATTTTGAACCGGTACCAAGCACATATACGATATCAATCGGATTCTCCATGATTATCTTTTTATTCCGGCAAACCGGATGTCAGTATCTATGTAGGAAATTTCAAACCACGAGAAGTCCTGAAGATCCACTGCCCTCACAATCATTTCTGCTGTTACATTTTCATAATAATCAGGAGTTTTAGGGCTATCCTGTGGGTTATGCGCCGCAGTACCATGAACCGGGCGGTTTATGCCAGCAGCAGTAAAGATCAGCAATCCTCTAAATTTGGTCATGTAAACCATATTGCGTAAACTTTGAAACCAATTTTCGTTATGCTCCAGCATTTCGGTACTTATAACCACATCAAAACTTTTCATTGGCCTGAAATCGTCGATCGAAACAACGACATCCACATTTTTACCTTCGCAGATATCAATGCCCAGATAAGTACCTCCAGAGAACAGGTAACGGTTATTGCCGTTAATATCCAGACTTCCACAATCGAGAACATCTTTGCCTGTAAAATATTCAGGGAAACGGTGTTTTACGCTTTCACAAAAATTTATGACTTCTATATGCATCTGAATATTATTTAAACTGTTTATAAAACTCAAAACTTTCTTTCCGTACCCGTTGCCGAAGCCATTCCCTGCTTTCGTTTAAAGGGATTCTCAACGCCTTGCCGTTTTGTATCCCATTATGAAAGTTGCCAGGGCAAAAACCAACTCCATGTTTGATACCGATAGGAGGGTTTTGAAGATTAAGATATCCCTTACTGCAATTATGCTTCCAGAGCTCACGATCAAAATAAAGCAATGAGTCATCGGGCCAATTGAAATTTTCTAACGCTGATACCTGAAAGGCTGTACAAAACAGAGACGATCTTCCGGGATGTTGTGAAAATCTGGGAAAGTTTTGTTGTAGCAGAAATAATGTCGTAGTTTGAATTCCTACCATTTGTGCATTATCCAATGCTTTGCTGACTTTTTCAATGTAATCGTCGGGGTAGTAATCATCGTTTTCAATAATGATACAATGTTCAAAACCTCCTTTTTTTGCCAGTTCAATTCCTTTTCGGATACGAGGTACAATATCAACAACACCTTCAACTGCCGTATCGTTAAC
>DAITNH010000431.1:0-3067 GCA_036834745.1 Prolixibacteraceae bacterium
GGCTGGTTCAGTTCCTTTGCTCCGATGCAGCGAGCTTTATTACCGGTGCAATCATACCGGTTGACGGCGGTTTCAGCGCTTATTCAGGAGTATAGAAGCATAATCTAAATCTCATGAACATCGAAGAAGTCAGGGAATATTGTATTTCGAAACCGGGCGTAACCGAAGGATTTCCGTTCGATGAGGTAACGCTGGTATTTAAAGTAATGGGCAAAATGTTCATGCTGACCAATCTAGATGGCGACTGGACACTGAACCTGAAATGTGACCCGCAACGTGCCATTGAGCTTCGGGAAATGTATCCGGCCATTCAGCCTGGCTACCACATGCACAAAGCCCAATGGAACACGATAATGATGGATGGCTCTCTCAGCCAAAAGCTTATTTTAGAACTGATCGACCATTCTTACCAGTTGGTGGTTGAGAAGTTGCCGCGGAAACTAAGAAATCTGAACGCTGATCTGTAAGATTTTTTCCAAATATTCGAAAGCGTTTGTAAACCTTGCCTCCCATTCGCTCCATTTCGGCCCTCACTTTTACATTGGTTTCCAGTTCGAGGTGCGAATCGATATTTGTTTTTCCAAGCGCGATGGCCGATTCGAACATCTTGACTCCCATCATCGCATCCAGTCCTTTTCCCCGGTATTCAGGATCAATTCCACCCAGCAAAAGGTTCAGCTGTTTTGACTTTCTGGCCGCCCGGAAAATTTGAAAAATACCAATAGGGAACAGATAACCTTTCGCTTTCCTGATTCCATCGCCAATGTGCGACATACCGATTACAAAAGCAACCACTTCGTTCTGTTGGTTCACCACAATCTTTATAAAACGTGGATTGATCAGAAAAAGATAGCGGTTGGCAAAATCGTCCATTTCCGCTTCAGAAAAAGGCACAAATCCGAAGATTTCAGTAAAAGTCCGGTTCAGGAGGTGAAGTACCGGATGAATGTACGGTTTAACTTTTCGCCGGGAAGTAAATTCCAAAACACGCATGTTTTTATTCATTCTTACGGCACGTTCCTGAATCTTCAGGTAAAATTCAGGAATTGGGTTGGGGATTTTAATCTGATAAACCACCAGGTCCATTTCTTTGGAAAAGTTGTTTTGCTCCAGTAAATCAACCTGATAAGGAAAATTACAGTTGGATGCGATAACAACAGGCTCATCAAATCCCTCAATCAGAAACCCTTGCGGATCTTTGTCAGAAAAAGCAAGCGGCCCGATCAGTTTTTCCATTCCCTTTTTTCTGCCCCAGTTTTCAACAAAATGAAGAAGTTCTACAGCAACTTCCGCATCGTTCCATGTCTCGAAAAAGGCAAAACGGGCATGTTTTTCGTTGTGGTCGGCATTGTATTTCCGATGAATGATTCCCATAATCCGGCCAACTACTTTTTCCTTTTTATATGCCAGCAGCAGAATCGTGTCGCATGATTGGAACGATTTGTTTTTCTTCGGATTGAAAAACTCCTGTTCGTCCATGTATATCGGGGGAACCCAGTTGGAATGGGTTTTATGAATTTCTGCCGGAAGATGAATAAACTGGTGCAGTTGTTTTTTATTGGTTACTTCCTGAATTGTGACCTGTGATTTGGAAACAGACTGAGATGCCTGAACAATCACAGGAGGTAACTCTGCAATGTCTTTATCCTTTTCAATCTGATCTGTCTGGCCTGATTTGGTTAGCATACAAAGTCATTTAAACGGTATGCAAGATATTCAAATTTTTATTGAATCAGCTATTGTACAGATGATACTGTCTTCGTACATTTAGCTAACAATAAATCCAAAAACTATTTCATGCTGATAAAAACCTTTGCCAGTGCCGTTCATGGTATCGACGCAACCACCATTACCATCGAAACAGAAATTTCTCAGGGGATAAAATTTTATATGGTTGGCTTACCCGATAATGCGGTAAAGGAAAGTCAGCAACGAATCGAGTCAGCAATGCGTCTCAATAAATTCAAGTGGCCACACAAAAAAGTGGTGATCAACATGGCGCCTGCTGACATACGCAAAGAAGGTTCGGCTTACGATTTGCCTTTGGCCATTGGCATTCTGGCGGCAAACGAGCAGATAAAATCCGACAAAGTTTCCCGTTTCCTGATGGTTGGCGAATTGTCGCTTGACGGAAACCTGCAACCTGTGAAAGGAGCTTTGTCGATTGCCATCAAAGCGCGGCAGGAAGGTTTTGAGGGATTTATACTTCCGAAAGAAAATGCACGCGAAGCAGCCGTAGTTGATACTTTGAAAGTGTATGGAGTGGAAAGCCTACGCGAAGTAATCGACTTTTTTAACGATGAATTAGTCCTGGAACAAACCATTGTCAATACCCGTGAAGAATTTCTTACAAAAGTAAACGAATGTGATGTCGATTTCAGCGATGTAAAAGGCCAGGAAAACGTGAAACGCGCCCTCGAAATAGCTGCTGCCGGCGGTCACAATGTAATTATGATCGGTCCGCCAGGAGCTGGCAAAACCATGCTGGCCAAACGAATTCCGACTATTCTCCCTCCATTTTCCCTTCGTGAAGCATTGGAAACTACCAAAATACATTCGGTGGTAGGCAAAATAGATCGTAATACGTCACTCATGACACAACGTCCGTTCCGCTCACCGCACCATACAATAAGTGATGTCGCTTTAGTAGGTGGAGGTGCATTCCCACAACCGGGGGAAATTAGCCTGGCGCACAATGGTGTATTATTTTTGGATGAATTGCCTGAATTTAAAAGGCAGGTACTCGAAGTAATGCGACAACCTTTGGAAGATCGGACGATCACCATTTCGAGGGCTAAATTTTCTGTCGAATTTCCTGCCTCTTTTATGCTGGTCACTTCCATGAATCCATGTCCGTGTGGCTATTACAACCATCCAACCAAAGAATGTGTTTGCGGTCCGGGCATTGTTGCCAAATACCTGAACAAAATTTCCGGTCCGTTGCTCGACCGTATCGATATCCATCTCGAAGTCGTTCCGGTTCCGTTTAAAAAGCTATCAGAGAATTCGGTTACCGAACCCAGCGTTGACATTCGCCTGCGGGTAATTCGCGCCCGCGAAATACAGT
>DAITNH010000432.1:0-3059 GCA_036834745.1 Prolixibacteraceae bacterium
CGAAAATTTATGCTGAAGTAGCGGCTCCCCACCTGAAAAAGTGACGCCTCCTCCCGATTCGTCCATGAAAATCCATTCTTTTTCAAGTATTTCCATTACTTCTTTTACCGATTTTCGCTGTCCGACCACTTCATCGTTCCGAAATGTTTGTTCGCCTATGCGCGAAATTCTTTCGATGGTGCAGGGTTGGGGCGAAATGCTTTCAGGATTATGGCACCAAAGGCACTTCAGCGGACAACCTTTCAGAAATACAGTTGTGCGGATTCCGGGGCCATCGTGTACGGCAAACCGTTTGATATCGAATAGGATACCGGTCATTTGAATGATGATTTAAAATTGATGAATGAAGAATTGAGGGATGGTGGGAGATAGGTGGAATCAAATAATCCAGCATTCGAACAATCCTTTGCCGAAATGATGGTATAAATTAAGCTGGTATGTCATCCTGAATTTCATATTGCGAAAATATAGAAAAATTGGTTGGGTTAATAAATTCTTAAGCCGAAGATGAATTATTTGGAAAGATTCCATTTAATTCAGAATAAAAGACATATTTGTATTTTATTATCTGACACATTCGTTATAACAGGATTGAATAAAAAATTGGAATTATGAAAAATTTAGTTTGCCCCATATCAGATCAGCGAGTAAATGAACAAGTTACACGTTTAAATGCAATGTTTGCAATTGCCGTTATTGTTAGTGCATTTGTGCTTAATTCAATATTTTTACTTGCTTTTTTGATGGCCGATTTTTTTATGAGGGGTTTTACTGAAATGAAGTTTAGTCCGATTAGTTTCGTTAGCCATTATTTGAGCAATACCCTCAACTTGCCGGTAAAGATGATAGACAAAGCGCCCAAAGTTTTTGCAGCACGACTTGGTTTTTTGATGACGATCATTATTGCCGGTTTGTTCATATTTGAACTTCAACTTGCATCTTTCATTGTTGCCGGAATGCTAATTTTTTTCGCCAGCCTTGAATTTATTTTTGCAATTTGTGCCGGATGTATGATCTACAATTATTTGATTCTCCCTTTTTACAAAAAATAGTCAATACAATAGTTTTACTTTTATCATTAATCAGCTGTTCCAACAAAAATTGGAGCAGCTTTTTTTTGAGCTTAAAGTGACAATTGGCAACTGAATTTTGGTTGTCTTAATTTTCTTTTTCATAATCTTTCTTTTCCTGACTGGTTTCTTTATCTTCGGCAGACCAATATTCAGCCTATTCAACCACATGGAAAGTAACTTCAGATTTTTATCTTCAGAATATCCAATTCTGGCCAATCTCGGAATTTTAGCGGAACGGTACATTCATGATGATCCCAATACTTCCTTGTTTAAGATGAGGTTGTTTGGTGAAAAGATGGTTGAAACGATTTTTGAAATCCACCAGCTCGACTTTCCCTATGACAATACTGCATTCAGAAGATTGGAATTACTGAAGGATGAAGGAATTCTGGAAGACAACATTCTTGGCCTATTTCATACCATCCGGAAATCGGGGAATCAGGCGGTTCATGCCGGAAAACATGCGGAAGAATCGGCAATGGGTTTACTTTTCAGCTCATTTAAAATTGCTAAATGGTTCTATGAAAGCTATTCCGAGGTTGCATCAGATATCAATTCGATTAAGTTTCATCCACCTGAAAAAGTTGATCTGGAAAAGGATTATAAAAACCTCGAACAGGAATATTTGCAACTGGAACAAAAGTTTGCCGATCTGCTGAAGGAAAGGGAAATCGGAGCTTTGAGTGCTGAGAAATCCACTGAAATAAAACAACGCTCGAAGAAAGCAGCACGAAAAATTGAAATGTCGGAGGCTGAAACGCGGCTCCTGATAGATGCTCAGCTGAGGGCTGCCGGTTGGGAAGTTGATACACTCAACCTTAATTCCAAATTGCACGGTACGCTTCCGGAGAAAGGCAAAAACAAAGCCATTGCTGAATGGAAATGTGGAAGCAAATGGGCTGATTATGCCTTGCTTGTTGGCACTGAACTATATGGACTGGTAGAAGCAAAGAAATATGCTCAGGATATATCGACCGACTTAACACAGTCCAAACGATATGCTGAACTGGCTGATGGGAAAACACCGGTTCAGCTTTTGGGCGAATGGGGAAATTACAAAGTGCCATTTCTGTTCTCGACCAACGGGCGGCCTTATTTGCAGCAACTGGAAACCAAAAGTGGTATCTGGTTTATCGATGTCAGAAATGAAAAAAATCATTCGCGCTCGTTAAAAGGCTGGTTCTCTCCGGAAGGATTGCTGAAAATGTGGGAGCAGGACATTGCCTCTGCCGATGAAAAACTAAAAAACAACACACCCGATTTTCTTCAGGATAAAAACGGTCTTTCTTTGCGCGATTACCAGATGAAAGCCATCGACGAGGTTGAAAAAACCATTCGCACGAATCCCGCAAAGAAGCGAATGCTTTTGGCAATGGCCACGGGAACCGGGAAAACCCGCACCATCATTGGACTTGCTTACCGTTTGGTTCAGTCGAACCGCTTCAGGAGAATACTGTTTATGGTTGACCGGCGCTTGTTGGCAAAACAGGCACTGGATCATTTTAATGATGACAAGATTGAAGACCTGAACACTTTTTCAGGAATATACCAGCTTGAGGGATTGAAAGTTTTGACTCCTGATACAGAAACCAGACTTCACTTTGCCACGGTACAAAGCATGGTGAAACGCCTGTTTTATTCTGAAGGTGACCCTTTGCCCATCGACACCTACGATTGTATTATTGTGGATGAGGCTCACCGCGGTTATTTGCTCGACCGCGAAATGGACGACGACGAACTTGGCTTTAAAGATCAGCAGGATTACGTGAGCAAATACCGGCGGGTGCTCGATTATTTTGATGCCACGGCCATAGGAATGACAGCTACTCCAGCCTTGCATACCACCGAAATATTTGGCGCACCCATCTACAATTATTCTTATCGCGAAGCGGTGATCGATGGATTTTTGATCGACCACGAGCCACCGTATCTCATCAAAACCAAACTCAGCGACGAAGGGATTGTCTGGAATATTGGCGAAAAACC
>DAITNH010000433.1:0-3047 GCA_036834745.1 Prolixibacteraceae bacterium
ACGTTCCGAGTTTGCTGGCTTTGCCTTATCTGGGATGCGTTGAAAAGAATGACCCTATCTACCAAAATACCCGCAAACTTGTTTGGAGTGACGACAATCCTTATTTTTTCAAGGGAAAAGCAGGCGAAGGAATTGGTGGACCGCACGTTGGTTACGACATGGTATGGCCAATGAGCATCATCATGCGGGCGATGACAAGCAGCGATGACAAGGAAGTTGCCTGGTGTATTAAAACTCTTCGGAACACCGATGCCGAAACAGGTTTTATGCACGAAACTTTTCAAAAAGACGACCCGAAAAATTTCACCCGATCATGGTTTGCCTGGGCAAATACTTTGTTTGGCGAGTTAATCCTGAAATTGGTAAAAGAAGGGAAAGAGAATCTGCTTGATGTTTAATGCAGTATCTAAATAAGAACTATTTATTGCCGTATATTATCCGAACTCACCCCCTCGCATCTACGATGCTTCCCCCTCTCTTTCAAAAAGAGAGGGGGGACGTCCGCTCGCGGACGTGGGGGTGAGTTGGTATAAAAGCACAAATTCAAATGCAACATTATTTCGTTCTAATTACTTAACACTAAATCAATCAATATAAAGGAACCTTAATATGTTAGCAAAAAACCATCTTAACCGACTTGTCATTTTTTTACTTGTCGGAATTGTGCTGCATTCCTGCAGTCAGGACACAAAACCGATGAAAGAATCCATTACTACCGAGCTTCGGGCACCTGCTTATCCTCTGGTTACCATCGACCCTTACACCAGTGCATGGTCAATGACCGACAGGTTGTATGATGATGCTGTTCGCCACTGGACCGGAAAAACTCATTCGCTGATTGGCGCAGTCCGTGTTGATGGACAGATATACCGTTTTCTGGGGAAAGAAGACATTCCACTTAAAACAATAGTCCCCATGGCCAACGAAGAAGCCTGGGACGGAAAATTTTCTTTAAAAGCTCCGGGAAAAGGCTGGGAACAAAATGATTTTAATGCCAATTCGTGGACATCAGGAAAAGGAGCTTTTGGTACACGTGGAGCTCAGGGAGCCAATACAGTTTGGGAAACTAAAGAGATTTGGGTTCGCCGTGAATTTACAATTCCTGAAATTTCTTCGGGATCAGATGTTTACCTGATTTATTCGCATGACGATGATTTTGAACTTTACCTGAATGGAAAAGAAATTGTCAACACAGGCAACCGGGCAAAAAGTAATATCCTTTTAAAAATTGACAGAAATTTGCTAAACAGCGGAGGCGCAAATGTAATTACCGCGCATTGCCTTGACCGGGGTGGCTTGGCTTATGTCGATTTTGGTATTTATGCTGAAAGTGATCAGCAGCAGGCATTTACCAAAACAGCTGTTCAAACGAAAGTGGCCATTTCAGCAACACAAACGCATTACAATTTCACCTGCGGACCGGTTGATCTGAAAATACAATTTGTATCACCCTTGTTGCCCGATGATCTGGACTTGTTATCCCGTCCGGTGAATTACATCAATTACGAAGTTGCAGCCAACGATGGCGGTAAACACGATGTGCAAATCTACTTCGAAACGACTCCTGAATGGGCTGTAAACGAAGTTCGTCAGGAAGTGGAAGTAACAAAAGGTGAAACTGCAGGAATTAGCTTTATTAAAGCCGGAACAACTGAACAGGCAGTTTTGGGAAAGAAAGGTGATAACATCCGTATCGATTGGGGTTATGCTTACCTGGCGGCTACCAAAAACGAAACTGCTTCTGTTGGAATCGGTGATTATTTTAAAGCAAAACAAGCTTTTGAAAAAGACGGCAAAATAGCCGGTGATGTCAGCCAACTAACAGCAAGGCCTTCAACGCAAATGCCTGCAATGGTTTATGTGGATAACCTTGGGGCAATTTCGGCAAAACCGTCGAATGGTTTCGTGATGATTGGTTACGATGATGTGGAATCTATTCAATACTTTGGAGATAACCTGAAAGGCTGGTGGACCAAAGAAGGAACGGTTACCATGAGCGATGCTTTGCAGACTGCTTCGGCGGAACACGGGTCAGTGATGGATCGTTGCATTGCTTTCGACCAAAAGGTTTGGGACGAAACTTTGGCAGCCGGCGGAAAAAACTATGCTGATCTTTGCGTTCTGGCATTCCGTCAATCCATTGCTGCCCATAAACTGGTAAAAGATACCAAAGGCAACATCCTTTTCCTTTCAAAGGAAAACTTCAGCAATGGTTCTATCGGAACAGTTGATGTAACTTATCCTTCAGCACCACTTTTCCTGAAATACAACCCCGATTTGCTGAAAGGTATGCTGAACCCGATTTTCTATTATTCGGAAAGCGGAAAATGGAACAAACCATTTGCAGCTCATGATGTTGGTACTTATCCGATAGCAAACGGACAAACTTATGGTGGCGACATGCCGGTTGAAGAATGTGGCAATATGGTTATCCTAACTGCCGCAATCGCCAATGCAGAAGGCAATGCCAACTACGCAAATGAACATTGGGAGGTGCTGACCACCTGGGCAAATTACCTGCTCGAAAATGGACTCGATCCCGAAAACCAACTTTGTACCGACGACTTTGCCGGACACTTTGCACACAACGTAAATCTGTCGGTTAAAGCCATCATGGGAATTGCCAGCTATGGAAAACTCGCCGGTATGTTGGGAAAAACCGATATTGCCGAAAAATATACTTCCGCAGCAAAAGAAATGGCAACCAAATGGATTGCAATGGCCGACGATGGCGATCATTACCGGTTAACTTTCGATCAACCGGGAACCTGGAGCCAGAAATACAACCTCATTTGGGACAAGCTGTTAGACCTGGGCATTTTCCCTGCGGAAGTTGCACAAAAGGAAATTGCTTATTACCTGACCATGCAGAACAAATACGGTTTGCCACTTGACAACCGACGCACTTACACCAAAAACGACTGGATCGTTTGGACTGCAACCTTAGCCAATGACAAAGAAACTTTTCAAAAATTCATAGATCCGGTACATACTTTTGTAACCGAAACCCCGGATCGTGTACCTTTGTCAGACTGGTATGAAACACC
>DAITNH010000434.1:0-1574 GCA_036834745.1 Prolixibacteraceae bacterium
GACAAATGCATCCCGAATCTTTTTTCAGGAATGCCCGCCGACAATAATTCGCATAATTTTAAGGTTGAGTACAACAAAGCGCCATGCTTGCCAAATTATGTTTCCACGCAGAAATTTGGTTGACTTGGTTGGTAATGGTGGATACGATTCGTCGTAATAACCGCGTACAATATTTTTAGCCATTGTTTTAGTTTTAGGTGAATTGTAAAATGAATTGAACCGATTTATTCAGGAATTAACCACCAGAAAGGATAGCCTTTTGCTTTGTGAATAAACATGTAATGAAGGAAAATCTTGATCCAGTGTCCGGCCAATCCGGCTTCGCCAACCGTGTAGTTGAGGTCGCGGCCCCATTGCGGATATTTCTCCCAGTCGGGTACAATCGGGTAAACAGTCATGGTGGCAGCATTGCCTTTTAACATTCCGTATCCGGCCGAAACCACACAAGCTGCGCCCATTTTACCCATGGATGCCTTGTGTTTAAAATCGGTTCGCCCGGTTTTTATTTGTTCAACGATATTTAATGCCACAATTTTTCCAATTACTCCTGAAGGCATTCCTGTACGTGGTGGAGCTGGTGTAATCAGCGTTCCATTCGGGCTCTTCATCGGTTTGGAAATCTGGTGCGGAGGGGCAAATGCAATTCCGGGAGCAAAGATATTTGGATATGCCGGGCTTTGATAAGTCGAAGGCCAATCTTCTACCGACCAGTCCTCGAATGGTTTTCCGGAATAGTCAGCATCCACTTTCATGAACCCGCTGGGTGCGAATAACTGTGGTGTAATATCCTCACCAGCTTTATTGTATGCTTTTAATCCGGCGCCTGCAAATGCAGGAATGAGCATTGCAAAATCGAAAGCCGCGGTTTTCATTTCACCATCAAGGGTTTCGTAGTGCGCAATTCCCTCTTCTATTTTGTTTACTCCGGCGCGTTTGATCCAGCGAATGCCGTATTCAGCAAGAATAGATTCACTGAAAACTTTGGTCGGCGTTACATAACCACCACGTTTAATGAACGCTCCCCCCATGCCGAAGTCGCCCAGTTCGTATTCGTTCGAAATCCAGGTAATTTCGGCTTTATCCTGAAGTCCGCGGGCCTTGATCTGGTGAGCCACATTGAGCGCATATTCAAATGCGGCACCCTGACAGGTTGCACCAGGATGACCGGTACCAATGAGGAAGCGAAGTTTTTCGCCTTTCTCCATTCGGGCAAGGCAAACTTTCAATGCATCCCAGGTGGCAACTGCATGATCGCATGAACAGACTGAATGAGTGAACTTTCCCGGCCCAAGACCTTCGGTGGCAGCAAAATTTAGCTTGGGGCCTGTTGCATTGACGAGGTAATCATAGTCAACATTTTCGGTTTCGCCACGACGGTTTTCACCAGTGTATTCAATGGCTACAAATGGCCTTTCCTTTCCACTTCCGCCTTCAGGAAAAATGGCAGTAGCTTTGGCCTGCTTAAAATCGATTTTCCAGCGATCGTAAACAGGCCGTAGCTTGAACCGAACCTGGTCAATGGTCATCTTACCGACTCCGACCCAAATGTTGGAAGGTATCCATTGATAATACTC
>DAITNH010000434.1:1674-3043 GCA_036834745.1 Prolixibacteraceae bacterium
CCATTTTTATTCTCAGGCTTAACATTTTCCCCTGCTACAAGGACTATTCACCACGAAATATCCCATGAATCCACCCATCATAATACTCATGTAGGGATTGCTGGTAATTGCGCAGGTTCCGGATGTACAGCCAACAAAATGATAATAAAGAAAGCCGGCAATTCCGCCAATTACTATTGCTAAAAATGGTTTCCAGAAATACCATGATCTGAAAAGCTCTTTGATTGTGCGTGGCCTTGGTTTAACTTCGCAATTATTTTCCATAATACTTTTTCAAAATTGTTTGTCTGCAAAATTAGTAAAAGAAAACAGTAAATCGCATTAGTGACACTTAAATCATTTGAATGACACTATTTTGTTACTTTTGTCCCAGAAAGAAATTATTATGAGTCCAATTTTCAGTAATAGCCTTAGTCCTGAACAGCTTGAAGAAATGTTTAGGAATGATGAAAAATGTCTCGAATTTTTGGCGGGGATAAAATGGGCCAATGGTTTTGTATGTAAAAAATGTGGCAATACCAACTCATGTCCGGGGCAGGAACCGTTTTCGCGCCGCTGTACAAAATGTAAAGCAAAGGAAACTGCGACAAACGGAACTGTATTTCATGGAGTTAAATTCCCCATCAGCAAAGCTTTTTACATTGCTTACCAGGTGTGCAAAGGAAAAGAAGATGTTTCGTCCTACGAATTTGGACGCCGTCTTTCGTTGCGGCAAATGACTTGCTGGAACTTTAAAACCAAAATCCAGCATGCACTCAATGAAATGGATTCGCTCTCTGAAAAAGAACGAAACTCGATGGAGAAGATTTTAACAAGCTAAACCGATCATTCATTTTTGGGCAACCAATAAAAATACCGGATATTTTGCACCCGAATCGCGTTTTACTTCGAAACAGGTTTTGTATTCAATATTCTTAAACCCGGCTTCTATTAATATTTCTTTGAGCCTTTCCGGGTCAAATCCTAAATGAACTTTAACCTCTATGCCATGAAAAGAACCGTCTTCAGGATATAAATCGGCAATGGCCAAATACCCGCCCGGATTTAGCAAGGAGTGAAATGTGTAAATAATTGCTTCGTAATTATTTACATGATGCAAAACCATTTGATTGTAAATAATGTCAAAATGATCATCGTAATCCTTGTGCTCCAGATCGAAGCAAATTGGCAGAATGTGATTGGTTTTATGGTATTCGGTCTTTTCAACACACACCTTTATCATTTCCTGAGAATTGTCCATCAGGGTAATTCCTGAAAACCTGTCTTGCAGCAGAAAACTAAGAATACCAGTACCTGCGCCATATTCGAGAGCTTTCATGGAAGGATTGATCGGGATCATTTCTTCAAGTCCGGCTGCAATCGCTACCGA
>DAITNH010000435.1:0-3035 GCA_036834745.1 Prolixibacteraceae bacterium
ACGCCCAATGCCGGACTGGCCGTTTTGATGCCCGATCGCAAAACCATCAAACAAACACAGCCGTTTGCTCATTGCATTGCCGGCCAGCCGGGAACCTCACAGTATATGTTTGAGGATCAGGATATTTATGGCGATGGAATAGCTGGCGCTCACGGAGGATCTGGCTTATCGGCCATTGGCGGAGCGTTGCGTTTGGGCGAGCTGACCCCCACCTCGGGACCGATTCGTCATGCGTTAAAGGTGAATATCTACGGTAAAAAGAACATTTATTACGATGCCGAAACCAAGGGCTTTCGCTGGCCCGCCAAACGCGCTGATGGGTATGCCTCCGGAAATTATTATATCGAACGCAAATTGGAAATTGTGAAAGCCTGCAGAATGGGAGCTTTGCTTGCATTACCGGTGAAGATTAACCTCGATTCGCTGGGCTTCGAAACCAAACCTGCACGAATTCTGGCCGAAGCTTTTCAGAATTACGGTGCTTATCTGGTTGACGACACCGCGTGGGATGTTTATGCGATCATGACAGAATGGTCGCCTATAGGTCGTTTTGATGATGATTTCAAAAAGAACTGGGGATTTTCGATGAAAACAAACAGTAAAAATACAGCCTGGGATCGCGATATGGATCGTATTTTTCTTAATTTGCATGTGGTTGACAACAATACGGCAACCACAACCGGAGGTGGAGGTAAAACCCTCATGCCGCTTGCACCTCCGTTTAGCAAATAAATAAAGTAGTTCTATTCTGAAAATTTTAAAATTTAAACCAACCACTATGTATAAATTATTTCTCTTTTCACTGATGGCACTCTTTTACATCGGTGTTTATGCACAAGAAAACATCCTCATCATCGAAGCCGAAAGCTTTACAAACAAAGGGGGATGGGCCGTCGATCAGCAGTTCATGGATCAGATGGGTTCGCCTTTTCTGATTGCACATGGAATGGGTATTCCGGTGAAAGATGCCAGTACATCTGTTCAGTTTCCTGAAGCTGGCAAATACCGTATGTTCGTCAGAACCCGCAATTGGGCTGCCCGATGGACGACCAAAGATGTCCCCGGCAAATTTCAGGTTCTGATCAACGGAAAAGCAGTTGCTCCCGTTTTTGGAACCGAATCGATGGATTGGAACTGGCAGGATGGCGGAGTGATTGATATCAGAAAAGTAAAATCAACTCTTGCCCTTAAAGATTTAACCGGCTTTAATGGCCGTTGCGATGCCATTTTATTTACTTCCGACCTTAGTTTTATGCCGTCTTCTGATGTTCATAAACTGGCAGAATTAAGGGCAGAACTCAATCCGTCAATCGTTCAGGTGAATGATGCCGGGCAATTTGATTTTGTGGTGATTGGCGGCGGAATGGCCGGAACCTGTGCTGCTATTTCTGCTGCACGGCTGGGGCTGAAAGTGGCGCTGGTTCAGGATCGTCCGGTATTGGGCGGAAACAACAGTTCCGAAGTGCGTGTTCATTTGGGTGGACGAATCAACCTCGAACCATATCCGAATCTGGGTAACCTTGTAAACGAAATCGGTCCGTCGAAAGAAGGGAATGCACGTCCGTACGAAAATTACGAAGACGATAAGAAATTGGCAGCCGTCAGGAATGAAAAGAACATCAGCCTTTTCCTGAACAACCATGCCAATATAGTGAATATGAAGGATGGCCGCATTGAAAGTATTCAGGCAACCAACACCGAAACCGGACAGAAGTTATTGTTTAAGGCACCACTTTTTGCCGATTGCACTGGCGATGCCACCATTGGAGTTCTTGCGGGTGCGAAATACATGACCGGACGGGAAAGTTCAAAAGAATTTGGCGAGTCAACTGCTCCTGAATTGGCTGACGACCTGACCATGGGATCGTCAGTACAATGGTTTGCCGAAGATAAAAAGAAGAATGTTCCTTTTCCTGACATCAAATGGGGAATTGACTGGGACGAAGAAAAAGCCGAACATTTGATCCGGGGCGACTGGAACTGGGAAACCGGAATGGGAATCGATCAGGTGAATGAGTTCGAACGAATCCGCGATTACGGTTTGCTGGTGGTTTATTCCAACTGGTCATTCCTGAAAAACCATTCGATCGACAAAGGCAAATTTGAAAAGCGACAATTAAAATGGGTGGCCTACATAGCCGGAAAACGTGAATCGAAGCGGTTGGTGGGCGATTATGTACTGCGCGAATCCGATCTGATGGAACACAAAGTATATCCCGATGGAACAGCTCCAACTTCGTGGACCATCGATTTGCATTATCCCGATCCTGAAAATACAAAACAGTTTCCGGGAAAAGAATTTAAATCAATCGCGGTTCACACCCCAATAATTCCATACCCGATTCCTTTCCGCAGCCTTTATTCGGTAAATGTGCCAAATCTGTTGATGGCCGGAAGAAACATCAGCGTTTCGCATGTGGCGCTGGGAACCGTTCGTGTGATGCGCACCACCGGAATGATGGGAGAAGTGATTGGCATGGCAGCTTCTGTTTGCAAAAAACACAACACCGATCCGCGTGGGGTTTACACCAACCATTTGGAAGACCTGATACAACTCATGCAAAAAGGCACCGGAAATCCGGAATTGCCCAAGATTCAGAATTACAATATGGGAGGAACCTTGCCGGGGAAACATTAAAATCAAAATTGTACTGAAATGATCACATTTTTTATCTCCATTACCATCCTTGTACTTGGCTATTTTTTCTACGGAAAATTAGTTGAACGTATTTTTGGTGCCGATAAATCGAGGCAAACGCCGGCCATGACCATGAACGACGGAGTGGATTATCTTCCGCTGCCCAAATGGAAAACCTTCCTGATTCAATTCCTGAACATTGCAGGGTTGGGGCCTATTTTCGGCGCAGTGGCGGGGGCAATGTGGGGACCGGTGGCATTTCTTTGGATCGTGCTGGGTTCTGTTTTTGCAGGCGCGGTACACGATTATTTTTCCGGAATGCTTTCAGTTAAGCACAAAGGGCTGAGTATTCCTGAAATTGTCGGAATTTATCTGGGTGTCAGCGCCAAACAGTTTA
>DAITNH010000436.1:0-3022 GCA_036834745.1 Prolixibacteraceae bacterium
TCAAGCTTTGTGTGCTGATATTCGTCTATCCCAAAAAGAACATTGGTCCAATACAAGCCGGTTGGTGTTTCATCTGGACTGACAAATGCATCATCTTCTTTAAAATCATTCCATTTTGAAGCGTTTCTCACTCTGTATTCAACAATAAAATCACCTCTGTGATGTTGCATTACAGGCTTACTCCATCCAATTCCAAATGCAGAAAATGGAATGGGCGCATCAATGACAAAATGATAAGCACCATCAGCGTTTTTCTGAGGAGCATCAATTGCCAGAAGCCGCATGGGATAATGGTTTTCAGAAAAAGAATTTACCACTCTCAGGTTGAGTTTGCTTTGTGCAAATACAGCATTGTTTATTCCAATAAAAAGGAATATCAAACTTAATTTAAAAATACAATTTCTCATACATAGAAAATTTAACGGGTAAAAAAGGATGAACCAGATTCATCAATTACAAAGATACAATTTTTAACATAACAGAATATGTTTAAATAAAAAAATGAAAATTATTTTTTAAATTATACATTGTGAGCAAAAAACATGAGTTTTCTTGCTGGCACTAATTACTCCTTTGGGGTAAAATAATCATTTTGAAAAATTTATGCGGGCATTATGATTGGTTGCCAAAAAGCGGATTTTTTTCGGTGGCTTCGACTTCGCTCAGCCACCGTAATATACCCGGGTAACTGAGCAGATTTTACCAGATCTAAGCGGAACTTTTCCGGTGGCTGAGCGGAACTTTTCCGGTGGCTGAGCGGAGTCGAAGCCACCGTAATATACCCGGGTAACTGAGCAGATTTTACCAGAGCTAAGCGGAACTTTTCCGGTGGCTGAGCGGATTTTTTTCGGTGGCTGAGCGGAACTTTTCCGGTGGCTGAGCGAAGTCGAAGCCACCGTTATCTCATAATATACAATTTCCCAAAACCGTGTTTGAAATATTTGTCTCCGGCAGTGGTTCGCTTCTCAATTGATTGACCGTTTATTGAAGTAATGACATGATAAAAATATACGCCGTTTGCAAGTTTGTCGCCAAAATCGTCGGTGCCATCCCAGGCATAATCTGTAATATTTCTTCCTATGTGAATATTCCCCAACTCTGCAAGGGATATTGTTTTCACAAGCTTTCCTGTAACTGTTAAAATCTGAATTCTGAAATCAGTAGGAATTTCGGAACCTGTAAGTTCAAACACAAATTTTGTAGCAGTAGAAAAAGGATTCGGATAATTGAAAATTTCAGTGATAGTTGATTTGTTCACTACTTCAAAATTTACAAAATAATCATTGTCGCCCGATTCATTATTGGATTTATCTTTTGCCTGCACGCGAAGCTGGTATTTCCCATCTTTTGGAAACACAGGATTGTAATGAATACGGAAGCTGTTATTCGGCAATTGCGCAGGAATCCACTTCATATTTTCTTCGCCGTTTTCTGTAAAATACACACGTTTTTCTGAACCCGTTTCAACCGAGGTAAGAAATACTGCAAAAAGAGACGTGTCGTCTAAAGCGAAATATTTATTTTCATCTTTAAGCTGAACAACAATTTCGGGTTTTGCTGAAACAATATCGCCATCTAAAATATGTATGCCATCAAACGTAACATCTAACAATGGATTGTATTTATCGCTTTCAACATAAAAAAAGCGCTGCGCGATATTGTTAAAATGATACTGCTCTAACTGGTCGTAATTTCCTGTTGCGGGATTCACAGGATTTGCCTCAACCCACAAGCTGTTAAGCCCGGGTAATTGCAGCGTTGAAAACGATACAGTGTCTCTTATCACATCACCGGCGGGATGAGGGCGCAAACGCTTCATTACATTGTAGTGCCTGTTATTGTTTTTATCCATTACCCAATAATTGAGAAGCAGGCTGTCCATATTGTACTGGCTGATGTTTTCATACGCTACAGAAAAGGAAATATTCTCTCCCTGATTCACGGTATCTTTGAAAAAATAATAACCTTTCTGCGGGTTCACAGCAGTTTCAGGAACTCCCCCGTGCATTATCTGCCACTTTTTTAATTGTGCGGGCACACGAAGCGAATCATTTTTTGAAAATATTTTGAACTTCAGATAAGGATAAATTCCCGTTCCGGTGTATTCGGATAAATTATTAATATCCGTTATATCCGGACTCAGCGTTAACAAATCAGTAGTATTTCCCGTATGCGAAACACCTATTAATTTCAAACTGACACTATCCTGAAGTGTAGGATTTTCAAAAAAACTTTTCCAGTGCAATTCATTCCATTGCGCCGAAGGACCAATAAGCTCTGATGTAATATCTCCATAAGGAAAACTCTTTGACAGGTCGGCAAACAGCGTTATCGTATCCGTGGGATTTGTTCCTACTTTCAATTTCGCAGAACTCGGATTTCCTTTCTGGCAGAAGAATATAAAAGGATAATTGTCGGGAACCGAACGAATATTTGTTCCGTTCAGCGATTCGATGGTAGTAAACGCATTTTCGGTCCAGTTCGACATGTGCCCGTGAATGAAAGAATAGACAAGAATATAATTTCCATTCGGTACCGATTGCAGCATATTTGCCATATTATTTAAGCTTGCGGCATCATTGGAATAAAAACAAAAATATTCATCAGGGCTACTTCTTTCGGGGCAAAGCTGATAATTAAACTGTCCAAAATTCTGACGATCGGAATACCAACTGCGAACCGTAAAAGAATCTATCACAGAAACAAGAATAGCGTGTGACATCCCACAACTGGAAGCACCTCCCATGCCATTACCCAGATTTCCGTTGATGCGCCATTGGATAGATAAAAATTCAAAATCAGAATCAGCCCCTCCCTTATTATGACACGTTAAGTCCAAAGGTGTTGCAATATAATTAAATCTGCGGTTGAACTTGTCGTATTCAATCCAGTTATAAAAATCATTTTTAAATTGAAAATGATGCGCCTGAGACCAACCTGTTTTTCCGGGAATGTAAATAAAAGAACTTTCTTTCCAGTTAGACGAACTAGCTCTTGCAACCTTCCAATAATAAACAGTACT
>DAITNH010000437.1:0-3012 GCA_036834745.1 Prolixibacteraceae bacterium
TTTCAGATCGGTTAAAAATACTTTTGGAGGCGTTGAATTTGTATTGACATCGTTGGCATTAATACTGATATAGAATTCACCCGGACTATTTTCCATTAATTCTGAAATATAATCTGCTGCCGGCAAAGTGGTTTTAAATGGCCATGTTCGAAGCGCCCCGGTTTGAGGATTCAATTCGTTAATTCCTGAAGTTAAACCCTGTCCTGAGGTGGTAATCCAAATTTGTCCGTTTTTAGCTTCATAAATATTATTAACCCAGCCCGGCGTTATTGAATTTTTATCGGTGGCACTGTAAATGTATGATTTCAGGAGAGCCCTTTCCTCATATTTAAACAACCCTTTCGTGCTGGTTGCTATCCAAAGTGTTCCGAATGAATCAAATTTAAGTGCATTAATAGTTGTTTGTTCAAGTTGTTTGTTTGATTCGACTTTAAAAACCTCAAATTTTTCTTTTTTTCTGTCGAAATAGTACAAGCCTTTGTTTGTGCCAATCCAGATATTGTCATTTTTATCAAGTGCAATGGCCGTATAATTCAGTTCGCTGTTATTTCCTGAACCAGATTTAACGGAGGAATAAATGTTGTATTTCTCATTGTCGGGATCAATTTTATAAAGTTTTGACTGCCATGTTGAAGCCCATATAAGACCATCGTTGCCTATTTTAATATCCGAGATGCCATCCTTGGTTTTTGCAATTTCTTTTTCGAGTGATCGAATTCTGCTAAGCTTTCTGTCGGCGCTAATTTTAAAAAATCCGTTGGTACTCAAAATCCATACATTGCCCGGTTTAGCGGCAATAACTCTGTATATATTTTGAATTTCCAGGCTGTCGGGCGCAATAAATCTTTTAATCTGATCTTCGGTTTTGTCGTAATACAGTAGTCCGGGTTTAATGGTATTATATTGTGAGCCTACTCCGAAATAGATACGGTCTTGCAGATCTTCACACATCGTAACTATCCCAATTTCAAAATTGGCGAGATGGTCAACCAGGTGTTTAAAAGGAAAGTGCCGGAATGTTTTGGTGACCGGATTATAGACATTTAGATTTTCCGGAGAAGTTCCGGTCCATATCCGGCCTTCCTTGTCTTCGTAGATCGACCAAACTATCAGGCCGTTAATAGAAGTTGAGTCGTTGGGATTATTGTAGAACCTTTTGAATTCATAGCCATCGTAGCGGGCAAGGCCGTTGATGGTTCCGACCCACATATACCCGAATTTGTCCTGAAGCAGACTGTTCACCTGGATTCCGGGCAGGCCATCCTGTTCGGTAAATTGGGTCAAATTACCAGGTTTTATTTGTGCAAATGAGGGCGTGGCTGTTAATGCAGTAATTAATAGGTAAGCTGCACCAAGATGCTTAAAGCTTAGTTTGGCGATTTTTGGCATTTATATAAATTAAATGTTTGAACCAATTACCAACTCAGAGCCTATCCTTTTTTCTATCTCTAATTTACCCTATCAACCATGTCCTTTGGTAAGATCTGCACGATTTAAATTTTTCGTTTTTATGCTAAAGCTATAATATTCAGTCTTTAATTAAATATATTAGCATCTTAAATTACGCAAACGTTAGGTTGTCAATAAAGTTCATTTAAACCAAAGAATTTTTTCTGTCAATCATTTATTAATCAAAAAAGCGAGCTCTGTTTTTTAAATTTTTAATTATCTGAAAAAATAATCGTTTGATTATCTTAGCCAGGTATTTCAATTAATTCCAGAGTTCGCAGCTATCCATGATCAATTGCATAGAATAAATGGAAGTACTTTCTTTAATTGTGTCCAGAAAAAACAGTCAGTAAAAGGCATAAAATATGAGACTAATCCTTCAGAATATAAAGGAACTCGTTCAGGTCGATCCTAAGAACCGGCTGTGGGTTGCCGGCAAGTCAATGGCCGAAGTTGAGACAATAAAAAATGCATTCCTGATCATTCAGGACGAACTGATTAAAGATTTCGGATTGATGGAGAATTTTCATCAGTCGGAATACGAGTTGGATGATATGATCATGGAAATTGATTGTTCAGGCAAAATGGTTTTTCCGAGTTATTGCGATTCGCACACGCACCTGGTTTTTGCTGCCACCCGCGAACAGGAGTTTGTCGATCGTATCAAAGGCCTGACTTATGAGGAAATTGCGACCAACGGTGGTGGAATCCTGAATTCAGCCAAACGCTTGCAGGAAATGTCGGAGGATGATTTATACGTTCAGGCGATGGAGCGGCTTGATGAAATTATGTGGCTGGGAACTGGCGCCGTTGAGATTAAAAGCGGATATGGACTGACTACAGAGTCGGAACTGAAAATGTTAAGGGTGATTCGCCGAATGAAGCAAAATTCACCTGTGATGATAAAATCTACCTTTCTGGCCCATGCTTTTCCTTTGGAATACCGCAGCAAACATGCAGATTATTTGAATTTGCTGATCAACGAAATGCTTCCGATGATTGCTTCGGAAGAGTTGGCCGATTATGTGGATGTTTTTTGCGACCGTGGCTTTTTTACTGTTGAGGAAACTGAGCGAATTCTCATGGCTGGGATGAAATACGGTATGCGGGGTAAAGTTCATGCCAACGAACTTGCAAACTCGGGCGGTGTGCAGGTGGGCGTAAAATACAACGCAATATCAGCCGATCACCTCGAATATGTTGAAGATGAGGAAATCGCGGCATTGATGGACAGCGAAACAATGCCAACCGTTTTACCGGGCGCTTCTTTTTTCCTGAACTTGAAACTGGCGCCTGTTCGCAAAATGATTGGTGCCGGGTTGCCGGTTGCACTGGCTTCGGATTTTAATCCGGGTTCATCACCATCAGGAAACATGAATTTTATCCAATCCCTTGGCTGCCTGAAATACGGCATGACTCCCGAGGAAACCATCCATGCAACTACCATCAACTCGGCTTATGCGATGGGAATAAGTGAAAGTTACGGTAGCATTGCCAAAGGAAAAGTAGCCAACCTGTTCATCACCAAAGAGATTTCGAGTTACGCCGTCATTCCATATTCGT
>DAITNH010000438.1:0-2966 GCA_036834745.1 Prolixibacteraceae bacterium
TTGCCGTTAATCTCGCTTACAGGTTTTATAGTCGGCATCGTTTTCACCAAACAATCGCGCCCTTCGCTCGAAGATTTTGGGGCAACCTCCTGGCTTCCTTCTTTAATTGGAATCGCCATTGTGAAAGCGCTCGGGCCTTTGGTCACCGCGCTTATTTGTGCCGGAAAAGTAGGTTCCGGAATTGGTGCCGAACTTGGCTCGATGAAAGTAACCGAGCAAATAGATGCGATGGAAGTATCTGCCATCAATCCGTATAAATACCTGGTTGTTACCAGGGTGCTGGCCACCACGATCACCATTCCGGTGCTGGCTCTGTATTGCAGTTTTGTTGCACTCTACGGTTCGTATTTGAATGTTCATGCTGAAGAAACAGCCAGTATGATCAGTTTTTATCAAAGCGCGTTTAAAACCATCTCCTTCCTCGATATTTTCACTTCGGTAATCAAATCAATTGTTTTTGGGTTCACCATCGGAATTGTTGGAACTTACAAAGGTTTTAATGCAACTCAGGGAACCCGTGGGGTTGGCCGGGCAGCAAATCAGGCTGTTGTGCTTGCCATGTTCCTGATTTTTATTGAAGAAGTGCTTATTGTTCAGGTAGCCAATTGGTTCAGATTTTTTTAGAAAAATGAAAGAGCTTAGAAATATTATACACAAAGAGGAAACCGTTATTTCAATCACCGGATTGCACAAGTCGTTTGGTGATCTGCATGTTTTGAAAGGTGTTGACTTTAACCTTTTTAAAGGCGAAAATGTAGCAGTCCTTGGCAAATCGGGCACCGGTAAATCTGTTTTAATTAAGATTATCGTGGGATTGCTAAAGCGTGATGAGGGTGAAGTAATTGTGCTGGGACAACACGTCGATCAGTTGGTTGGCAAAGAGCTGGATGCCTTGAGGTTGCGTATCGGATTTTCGTTTCAGAACAGCGCATTGTACGACAGTATGAATGTTCACCAAAACCTGGCATTTCCGTTGACCATGAACATAAAAACGATGTCGAAAGCGGAGGTTGATTATGCTGTTGATGAAGTTCTGGATTCAGTAGGATTAAAGAATAAAAGCAAACAAATGCCTTCAGATCTTTCAGGCGGACAACGAAAAAGGATTGGCATTGCCCGCACCTTAATTCTGAAGCCCGAAATCATGCTGTACGATGAGCCCACTTCAGGACTCGACCCAATTACAAGTGCCGAGATTATTGACCTGATCAATGAAGTTCAGCAGAGGTACAACACCAGCTCGGTAATAATTACGCACGACCTTACCTGTGCAAAAAGTACTGCCAACCGGATTGCCATGATGCACAAAGGGAGGTTTTTAAAAGTCGGAACATTTGATGAAGTTTTTGGCATCGAAAACGAACAGGTACAAGGTTTCTTTAATTACAATTTTATACAATAAAACGATGAACGAATCACCAAATAAACGTGCAGTCATAGTAGGACTTTTTGTTTTTATAGGATTAATCTTTTTTTTAGCCGGAATACTTATCGTTGGCAACCTGCGCGAAACTTTTAACCGGAAAATGGAGTTGGTTTCGCTTTTCGATGATATCAGCGGATTGCAGCCGGGTAATAACATCTGGTTTTCGGGTGTTAAAATAGGTACGGTGAGCAGCTTGAATTTTCACGGCAAATCGCAGGTGGAAGTAAATATGAATGTTGCCATCTCAGCACAGAAATATATCAGGAAAGATGCCAAGGTTAAAATAAGCAACGACGGTTTGATTGGGAATAAAATTCTGGTCATTTACGGTGGTACAGAAGAATTTGCACAGGTACAGGAAGGCGATACGCTGGAGGTTGAAAAAACTTTTACCTCGGAAGATATGATCAACACTGCGCAGGAAAATAATAAAAACATTCTGGCAATTACCAACGATGTAAAAGCCATCACAAAAAAATTGGCTGCCGGTGAAGGTTCTATCGGCAAAATGCTTGACGACAGTTTAATGTACACAAACATCAATGCTACGATTGTGTCGCTTCAGAAGGCTTCGGCAAAAGCACAGCAAATGCTCAATTCACTGGCCGATTTCAGTTCGAACCTGAATAAAAAGGGTACACTGGCCAACGAACTGACCACTGATACCGTGGTTTTTAAATCGGTTAAAGCTTCGGTTTTGCAATTGCAGCAAATGGCAGATACTGCAACCGCGTTAATTACCAACATTAAACAGATAAGCAGCAATCCGAATTCGTCTATCGGAGTTTTACTGCACGATGAAGAAGCGGGTGCCCATTTAAAAGCATCGCTTAAAAACCTTGAAAGCAGTTCGAAAAAACTGGATGAAGACCTTGAAGCTGCCCAGCACAATATTCTGCTCCGTGGTTTTTTCAGGAAAAAAGCTAAAGAAGCCGAAAAGGATTCGATTGGGAAATAGGATTTTCCTGATTTTCTTGGTTACAAAACAAAAAAAACAATGGAACGCAGATAAAATAGGATCTGGGTGATTGGTTACCTGAGCATCATCTTGCCCGATTTGTTGTTGATGTAGTTGATAAGCTTGATATGAGAGTAATATACAACCAATACAAGGGTGTTGGATCAAAAGCATACGATCCAAGGATGCTTTTATCTCTACTGTTATTACCGATTGTGAACAAAAGAATATATCCTCAATAATCTCAACATCAAGAGAAAAGCACAACAGTTTTTTATCAAATATTTTGAATCCTGATTCTACCGATGATGCTGCAGGTGTTACTCCAACAGAAAAGATGAATCATAAATTGAAAAGCGAAAAAGAGAAAGAGAGATACAAAAAAAGGAAACAAACCGTCGAACCGGTTTTTGGAGTTATCAAAGATAGGGCGAGATTATTCATTTAACTAAATTGCCTTTAATAATCGCTTTATTTAAATTTTCGCTATTTCGTATTGTAAATGCTGTTACGATGAGTTAATAAAAGCTAAACCGTGTTCTTGTCCGAGTCCGACTCCAAGTCGGGCCCGGACTCATTTCA
>DAITNH010000439.1:0-2952 GCA_036834745.1 Prolixibacteraceae bacterium
ATTTCTGGCAAAGGTCGCCACAAAGATTAAATATATCCAGGTAACGAGCGAGATCATCGTAAGTTCCACGCATACTTTCGTCCATCCATGGGCTGATTACATATTTCTGTCCCATGTAAGCAGCATCCTCAACGGTATATTTCCATGCATCGGTAAAGTCATTCAGACCTGCATCCCAATGGTCTTTGCCCATTACGGTGTGCCCGGCAGGCATTTTCAGACCAAGGTCGTCGAGCACTACTTTAAATTCTTTGGCTGTGAATCCATAAAATTTACGATCGATGTAATTGGCATGCTCAACATGCTTGTACCCTATTTTTGCCAGTTCGGTAAGTGTCCCGACCGGATCGTTTTTCATTTCGTCGCGGACGGAATAAAGCTGGAGACCAACAATTTCGGATGGTTTGGCAATTGCACAGGCAGTTTTGGATAAAAGAGCAGTTCCGGCAAGCAGAATAGCGCTGTTTTGAATAAATGAACGGCGTGAGGTTTTCATAGTTTAGTAATCTTTAGTATTGATGAAATGATTGTGAAATAAATTCAAGAACAGTTGGAAGAGATTCTCGCCAGTATGTCCAGGTGTGTGCCCCATCACGAATGCGGAATTCGTGGGGAATTTCTTTCTTTTTCATGGCAATGTGAACCAGGCTGTTGCCTTCGTAAAGAAAATCATCATCACCGCAGTCAATGTACCAGCGAACTGCCTTTTTCTGATCGTCAGGCATGGCATTCACCAGTTCAAGGGCGCTATGTTGGTTGTAATATTTTGTCAAATAATCTTTCGAAATGCCCGGATATTGCTTTTCCCAGCGGGTTACAGCTTCCTCCATTGAAATTGGGCCGGTTGAAGCGCTCAACGGACAGGCAGACGAGAACAATTCCGGATGATGCAGCGAGTACATAAAAGTTCCGCCACCACCCATCGACAGGCCGGAAATTGCACGGTAACGTTTTTCAGCCCTGATTCGGTATGTTTTTTCGATAAAGGGCATAAACTCCTGAAAGAAAAAATCCTCGTAATTCCAGTCGCCTTTCGGGCTGTTGAAATAGCCTCGTTGACCGGTATTTCCATCGGGCATCACAATAATCATAGCTGTTGATTTTCCTTCGTCAATGGCTTTGTCTGCAATGTTTTTCACCTCGCCAAACTGCACCCAGCCAGACTGGTCGTCGCCTGAGCCATGCAATAGGTATAAAACCGGGTAATTGCGCCCTGATGTTTCATAATCAGCAGGCAGATAAATGGCATACTTCCGGTCCATTTTAAGGATTTTGCTGGTTATCGACAGGTTGTCGGATACTTTGCCACCCTGGGCAAGAAGCTGGGATGATACAATTAAGGTTAAGATAGCTCCCAAAATAAAAGATTTCAAAAATTTCATAATGAACGTTTTAGGTTTAATAGTCGGTTTCTATTTGTTTATTTTTTGTTTCTATTGTAACTGTCTTGTTTTTCAAACGCTGTCAGCTTGCAAATTTTAATTCTACCAGGTCTGTCAGAGTCATGATGGAGATAGTTCCCCGCAATTTAAGCAATTAATGATGCGAAGCCAATGACTTCGAATGGCTATTCTCGATATGTTGAATTTACCAGCTTCATTTTCTCACTACCTGGTGCATTGGGGTTGCCGGGTCCCACAAAATTATCGATCAACAAATCGGTTACATTCTCACATTCAATGCCGTGGGTGAAAAATGATGGCAAATCATTACCCCAGCTCAGGTTAAAATTCCGAATGGTCAGTCCATTAACATGCTGCGCAAAAATTCCGGGAATGTCGTGCTCGAAAATTTGCATGGCTTTAGGTGTGGCCGGTCGCAAATCAAAGTTACCGCCATAGCCTATCGTTTCTTTTCCTTTCCGAATCCGTAATTGCACGTTGTTGAACTGAATGTTTTCCATCGGGCTTTCCTTTTGCCCGAAAACCAAAATACCGTGTTCGCCAATGGCGTTGATATTATTGAACTGCACATTTTTGATTTGTCCGGATGGCTGCCCTTCAAACCGCGAAATGCTTGACAAATGAATGGGTTCACCATGACCCCACCATTGACCATTAAGCAGCCGGGTTTCGATGATGATGTCTGTAAAAATAAGGTCTTCGATATTGCTGGCATCATGGGCAAAAATGCCGATTCCACGGTGCGAATCATGAATCACGATGTTCGAAAACGTGCAGCGGCGTATCGGATGCTGTCCGTATCCAATGCGGATTCCGGCAGAACTCGATTTCAGTATGCAGTTTGTAACGGTCATATTTTCGCCATAAATGGTTTTGTTACCATATTTTGGCAGTTTCTGCTCTGTGTTATTGAGGCCGGGTGTTTCTTCATCTTTCGGGAAACCGGTCAGTACAATGGCATCGTCGCCTGCTGAAATATTACAGTTTGAAATTCGGATATTTCGCGAAATGGTGCAATGAATTCCATCGCTGTTGGGTACTACCGGATTATTCAGAATTGTAATACCATCGATGAGTAAACCGTCGCAGAAGCCGAAGCGGGTGGCCCAAATGGGAGTATCTTTAATGGTTATACCGGTGACAAAAACGTTGGTGCAATGAAAAAACACAATGGTCATCCCGGGTGCTCTTGTTCTCTTCATTGGGCCATCGGTGAAAAAAGTGCCTTCCGGCATATAGTTTTCCTTTTGACGGGTCCTGCTTTTCTCGAATTCGTCGTACACATGGTTTTTGCTGAAATCGTAAAAAGCATCACCACTGGCATCGATGGTTCCTTTCCCCGAAATGCCCACATTAATGGCATCCTCACAGTAAACCATTCCGGGCGAACGTCCATTGCGCGAGTAATCTTTTAAATCTTTGCTTCCCTGAAGAACCGCGCCATTTTCGAGATAAAGGTTCACATTGCTTTTCAGGAAAACGGTTCCGGTAATAAATGTTCCGGCAGGAACCACCACGCGCCCGCCACCGGCAGCAGCACATTCATCAA
>DAITNH010000440.1:0-2893 GCA_036834745.1 Prolixibacteraceae bacterium
AAAAAATAAAAAATTTGGAATTCAAACATCTGATTTTAACCCTTTATTCGTATAATTAAAAAAACAAATAAAATGTCAGAATTTACCAACCATAAACAACAGCGGATCGCCCGGTTGACAACGCTTTTCGAAGCTGCTATCCGCGGTGAGATAAATCCGGCGCTTGTCAATGAATACCAGGATGTGATCGATCGTGCCACACCTGCCGATGTAATTTCAGTGGTCGATTGGCTGCTCCACCTGAAACTGCCGATGGACGATGTGAAAAAGGGCATCAACAAGGCGCTGAACCTTTTGAATAAAACGCTTCGCGAATTTCCATACGCACCACCGGCGGCAGATAGTCTGGCCGGTTACCTGATCCAAAACAATGCGCAACTCGACCTGCGACTGAAAGCAATCCGCCCTTTGCTGAAGGAAATCAATGGCGATCCGGAAAATCATGCAATCCGGTGCGAGTTGAGGGAGAAATTTGCAGATTTGTCGAAAATGGACCTGCATTACCAGATTAAGGAAAACGTTTTCTTTCCGCTCGTTGAGGCATACATGCCCGATTACAATTGTTTGCAGGTAATGTGGTCGCTGCACGACGATATTCGGGAAAACATAAAAACGGTTGTTGGGTTGCTGGGCGAACCCGGTTTCGACCTGAAAATGGTCAACCGCCTGGCTGGCAATGTATTTTTTGATATGTACGCGATCAAGTTCCGCGAAGAACGGATACTTTTACCTGTCGCGCTCGATTTTATTCCTGAAAAGGAGCTTGGGTTACTGCTGAACCAGTGCATCGAAATCGGCTTCCCGTATATTAATCCTGAAATTAAATTGCAGGAAACTTCGATCGGCGAAACCGCTCCTTCAGGAGAAATAGACTTAAAAACAGGTTTTTTATCTCCTGAACAAATTTGCCTCATCTTTAACCACTTGCCTGTTGATATAACCTATGTTGACGAGTTTAACAAGGTAAAATTTTTCTCAACTCCTGAAAAAAGGATCTTCCGCCGCACCAACTCGATTATCGGGCGCGAGGTAAAAAATTGCCATCCGCCCGAAAGTGTGCACGTGGTGGAGCAAATTGTGGAAGCTTTCAGGAACGGCGAAAAGGACAAGGCCAGCTTCTGGATACAGATGAAGGGCGAATTTATCCTGATACAGTATTTCGCAGTGCGCGATGAAAAGGGAAATTACCGGGGAGTAGTAGAGGTTTCGCAGGAAATTACCGAAATCCGCAGCCTCGAAGGTGAACAGCGGTTGCTCGATTGGGGAAAGTAGTTTGTTTGGTTACTGAGCGGGCACCTCAAAGTCACCCGCTCAGTAGGTAAGGACAAAGAAATAGGTATTCAAGCGGTTATTCAAATTAATTAATAGTATTAAACCTGAGAATACATAGCTTTGAAAAATTAGATACTTTTAAAGCAAAAATGGATTTAATTTCTGAAATTTTGATTCTCTCGGGCGGAATCCTTGCAATAATTATCCTGACCTCGGTTTTTAAATTCAATACATTCCTTTCGCTGTTGATGGTGAGCTTGTTGATGGCCTTGGCAACACTGCCGACAGCTTCCATCGTGCCTGTTTTAAAGAAAGGTTTTGGAGGCACGCTCGAATCCATCGGACTGATTATTATTCTTGGAACCATCATCGGCATTATTCTCGACCAAAGTGGGGCAGCGCTAAGTATTGCCCGCTTTTTCCTGAAACGAACCGGCGAAAAGAAAGCCTCGTCTGCAATGGCTATCACTGGTTTTATGACAGGACTGCCCATCTTTTGCGACTCCGGATTTATTGTTCTAAGCGGAATCTGCCGTTCCCTGGCCCAAAGTTCGAAAACCGCAATAACTGTGATGGCACCGGTTTTAGCTGTTTCTTTGTATGGTGTGCATTGCCTTGTTCCGCCGCACCCAGGCGTAACTGCTGCAACCAGTATTATTGGCGCACCCATCGGAAATGTGATTTTGCTGGGTACACTGGTAGCTATTCCCGGGATTATTGCTGCTTATTATTTTATCCGCTATCGATCCCGAAAAGATTCCTTTACTGCCACAGCAAATGATTCTTATGACCAGCCATCCGTTCCATTGCCTGCTGCTTCACTGGCATTTTTGCCGATCCTGGTGCCGCTTTCCCTTATTACGCTAAAGTCGGTTTTTTTCATGGTTTCAGGCTTGCCCGAAGATTCGTTCCTGAAAATAGTAATTGGTTTTGCAGGCGATCCTGTTATTGCACTTTTATCCGGATGTTTTGTGGCTTTTCCATTGCTCCGGAATTTTAATGTCAGTCAGTGGAACAAGCTGCTTGATACAGCCATCGAAAAGGCAGGGCCAATCCTGATAGTAACTGCTGCAGGTGGAACTTTTGGCGCGGTTATTAAAGAATCAGGAATTGTAAACAACCTTGGGCAAATGGTGGCAACGCTCGGGTTGGGACTTTTTATTCCGTATATCATTGCAGTTTTACTGAAGACCTCACAGGGGTCGTCAACCATTGCAATAATTACCGCAGCTTCCATTGTTGCCCCGCTTTTGGATAGCCTCGGGCTGTCGGACGAATGGGGCAAAACGCTGGCAATTCTTGCAATGGGTGCAGGTTCCATGACCTTGTCGCACGCCAACGACAGCTTCTTTTGGGTAATCAGTAAATTTTCGGGAATGACACCATCCGAAACCCTGCGCTATTATTCACTGCCAACGGTAGTGTTAAGCGTGGTTTCGTTCCTGATGATAAGTTTGCTGGCGATGGTAATTTAAGCTACCTGAAGGCTTTTGGCGTTGTATTCTTGATAGTTAATATTCACAACTCATCCCGAAGTCCGCAGGCGGCCTTCCCCCTCTCTTTTTTAAAGAGAGGGGGAGAGCATCGAAGATGCGACGGGGTGAGTAAACAATTACAATAT
>DAITNH010000441.1:0-2881 GCA_036834745.1 Prolixibacteraceae bacterium
AAGTTAATGAATTCACCAATAACACTTTTGCCTGACCATCAAAAATCTCAAAATATGCACTTTGCCATCCAAACAAATTATACCAAATGTATTTTAAAATAGTTTTTGAACACTGATGACACTGATGCTACGAACAACGTTATTGCCCATTCGGAGCGTAGGCGCCTGAGCGCGAAGCAGTCGAAGGCCATTGCGAATGGAGCAAAGCGTAATGAAGCAATCTGTTGTTTGTCCGTATACCGTCATTGCGAATGGAGCGAAGCGGAATGAAGCAATCCATCATTCAATGCAACCTGATAAGTCTTTCCATTCCGTATTAAATCCATTGATCAAGTCCAGTTTCTTTTGCCGTGAACCAGCTTTTATTTGTTTTTCGCGATAAATCGCCTCTTCAATGGATAAAAAGCCTTCGTAATAAACCAATTTGGTTACATTGTACTTCGAGGTAAAAGCATCTTTATAAAAACCTGTCCGATGTTCATACAGCCGCTTGGCCAACATGCTGGTCACTCCAGTATATAGTACTGTGTGGTTTTTGTTGGTTAGAATGTAAATGTATCCGCCTCGTTCCATAAAGCTTGTTTTATCGTCATTGGTAGGTACGAAGCAATCCGTTGTTGAAGGTGAGATTGCTTCACTCCATTTCATTCCGCAATGACGCTCCGAACATCGGTATTGCCCATTCGGAGCGTCATTGCGAATGCAGCGCAGCGGAGTGAAGCAATCTATTGTACCTCTTTGACGTAAACATTCGATAACTTATCGCCATGAATCTTTATCTGTGTGGCCAGAACGAATCCGTTTTTGAGGTAGAACTTGTTTGCTCCGACCAATTCTTCTCCTGCAACTACTTTATAACTTAAAATCCGATTTTGATGCAAATGCATCTCCAATGCTTTTACCAACTGACTTCCAATTCCTGAAGCCTGACAATTCGGACTCACTGAAATGGAAAGTAGTTCGCCCAATGGTAAGCCTATCGTATCGTTGGATGCCTTTGATTTAAAGGGCGCCCGAAATGTTTCTATAAATCGTTTGAGATTGGCTGGTTGTACAATTGTTCTGAAGGCCAATGAAAGAATACATCCGGGGCAGTTAAATAAAAAGCGTTTCATCATTCCTGCCGAGTTCCCTGAGAAGGAAACAAATCCTTTGATATCACCATCCTCTTCATAAACCCATACTTTTTCTGTCTGAATTAGAAACGTGTACAGTTTATTTAAAAAGGCCAAACCCAAACCTGCTAAAAAACTGGAAGTAAGGGTGGCTGTATGAAGTTTCGCCAGTGAAGGTGAATCAGTTTTTTGAGCGGGTCGGATCATTTTTTTGCTTTGTTCCATGCCTTTATCTTCGCGATAAAAAATGCTTCTATCTCTTTTTTTGTAAGTGTATAGACAGGAGTCAAATGGCTAATCGAGTCATCAACAATGTCATCGGTAAAGGTTAATGCAATCTGAAATAGTCTTTTGGTTAAACCCGGCAATAGTGATGCCGAAAGTTCATAGAGCCCCGAAATAGTGTATTCCTGATTAACAAGACAATAAAGGTCATAATAATCGCGGTATTTGGCTCGCAAAAAAAGAGTATTCACTTTCATTGCAGCCAATAAACCCATTGTGGATATTCGGATGCTTCCGGTCAAAGGCTCTCTCGATTCTTTCAAGTTCTCCCATTTATTGCTGAAAAAGGTGATTTTAACCCCTTTATATATTATATCGGTCTGTTGTTTGGAACGGTTGATAATTTTAAGATCATCCCGGTTAAAAATGGGCAGTATATTTTCAATATTAGCAGTATCGTGCCAGGTGAAAAAATCAAGATCTTCGCTCAGTCGGTGATGAAGATAACACGAAAGAGCCGATCCGCCTACGAAAGTATATTCTTCCATCGCAGCCGAATGAGACAATTCAACGAGCACCTCTTTAGTTTTTGGCAGCAAGAAATCGAAGGTGAGCATTACGGCTATTTATTTTGGTGTATTTTCGAATGTATTTGTCGGCCTGGCTGATGTTAAAAAAGACATGGGCCAACCAAATATTCATGTTTTTTAATCGCTCATTGGGCACAAGAGTAGTCCGCCAAACCCTTTTTATTTCCGGGTATTTAAAATATCTGCTGAGTGCAATAATGTCTTCAGGCTCGCCAAATACCAGAACTTGTTCAATCACCAGTTCATCCGGATAATCATCGGATTCGACCGTTGAGTAACTCCAGAAAAAATTCCGTTTTCTAAGTCCTTGCAGATATTCCGATTTCGATTGAATGCTACTTTTCATCCGAAAATATCGTTATTAATTTGTTGATTATTTGAGCGTTCGGATGGAACTCACACGCCAGAAAGCATCCACTTCGAACTATATTTTCGCTTCGCGGATTTCCACTTCGTTACAATTCATTCCTTTTTGTGCCACCACCTTTGAAATAATTTCCAGCGGCATGTTCGTTTCATGCTCTTCTTCGGTTGAATAATTTAATTCAAATGTACCGAAAAAAGTCCAAAAAACCATAAGCACTGATTGATCTGCAGGTAGGCACTCTGCTGAGGGGATTTCAAAAATCGTTTCATCATTCCTGCTGAGTTGCCTGAGAATGAAACAAATCCTTTGATATCACCATCCTCTTCATACACCAATACTTTTTCTGTCTGAATTAAAAACGTGTAAAGCTTATTTAAAAAGGCCAAGCCTAAACCCGCTAAAAAACTGGTGGTAAGAGGTTGCCGTCATTGCCCATTCGAAGCGTCATTGCCTGGCCGCAGCAGGCGGGCGACTTTTCTTACTCCGGGCGCGACTTTAAGTCGCACTCGGAGTTTCTTTCCGTTCTAATAAAACCCCTTCAATTCCCGGTTAAGAACGGTACAAACAATTATCCGGAGATCCAG
>DAITNH010000442.1:0-2878 GCA_036834745.1 Prolixibacteraceae bacterium
AAAATACTAATGAATCACCGGAGGTAAGGGGGTCAGCTTAGTCCGGATTATCCATCAACCATGGAAAAGAGGTCTACTATTTCAAGACAGAACTAAATTGAACAAGCTATGGGCTTCTTTGGATGCTATTGAAAATTCTCAGCTTGCGATTAATCATTACATTGAAATGCCTGACTTTACTGTTATAAATGGAGGATATTTGCATGTGTACGGTTTAATGCAAGCATTATTCGTCCAACAAGATGCTTTAGAAAGTCTAAGAATAGTATTGTTTGGCTCTAAAAGATTTTCACAAGAAGAATTTCCTGAATTAATTAAAATTAGAAACATAAGAAATGATTCCATTGGCCACCCAACTGATAGAGGAAAAATAAACAAGACATTTCATTACATTGGAAGAGACTCCTTAAATAAGAAGCAATTTACTTTAGTATCGTTCTTCCCAACAAAAAATGAAGCTATAAAAATTGAAAACATAAAAACATTGGAACTAATAAGTATTCAAGCCAAACAAATTCAAAGCATTTTAGAAAAAACAATGACAAATTTACAATTGGACTTTGATAATCGTAAAAATAAATTTAAGGACCAAAAATTATCTAATCTAATTGAAAATGGCTTTCATTATGAATTTACCAAATTATATGAAAATATAGAGAAAGAATATCCACCTACAGAAGGGTGTTTTAATATTATTAGGGACGCTTATGAGAAGATTAAAAAAGGTATAATTGATAGATATTTTTCGTTAGAAGCATTTGAAGGTATTAATGATTCTGTTACTACTCTTGACTATTTATTTGTTAGATTGGAGCGAGATTTAATTCTGAATAAAATTTCTGACAAAATTGAGTTGCATGTCTTTATTGATGCGTTAGAAAGCAATTTCAAAGAATTTCAAAAAATAATAAATGAGATTGATGAAATATTTGAATGAAACGCCAATGCCAATTCCTCGTTTCTTATTCCTCCCCAACACCCTCCAAAATCTCTTTCGCCCGCTTCACACTTTTAACCTTTTCAAAGGTGAGTGAAAGTTTGTTGTTGCCTTCTTTCATGCGGCAGATTTGATGGTGGGTTTGCACGTACTGAAGTACTTTTCCAAATACCGGCGACTGATAATAAACCGATTGCGGATTGGAAATAAACTGGCAAACCATCTTTTGATGTTTCAGGATAATTTTCTCCATTCCCAATTCAACGGCTACCCTTCGCAAGCGAACCACTTCAATCAGTTCAATACTTTCCGGAGGCAATTTGCCAAAACGGTCGGCCAGCCCGGCTTCGAACAGCACCAAAGCCTCTTCGGTTTCGAGGTTGTCCAGTTCGCGGTAAAGCAACATGCGTTCCGAAATACTCTGTATGTATTTGTCCGGAAACAGCAGTTGCATATCAGTATCAATCTGGCAATCGCTGCCAAATTTCAACTTCAGGAATGCCTGCGATGAATCTTCTTTTTCGTCTTTGAAAAGCTCTTTAAAATCGGTTTGTTTCAGCTCCTGAATGGCTTCGTTCAGTATACGGTGATAGGTTTCAAAACCAATGTCAGCAATAAAACCGCTTTGCTCGGCACCCAGCAGGTTTCCGGCACCGCGAATGTCCAAATCCTGCATGGCAATGTTGAAACCGCTTCCCAGTTCCGAGAACTCTTCGATGGCCCGCAAACGACGGCGAGCTTCGGAAGTGAGTGTTGAAAGTGGCGGAGCCAGCAGGTAACAAAATGCTTTTTTATTTGATCGGCCAACCCGTCCGCGCAGCTGGTGCAAATCGCTCAGTCCAAAGTTCTCCGCATGATTGATAATAATTGTATTGGCATTCGGAATGTCGAGTCCTGACTCGATGATGGTTGTAGCTATCAGCACATCGAATTCGCCGTTGATAAAATCCATCATCAGTTTTTCGAGTTTCGGGCCGTCCATTTGTCCGTGACCAACCACCGTGCGAACTCCCGGAACCAATTTGCGGATCACCGTTTCAACTTCGTAAATATTCGCCACGCGGTTGTGGATAAAAAATACCTGACCTTCACGGGCCATTTCATATTGAATCGCCTCACGGATAATTTCTTCACTGAATCCGTGCAATTCAGTAGCAATCGGATACCGGTTGGGTGGCGGCGTTTGTATGATCGATAAATCGCGGGCACCCATCATCGAGAATTGAAGCGTTCGCGGAATCGGCGTGGCTGTCAGCGTGAGCGTGTCCACATTCAGCTTCATTTGTTTCAGCTTTTCTTTCACCGAAACACCGAATTTCTGCTCCTCGTCCACGATCAGCAAACCTAAATCTTTAAAGGCAACTTCCTTGCTAACCAGTTTGTGTGTGCCAATCAAAATATCAACTTTTCCGGCTTTGGTATCGGCTAAAACCTGTTTCACATCAGCAGGTTTCCGCAACCGGCTAATGTATTCGACCCTCGCCGGAAATTCAGCAAGCCGATCGCTAAATGTTTTGAAATGCTGAAGTGCCAAAATGGTGGTTGGAACCAGCACGGCCACCTGCTTACTGTCGGCCACTGCTTTAAATGCAGCGCGGATGGCAATTTCGGTTTTCCCAAATCCCACATCGCCGCAAACCAGCCGATCCATCGGTATTTCCTTTTCCATGTCCTCCTTCACCGAAATGGTCGATTTCATCTGGTCGGGCGTGTCTTCGTAAATAAACGAAGCTTCCAGTTCGGTTTGAAGGTACGAATCGGGAGAAAAAGCAAAACCGCGTTCCTGGCGGCGGGCCGCATACAACTCAATCAATTCCTTGGCGATGTCTTTAACTTTCAGTTTGGTCCGGTCTTTCAGCTTTTGCCAAACGCCGCTTCCAAGCTTGCTGATGTTCGGCTCGGTTCCTTCCTTGCCCTTAAATTTCGAGATTCGGTGCAGAT
>DAITNH010000443.1:0-2864 GCA_036834745.1 Prolixibacteraceae bacterium
CTTTTTCATCGATAATCTGATCAACCGTTTGTTGTATGTTCGTTTCGTTGTTCACGTCGTTAATTTTCTATTTGACAGAAATTTCGAATAAGGATTCTGACTTTGTTGTTTCTTATTTCTTGTTCGATATTTCTTATTTACTTTTTTTTTCGTTTTATCTGTTCCGTCCGAAAGAAGGTTTTCTTTTGAAAATCACTTTCTCGCGGACGGATTATATCTTTTCTCTTGACCCGTCAGCTAAAGCAGACGGCAATGGATAACTTCGCTCGTATCAGCGTCATTATTCTATTTTCCAACACAATACAAATTATTCATGCCCCTCAGATACACCTTTCCATCTGCAAATACAGGTGAGCAGACCGATTTTTCTCCGAGTTCAGGAGTTCCGATCAGCTGATAGTCTTTGGTGGCTTTTACAATGTGTGTCTTGCCCGACATATCGGTGATGTAAACCTTTCCGTCTGCATAAATTGGCGACGAATAAAAAGCATCGCCATATTCCTGTTCCCAGAGCTTTTCGCCGGTTTTGGCGTCGAGACATGCAAAAACTCCGTAAGTGGTCGCAATATATAGCAACCCGTTTACAGCCAGCGGGCTAGAAACTTCCGGCAAATACTCGTCGGCTTCCCAAACAATTTCAGGAGTTGCACCAATTTTTATCCCGACCAGTTTTGCGTATTCATTGGCGGCAAACACCATTCCGTCAGCATATCCGGCTGATGGGCCAACTTCTCCGGACAGGCAGGCAATGTTCCAAAGTTCTTTCCCTGTTTCAGGATTGTAACCATTCACATTCGGATTAGTGGTAAGGATCACTTCAGTACGGCTTCCTGTATTCACAAGTATGGGTGATGACCACGATATTTTTGAATTACGAGCAGTTTCCCATACGGTTGTTCCATTTTGGGTAGAAAGCGCAATAAGCTTTCCTGACCGGTTTGTATCGTATTGAATCAGTAATTTGTCTTTGTAAATGATCAGCGAAGAACCATGGCCATAGTGATTATCCGGAACACCCAGGTTGCGCGCCCACAAACGTTTCCCGCTCATGTCGATAGCAATAACATCGCCTGTGGCAAAAATGGCAAACACAGCACGACCATCAGTAGCCATGGTCGGAGCAGCCAAACCGGTATCAGCAGTTACTTTGGGCATCGCCGAAGGAGAACCTTGTATGTTGTCGGCGGCAGCTTCCCAAAGCAATTTTCCGGTGTTTTTATCGTAACAATAAACCATACGAGCCTGGGCATCGGCGCCGGTAACAAATAACTGATTTCCCCAAATAATCGGCGAACTGAATCCAGCTTTTGGAACTTTAACTTTCCAGACAACATTTTTCCCTCCGGCGCCATTCCAGTCTGTTGGCGTATTTTTTTGTGCTGCCACCCCATTACCTTCAGCTCCACGGAAAAACGGGTAATTGGCTTTTAACTGAGCGAGTGTAGGGATACCTGCTGGCGCAGCGACCGATGTTTCTGCAGCATTTGTCACAGACGCATCAATAACGGGATTTTCTGCAGTAGCAGTATTTCCAGCTAAAGCGGCTGAATCGGCCGGAGCAGAAACCTGTTGAGTCTGGACAGGAGCTGAAATTTCAGCAGGCTGCTCTTCCTGTACGACTATATTTTCGTTGACCATGTACTTTTTCAGTGAATTGGACGATAATAATCCGGAAGCAAGTGCCAAAACAATTAACCCTGAACCTGCATAAATAACCCATTTCCGGGCAACCAGCTTATCGAGTTCACTTACTTTTTCAACACTGTCGATTTCGTTCAGTTTCGATTTGGCCGATAACACAAAACGAATCGCCAGAATAGAAATGATGACTCCGAGAAACATGAGGTAAGTTCCGGTACGCAGTTGCCACTGACTGGTAAAATACGCTTTTCGGGCCATCAGGTCGAAGGCACGGATTTCGGCTTTCAGGGTCTCATCACCCGGATTTTGACTTAGCCGTTTGACCAGCGCAGGAATGGTTTTGTTTTCAATCGGGTCGTTCAGACTCGTTTGCACATAATTTGCGATAAGCAGGATGGCCAAAACAAGGGCAAATCCTCCGGCAATCCATGCAATCCGCTGTGCCAGTTTGATTTTATCGGTTTTTGAGATGTTCATTATATTTTATTATTCAGATATTAGATTTTAGATAATAGATTCAATACATTTTCAATCATCGTTATTGCTATTCCGTCCGAAAGTCCATATTTGCTTTTTAAAACATTTTCCACGGACGGTTTTTCATTCTTTTATTTAACACCGGGGCTTCACCCCAGACTACCAATATTTCGCTCCCAATGGAGCTAAAAACATCTTATCGCAAGCCCCAATTTGGAACTTGAAACCTGAAACTTGGAACTCCCTTATTCTTTCTTCACCGGGCAATAATCCATGCAGCGTGCACAGCTCAGGCAATTGGTTCTGTTGGGTTCCCAGTCGTTGCGTTTCCTGAATTTCGATAAACCGATCAGGCTGGTACCAATCACCAATCCCATGAAACCGCCCAGCATCCAACCGCCCCAATAGAACTGGCGGCGGATTGCATCGGCTTCAACTACCAATTGTTCGGTCGATTTTCCGGAGCTCATAAACGTACGCACATCAATATTTTTAGGATCATTCTTTACTTCAGGATGCGCCACAATCTGTTCGGCCAGATAAACCGTCTGGTTAAACCGAGACAACGGCACATGCATCATCGAACCAGCGAATCCGCCAATTCCGATCCACAACGGCAGAAGCACAAAATAAGTCATCAGACGGTTCACATTGCTGCGGCGTTTTCCGGTTTCAACCACCGGTTCATCGATGGCTCCAAACGGACACGAATTGGAACACAATTTACACTGAATACATGCCGAAGG
>DAITNH010000444.1:0-2759 GCA_036834745.1 Prolixibacteraceae bacterium
GTAAGGTCACTTTGCCCAATTTTGATCCACATTCATTTTTAAACTCAAAAATTTATCACCATGAAAAAATTTCTTTCATTAATGATTTTGATGATCGGATTGCTCTTCGGCTTTCCACAGGGCAATCACGTAAAGGCTTCTTCCCTACCCGATCAAACTTCCATCACAGCAGATAACCCGGAAATTGCACCTGCAGCATCGGCCCAGGAGGAAGGAGGAGAGGATTTGCAAGGCACCACTATTGAAAAATCGGTCCCTGAGCTTGTCGAAGGGGGAAACTTTTTAACTGACAATTGGGGAGTATTGCTTTTGGGACTGCTTGGGTTCTTTGACCTGATTGTCCGATTAACGCCAACAGAAAAGGATAATTCAATCGTTAATTTCCTTCTGACAGTATTCAATGCCATCATCCCAAACTTCAGAAAGGGAGGTGGCAGCTTTAAGCTCCTGAGCAAATAAGTTGGATTTTTGGAACAATTTGAATCCCGGTGCGAAAGTATCGGGATTTTTTTGTGCATCAAAAAGAAAAAAAAATAAAATTTACAAGCTCATTTCAGGGGATTATTTGAGAGAAATTGGAGTCTGTTAATTATAACAAATAAAAAAGTTTTGACCCAATTGTTGACCCATTTTACGCAAAAAACCCCTGCAAGCCTAGTGCTGCAAGGGTTTCATTTTTGTATCGGTGACCCAGCTGGGATTCGAACCCAGGACCCCATCCTTAAAAGGGATGTGCTCTACCAACTGAGCTACTGAGTCATCCTTATTGTGCCTTACCTTTTTGATAAAGCGCTGCAAAGGTAAGCGCTATTTTCTTTTTTGCAAACTCAACACACAATTAATCGCAAAAAAGCCATAGTTTTTATAAACAAACGATTGTTAGCTTTCTTCGAAGAACTCCTTAAAAAAATTAAACTAATTTTGCTAACCGTAATTATCCAAATTTCAGCTTGTGAAAAACAAAGTAGTAGTGATAACTGGCGCTTCATCAGGAATTGGCCGGGCTTTGGCAAAAGAATTTGCCTCAAAAGGAGCCCGATTGTCTTTGGGAGCGCGTCGTACCGAATTGCTTGAAAAGCTTCGCTTTGAACTTCCTGGAACTGAAATACTGATTCAAAAAACTGACGTAAGCAACGAAAACGACTGCCGGATGCTGATTGAAGAAACCATTAAAAGATTTGGACAAATTGATGTTTTGATAAACAATGCAGGTATTTCCATGCGAGCACTTTTTGAAGATGTTGACCTGAATGTGATTCGCCAACTGATGGATGTAAACTTTTATGGTACTGTTTATTGCAGCAAATATGCCCTACCCTATCTCTTGAAAACCAAAGGTAGTTTGGTGGGTGTCATTTCTATTGCCGGATATGTAGGCCTACCCGGACGCACAGGTTATTCGGCCTCAAAATTTGCTATCCGCGGATTTCTGGATACTGTCAGGATAGAAAACCTAAAAAAAGGATTGCATGTATTGGTTGCCGCGCCAGGTTTTACAGCTTCAGAAGTGAGAAAAGTAGCGCTTACCGATGATGGTTCGCAACAAGGCGAAACTCCTCGCGACGAGAGTAAAATGATGTCGGCGGAAGAATGTGCCCGACACATCGTTCGTGCCATTGAGAAACGAAAGCGATCGTTAATCCTGACATTTACCGAAGGAAAACTGACTATATTTTTAGGTAAATTTTTTCCGGCATTGCTCGATAAATTGACATACAACCACATGGCAAAAGAGCCAAATTCTCCATTCAAATAATTCAAATACAATGATTGTTACTGAAACAAAGATCAGGGTTTATTACCAGGATACCGATAAAATGGGTGTGGTTTACTATGGAAATTATGCCCGATATTATGAAATTGGCCGTACTGAAATGATTCGTGACTTGGGATTTACCTACAAACAAATGGAAGAACTCGGCATTATGCTTCCAGCCAGAAGTTTGAAAATATATTACATAAAATCAGCTTATTACGATGAATTACTGACAGTCAGAACAATTGTAGATACCATCCCACAGGTGAAATTTCCGATAAAGACAGAGATTTACAACGAAAAAGGAGAATTGATTAATTCAGGAGAAGTTGTACTGGTATTTTTTAGCTCGATTACCAACAAACCGGTTGCAGCACCCAAATTCTTCACCGACGAAATAACCAGAATGTTTCAAATGAATAAATAACAACATTATTTCTTATTTTTAGATCCCTTTAAAACTTACTAAAAATGGAAGAATTAGCAGTTGGAACCCGCGTTGAACATCCGCGCTACGGCGAAGGAATCGTCAGTAAAAATAAAATTACAGCGTATGAAATATTTTTCGAACGGGGCGGAAAAATTGAAATTACCAAACGAAATGAGGATTTGGAAGTAATTGATGCACCAGCAGATAAACCTAAAAATTCGCTGACTTTGGCTGAAATCGAAAAAGTATTGCGATTTGTACTTGAAGAACAAAGTGCTTTGCAGGAAATTGTTCCGCTCGGAGAAAAATGGACTGGTGGAAACATGTTACTTCAACCAGCCAATTTATCGCTAAAACCAAAAGAAATTCCGATTGAAAGCTTTTTCCATAAAATCGTGATGCTTCGCGACCGGCTTCGGGTGCTTGAACAAAATATCAACAGTCATCCCGGTTTATCCGACGAAGAAAAAGTAAACATGCAGCAATACATTACCCGAATTTACGGATCACTAACCACATTCAATATTCTTTTTGCCGACAAAGACCATTATTTTGTTGGCGCTAAATCTTAAT
>DAITNH010000445.1:0-2747 GCA_036834745.1 Prolixibacteraceae bacterium
GCCAACCTGTTCATCACCAAAGAGATTTCGAGTTACGCCGTCATTCCATATTCGTTTGGTTCCAACCTGATTGAAACGGTTATTCTGAATGGGGAAATACAATAATCTAAAAATATGAAACAACTAATCGAATGTGTTCCGAATTTTTCGGAAGGAAGAGATGAAAAAATAATCCGTCAGATTACCGATGCAATACAGTCGGTTGACGGAATCAAATTACTGAATGTTGATCCGGGAAAGGATACCAACCGGACAGTAGTCACTTTTGTGGGCGAACCGGAACAGGTAATTGAAGCCGCGTTCTTGGGTGCGAAAATGGCTGCGCAGCTTATCGACATGGGCAAGCACAAAGGCGAACATCCGCGTTTCGGGGCAATGGATGTTTGTCCGTTGGTTCCGATTGCCAATATCACGATGGCCGAAACAGTGGTTTATGCACGCAGACTGGCCAAAAGAGTGGGAGAGGAGCTCGGAATTTCAGTTTATTGTTACGAGTTTGCAGCATTCAGTAATGATCGTCAAAGTTTGGCCAATTGCCGTGCGGGCGAATACGAAGGCCTGAAAGAAAAACTTCAGAAACCCGAATGGAAACCCGATTTTGGCCCGGTTGTGCTGAATGAACGTTCCGGCGCAACGGCTGTTGGTGCGCGTAATTTTCTGATTGCCTATAATGTCAATTTGAATACAACTTCGGTACGCAGAGCCAATTCAATCGCTTTCGATGTGCGCGAAGCCGGACGTGTGGTTCGCGAGGGCGATCCGGTGACCGGAAAAATAGTGAACGATGAAAACGGTGAGCCGCTGCGTATTCCGGGAACACTGAAAAAAGTGCGTGCCATTGGCTGGTTTATCAAAGAATATGGAGTGGCACAAATCTCAATGAACCTGACCGACATTACTGTAACCTCCATGTACCAGGCTTTTGATGAGGTGGTTGAACGCGCCCGTGAACGTGGAATCCGGGCGACCGGCTCGGAACTGATTGGTGTTATTCCGCTTCAGGCAATGCTCGATGCCGGGAAATATTTTCTCCGAAAACAGCAACGATCTGTCGGTATTCCGGATGAGGAAATCATTAAAATCGCTGTTAAATCGCTTGGGCTGGACGAACTGTCACCATTCGATCCGAAGAAACGAATCATTGAATACCTGATTGCCGATCAGCAAAATAAATTGATTGATTTGAGTTTATCCGGATTTTCAAATGAAACTTTATCTGAATCACCTGCTCCGGGGGGTGGTTCAGTTGCGGCTTATGTGGGCGCATTGGGCGCTGCGTTGGGTTCGATGGTTGCCAACCTTTCGGCTCACAAACGCGGTTGGGACGATCGTTGGGAAGAATTCTCCAATTGGGCCGAAAAAGGGAAAATCTACCACGACCGTTTGCTGAAATTGGTGGACGAAGACACAGCAGCATTCAATGCCATAATGGATGCTTTCGGTTTGCCAAAGAATACCGATCAGGAGAAAAAACAGCGTTCGGCTGCTATTCAGGCGGCCACAAAACATGCTATTGAGGTTCCGTTTGAGGTAATGCAAACCGCTTTTCAATCGCTCGAAGTCATTCAGGCGATGGCCACGATAGGCAATCCGAATTCGTTGTCGGATGCCGGAGTTGGAGCTTTGTGCGCCCGTGCTGCCGTTTACGGAGCTTATCTTAATGTCAGGATCAATTCAGGAGAACTGGCTGATAAAATTTATGTAGAGGAAATACTGACCAAAGCTACCAATCTGCTTCAGGAAACACTCGCCAAAGAAACTGAAATTCTGAATTTGATAGAATCAAGAATATAAATACGAAGTTATTCCGAAATGTCTGACCGAATGGTTGAATTGGCTCATCAACAGAATGGTTTTCTTGGCGTCGAATCGGCCCGAAATGAAATTGGTATTTTCCTGATTTCGATTTATACCTGTCGTGGGTCTGGCTTAACTTAAGTCTGAAATATTATCTGGTTCATTGAATAAATCCGTAATAATGTTTTCAGGTTTCTTAATCAGAATGGAGCTGCCAAATCCGTTTGAATTTTTTGCACCCCATAAAGCAAGAGCAAATTTGACATTGGCGGCATTTGCTGCCTTGTAATCATATAATGTATCTCCAATGTAAATGGCCTGATTTGCGGCAATACCTGATATTTCAAGGAATTTTAAAATCGGATCAGGATTTGGTTTGTGGTTTATGGTATCGTCAGCACAAACATAAAAATCGAGGTATTTCATCAGGTCAAAAGGGATAAAATCGTCGCGCAATTCATTGCGTGTTTTCGAAGTAACAATGCCTGTTTTGATGCTTTTTTCCTTTAGTTTTTGCAGAATTTTTTCGATCCCGTCAAATACGGTTACGTGGTTTTTGTAGTCAGTCATGTATTCGTTCCAGCGACGATTCACTTCCCGGATATTATTTATACCAAGCTTTTCCAGTGCTATGTGTCCCGGAATTCCCAGTATAAAGTCCAGATCAGTAAGCGAATATTCTTTTTGAGTTTCCTCGAACAATACTTTCTGAAGCGATTTTTTCACTGATATTTCAGTGTCAATCAAAGTACCGTCAACATCAAAAATGATACATTGGTACATAGTCGGTTTTTAAGTTTATGGTTTTACAATTTCTTTGGAAAAATTAACGTGAAATGGTAGTGTATATTGCCAGTAAAAAGGATTTTAGAAGGTTTTTTTCAGAATAGTCTTTTATGTCTTATTTCCCATTTTGGATTTAAAACTTAGCTTTGCGCCAAAATTAAAAA
>DAITNH010000446.1:0-2735 GCA_036834745.1 Prolixibacteraceae bacterium
CAATCCTATATATTAAAACCAGGTATTCGTTGGTTTCGTATCTTTTCGTGTTAAAACGGTATTTCAACATTCTGTCCTTCAAAATTAAGAATGCAAAAATAACAGCTTATTTGATTTGTAATCAGGTTTTGATGGTTTTGTAATGAACGCCAACATCTCTGAACTTCAAATCAGTTTAAAACGAAGAGATTATCCACATCATCCGATGATTTTTCTTATTTTTGAACAACAAAAACATAGAAGCGATGCAAATAGAAAGAACAACAGACGAAATTGTAATTCGGATTCCATCGTACGTTGATACGCAAGGTTTACAAAGACTTATCGACTTTCTGACTTATAGAGAAGCAACTGCAAAATCAAAAGCTAAGCAGGCTGAAGTTGACGAACTTGCAGCAGAAGTTAAAAAAGGCTGGTGGGATAAGAACCGAAGCAGATTTGTCAAGTGAAAATAATCATTGATACCAATATCATTTTTAGTGCTCTGCTAAATAGCACCGGCACTATTGGCGACTTGATTTTCAACTCAGACAGGAACTTTGAGTTTTATAGTTGCAGCTATATGAAGCACGAAATTGACAAACATTGGGACAAATTGAAGAGTATCTCAAAGCTTACAGAGGAGCAACTTCAGGTAGCCAGATTGGAATTGTTTAAGAAAATCAACTTCATTAACGAAGAACTTATACCAGAAAAACAATGGCTCTCTGCCGAACGCATCGTAAAAGATATTGACATTGATGATTCTGATTTCGTTGCACTTACAAACTTCATGAAAGGATATTTGTGGACTGGAGACAAACCACTTTACAATGGGCTTAAAGAAAAAAACTATAAGAAAGTGATCAATACAAAAGAATTAGACGAATTACGAAAAGGGAAAGACTAATATTTAGCCTTTTATCATTATCCTCCAATACAGTTATTGCTCATACCTTTTCGCACAAACTTCCTCAAAATACAAATTCTCAAAAATTTATTTCCCAAACATTTGGTTATTAATTTGAAATCATTTTTCTTTGTGTCATACATTCATAGGACACTAAACATCTATGTCATGATTTCAATTAAACAATTAACCTTTCACTACAAAAAGCAACAGGCGCTGTTCGCTGATTTGTCGTTTCAACAGGAAAACGGAAGCATTACCGGATTGCTTGGTAAAAATGGCGCCGGAAAATCAACGCTGCTTAAACTGATGGCTGGCTTGCTAAAACCACAGACCGGGCAATTGACCATCAATAGTTTCAAACCCTTCGAGCGGCATCCCGACTTTTTGTCCGATGTATTTATGGTTCCTGAAGAGTTCTCTTTTCCGCCAGTGACCATCGATTGCTACATCAAGGCAACTGCCCCGCTTTATCCGAATTTCGGGAAAGAAAAGATGGATAAAATCCTACTCGAATTTGAACTCGACCGCCAAAAGAACATCAACCGTCTGTCGCACGGACAAAGCAAAAAGTTTTTGATTGCCTTTGCCCTGGCAACCAATTGCCGTTTGCTGATCTTGGACGAACCAACCAACGGACTCGACATTCCTTCCAAAAGTTTGTTTCGCAAAATACTGGTTAGCTCGGTCACTGAAAATCAGTTGGTGCTGATTTCAACCCATCAGGTAAAAGATATTGATACCATTATTGATAAGATTGTGATGATTGATGAAGGTGAAATCGTTTTCAACGAGGAAGTCATAAACATCAGCGAAAAATGGCAATTCCAAACAGTTACAAGTCTTTCCGGAATAGCTGACCCGATTTACTATGAAAAATGTCCGGGTGGATACCGTATTATCTGCCCAACAAATGATGAAGATGAAACAGACATCGACATCGAACTGCTATTCAATGCCATAGTCAACAAAGCAAACTTAAATTAGTAAAGCCATGAACAAGAATAGTTTTTTTTCTCCGGGACGTTTCGCCCGACTATTCCGAAACGATTTATTGATCAATCAAAAGACGTATTTGTTTACGCTTGCCGGAATTGGTATAGCCATCTACGCACTTCTGTATTTCTCAATGGTTACAACAAAACATGTAAGCCTTAATCAATACACAGGTTTTATTGTATTTTATCTGATGGGTGTTGGCGTTGTTATAGGTACTGCATTTCCAGCCTTAACCAACCAGACTAAAATGAGTAACTATCTGCTCGCGCCGGGATCGACACTCGAAAAATACTTGGTTCAGTTTATAATCCGAATTGTAATCTTTGTCCCGATTGCTCTCCTCATTTTCTGGATCAGTGCACATTTGGCTAAAGCATCATTGGTTCCTGATCCCAAAATTGGGTTCAATCCGGAAGTGAGTATTACTGACTTTAGTTTTGAAAGTCTTTTCAATCTATTTTATTACAAAGACATTGCTCCAACCATACTTGGTATTTTTTCTATGTATGCATTTCTGTTCGCAGGTTCTGTATCTTTTAACCGGTTTGCTCTTCCAAAAACATTAATTTTTGCAGGAGGCATTTTAATCACAATGTTTTTTTCATTGGTGCTTTTCTCACATATTTTCTATCCTCTGGAGAATCACGGTTTTGAAATAAAGCTGGAACCCTATAAAGTTGGAGATATAGATAGTTACAAAGTGTTTCTGTATTGCTGGGCCTGCCTTTCCTGGCCATTCTTTCTGCTATTTGCTTATTTTAAACTAAAAGAAAAAGAGGTATAACATGGAATTTCAATCATCAAAAGGAATATTCCTTCAGATTGCCGACAGCCTTTGTCACCAAAT
>DAITNH010000447.1:0-2677 GCA_036834745.1 Prolixibacteraceae bacterium
CCACTTCGCAGGCTTTCCCAAGTCCGACGGTATGAATGACATTCTCCGTTCCGGGGCGGATGCCTTTTTCCTGTCCTCCACCGTGCATCAGGTTTTCAATTTGCGTTCCCTTTCGGATGTACAACACGCCGATACCTTTGGGCGCATACAATTTATGTCCTGCGATGGTTAGCAGGTCAACTCCCAGTTTATCGACATCCGTTTCAATTTTGCCAACCGACTGGGACGCGTCGGTATGAAAAGCAATTTTATTGTGCCGGGCAATTGCACCGATTTCCTGAATGGGCTGAATCGTTCCAACCTCGTTGTTGGCGTGCATGATGGTAATCAGAACCGTATCTTTTCGGATTGCGTTTTCAACATCTTTGGGATCAACCCTTCCATACTGATTGACCGGAAGATAAGTGATCTCAAATCCTTGTGGACTCAGGTATTTGCAAACCTCGGTTACTGCGGGATGTTCGATGGCCGAGGTAATAATATGCCGTCCTTTAGGACTGTTTGCCCAGGCAATTCCTTTAATGGCCAGGTTGTTTGATTCGGTGGCGCAACTGGTAAAATAGATTTCTTCCGGCTGGCAGTTGATCAATCGGGCAACCCGCGCCCGTGCTTTTTCAACGGCTTCTTTGTTGCTTCGCCCGATTGAGTAGGAACTGGAAGGATTTCCGTAGAACGATTCAATAAACGGGATCATTTCTTTTGCAACCTCCGGATCAATTGGGGTTGTGGCGTTATAGTCGAGGTAAATTGGTTTTTTCATATTAGTTTGTTTTAATTGCTTCAATTGCTACAAAACTTCCCTTGTCGTATCCCGAAATTGGTATTTCTTCTTTCACTGGCTGCATAGTAAACAGAGTCTGACACATATTAAAAGTTGTAAAACCGCTCAACCGAAGTTGTTGAATTGATTCGGATATAGTATGAAATTGTGCGCTTTTATAAACTTCACTATCAGACATTTCCATATATTTTTGGGCAACATCACCTTCCTTGTGCAAAGTTCCTATTATCAGATTTCCACCAATTTTTAGTATCCTGAATATTTCCTGATACACTTTCACCACATCTTCTACAAAAGGGTCAACTGCAACCATAATGGCAAAGTCAAAACTTTCATTTTTATAAGGAAGAGCCTCTGCTTTCCCGGTAATTACTTCAATACCACGTTGTTTTGCAAACGTTGCCATATTTACAGATGGCTCAATACCATATTTAATCCCAAGTTCCATTGCAAATCTTCCGGTACCAACACCAATCTCAACGCCTGTTCCTTCTTTTGGAAGAAAATATTTTATAGCATTCAACTCCGAAAGAAAAATATTCATATTATCGTCAAACCATTGGTCGTATTCTTTTGCAATAGGGTCAAACGGATTTGTGACTTTTGTATTCATTGTGAGTAATTATTTGGGGTTATTACATTGTAATCGAGGTAAATTGGTTTTTTCATATTCGTAAAATTTATATTCCAATAGCCAACTGTAGAGTAACCATGCTTTGGTTTTCAATTTCTGAATGATTAATGATGGTATAATCCAAACTCATTTTTGCGTTGTGCCCTTTGAGATAGTAATTGAGTCCGCCGCTCAGAAAGCTGGTTTCATTCTTATGTTCGACAGATACGTTTTCGTAGCGGAAATATGGTTGTAAATTGCCTTTACCGATTGGAGCGCCAAAATAATACCCCGTCTGAAGGTAGAAAAGCCCGGCATTGTCGCCCGGAGCAAGCTTCGCAAAAGTGTTCGTCTGGGTGCTGTTCTGAATATGAATATAGGCCGATTCCACCGTAACAGCATCTTTGGCTACCGGATGATCAAAAAAACCATCAATCGTCCATGCAGTATTATCCTGTCCTGAGATGTTATTCAAAGTCAGGTTGTTTTGCCTGTCAATACCGGCACCAAAACTTAGTACTTTTTTCTTGCCCAAATAAGTGCCCTGATTGAACCACTCTTTTTCCGGCTCCAACAAATTAACGACTACCCGGCCAACAAAGCGAAGCTTGTCAGTGGGATTACTACTATCTTCCATGCCTTCTGAAATCATCATGCGGTATTGCAGGCGACCATCAAACGGATTGCCCCAAAGGGTCACGCCATCGTCCCGGCCCACTTTGCTGGTATAGAAAATACCTCCCCGAATACCTCCCTGCATAAACGAAAGGTCGGTTGTAAGAAGCGCCTTGGTTGAAGTTGTCCCATAATTTCGTGTTAATGGAACATACATGCGCCCGGCCTGTATTTTGAAACTTTCATTTAAGCTAAGGGTAATCCATAAATCGCGAAAAGCCAAACCACTGCCGAGCCCCAGCGACGGGATGTCCAAACCATCCTGCCCCAAGCGGTCAACCGCAATATGGGCGAAAAATCCAAGATAATCAGTTGGTTGGCCCTTAACAGATAGATAAGCCCTTCGTAACATAAAGTCGTTAAGGTTGCTGCCATCGTTGCCATTTTCAACATGTTGGTACCATGCCTGAGTCCAAAAGCCGATATTGATTTTTTCCTGGTCAGTTTTATTTCCCAGAACAGAATAAAATGCAAAAAACAAGGGTATAAACAGGGCTGATCTTTTCATTTAGATTTTTTTTATTGATTGCTAATTATGAGGAATGACAATTGCTACTTTTTATTAAATACGATATGCCACATACCTCTTAAATCATCTTTCCGGAATC
>DAITNH010000448.1:0-2651 GCA_036834745.1 Prolixibacteraceae bacterium
ATCAGGTTTATAATCTGTTTTTCAGAATTTCTTATTCCATCATCGGAATTTTATATCTAATCCGTTCAATCTTTTTCAAAGGAAATGCAAATAACCGCAGGGTATTTATAACTCAGTTCATTATCGGCATTTTTCTGGTACTGTTCTTCATTCCCAATTTTCTAATAAACTATGGCGAAACGTTTGAGCTTTATCTGCATCAGGCATCAGGCATTCAAATGTTGTCATTCTTTTTGTTTTTTCTTGAGCTGTCGAGGATGGAAATCAATGCGTTGATAAAAGTGTTCAATCCGGCACAGTTGTTCATGTCGAGTTTTGCATTTATTATATTCGTGGGAAGCACCTTGCTGATGATGCCCATGTCAACCACCACACCAATTACTTTTATTGATGCGCTTTTTACTTCTACCAGCGCGGTTTGCGTTACCGGATTAACAGTGGTTGACACCGCCACCAGATATACTTTTCTGGGGAAATTCATCATTTTGGGGTTGTTCCAGATAGGTGGAATCGGAGTAATGACGATTACCAGTTTTTTCGGCATTTTCTATAAAGAAAAATCATCCTTTCGCGAACAATCGATGCTGCGGGATTATCTTAATGAAGATAGCTTCGATGCCATTTTGAAGTCTTTGATAAAAGTGGTGTTGATTACATTAATGATAGAAGCCATTGGAGCGACTTTGGTTTACTGGTCGCTCGAAAAAAATGCACTGGGTTCAGTAAGCGATAATCTGAAATTTTCGATTTTTCATTCCGTATCAGCATTTTGTAATGCAGGGTTTTCAACACTGACCGATAATTTGTACGATGTCAGGATCAGGTCGAATTACAATGTTCACTTTTGGATTGCCAATCTGGTAGTTTTGGGAGGGATCGGATTCCCAATTTTATTGAATTTATACCAATACTGCAAAAATCAGGTTATTTGGTTGACGGAATATATCAAAACAGGAAAACCTTACACACACCGGGTAGGAATGATTACCCTAAACTCGAAAATAGTGATATTTTCCACATTCATCCTCCTGGTTTTTGGAACTTTGGCTTTTATGTACTTTGAAGCCGAACATACACAACAAGGTATGGACACGAAAGCCCGTCTTGCGATGTCTTATTTCCAGAGTGTTACTCCGCGAACCGCAGGGTTTAATAATTTCAGTATGTCGGCTCTGGCAATGCCTTCAATACTGTTAATGACTTTTCTGATGTGGATCGGGGCTTCTCCGGTTTCGACCGGAGGCGGTATTAAAACCAGCACATTCGCATTGGCTATTTTAAACCTTTTCCGAATAATGAAAGGGAAAAACCACATCGAAATTCACCGTTACGAAATTCACGAATACTCTGTTGACAAAGCTTTTGCAATTATCACGCTCTCTATTTTTATCATCATCTCGGGTGCATTTGGCATATTTATTTTTGATGGAAAGTTCGGAATGCTGAAAATCATTTTTGAGTGTTTCTCGGCCTTCGGCACAGTGGGGCTGACATTGGATCTGACATCCCATTTATCCGCTCCGTCAAAAACAATTCTTATTTTTCTAATGTTTACCGGACGAATGGGAAGTATTACACTGTTGCTGTCGCTGATGCGGTCTTATGGCAATTCGTCGTTGTACCGCTTTCCTAAAGAAAATGTAATTATAACTTAAACGATATGAACATTGTAGCTATTGGATTAGGAAATTTTGGCGCTTCACTTGCCAAAACGCTCACCTCTATGGGACACGAAGTGCTTGGCGTTGACAACGATCTGAGCAAGGTCGAATATTTCAAAGACGTGGTTGCTAATACCATTTGCCTTGATGCGACCGATCCTCATGCTCTGCGTCTTTTGCCGGTTAAAGAGGCCGATGTTTTTGTTGTTTGCATTGGCGACGATTTCGGAATATCGGTAATGATTGCCGCATTGTTAAAAAAAATGGGTGTGGCAAGGGTTATTTGCCGCGAAAGCTCATCGATTCACCTAACCGTGCTCAATGCCATTGGCATCAGGGAAACCATCAACCCAGAGTACGAATCGGCAAAGATAATCGCACACAAACTTCCGTTCAAAGGAATCCAAAACATGTTCTCGATTACTGATTCATTCAAAATCATCGACATGGTGATGCCTGTTTTACTCGTCGGCAAAAAGTATTCTCCTGTTGATTTCAGAAAAGAAATGCACCTGAAGATTATTGCCTTGAAAAGGAACCATCGAATTGTTTATTCTTCAGCTCAGGCTGTTGATAACGAGGATAAAATTGAAATCGACTTCAGGGAAAATGATATTCTGGTATTGGTTGGCGAGATTCGCGATATCAGACGGTTCCTTCACGAGTAAATGAAACTAATATATCTCCATGTTCGAGATAACCGGACAAGCTTTTGAACCGGTAATTACCAGTCGTACTTTTTGAGCTTCAACCGGATCGAGGCGCAGTATTCGTTTGTAGCCAATGGTAGTTCCTTTTGCTACTTCCAGCCAGTTGCCGTCTTTTTCAATTTCTACTGAAAAACGTTTAATACGCTGTCCCAGTTTAATGTATTCCTGAATCAGGACATAACTTATCAACTTGCTTTCGCCCAGATCAATTTCCAGTGTTCCGGTCTGCTCCTGATCGTTGGTTGCCCAATAGGTTTCCTTGTTTCCGTCGGTCACCATC
>DAITNH010000449.1:0-2629 GCA_036834745.1 Prolixibacteraceae bacterium
ATCCTAAATTGATTTATAATAATCTGGAAAAGATGTTAGACATTGAAAAGCCGGAGGCTGTTGTGGCATTCGGTTCCATTTTCGAACACATGGCCGTGGTTGAAGCCTGCGCTCCCCGTGGAATACATGTAATGGTTGAAAAACCGCTGGCCACCAATGTCGAACACGCTCAAAGGATGGTAGAACTTGCAGAAAAATACCACATTCATTTACTCACCAATTACGAAACATCCTGGTATCCGACTACCGCGAAATCCTTTCAGTTGGTCAACGACAGTAATTTCATAGGCAATATCAAGAAAGCAGTTATTCACGACGGACATCAGGGACCAAAGGAAATTGGTTGCGACAGATACTTTTTGGATTGGCTGACTGATCCTGTTCAAAACGGAGGCGGCGCATTAATCGATTTTGGATGTTATGGTGCAAATCTTATGACCTACATTCAACAAGGGCAGGAGCCGGTTTCAGTAACAGCTGTTACCCGGAATTTCAAACCTGAAATTTACACCAACGTAGATGATGAAGCTACAATAATTATAAATTATCCTGAAGCTCAATGCATTATTCAGGCTTCCTGGAACTGGCCTTTCGGAAGAAAAGATATGGAATTGTATGGCGATTCGGGATATATTATTGCCGCTGACAGTAAAAATATGCGCCTGAGAAACAACGCAATGAAGACAGAACAGTCCATTCAGGTTACATCAAAAGATATTGCGGTTTATGAAGATCCATTCTCCTATTTTTTTGATGTAATTAGCGGGAAAGTAAAAATGACAAAATACGATCCTTATTCATTGGAAAACAATGTTTTGGTGGTCAAAATCTTAGATGCAGCAAGGGAGTCGGCCAAAACCGGAAAAACGGTTCTGTTTGATAAATAAAAAAATCAATCCTTTTCTATCCAAAAACTTTGCACAACCGGTTCTGCTGTCTTTACTTTTGGTTCAATGGATCGTCCATATTGCCATGCGACGACCGTTATTTTGACTGGAAATTTGCTTCGGGGCGGGATTTTAGTAAAAACCAGTTTGCCGTTTTTCACTTCGGCTGGCCCTTCCTGAACGTAAAAATAAACCGGCATTCCGCTGGAAGCGGAAGCAATTAAAGGCAGCGTTTCCGTACCGTTTTTAACATCAGAAATTGGAGCAAAAGTGATTTGTTGTTCCAATCCTTCCTCGTTACGAAGCGGAATTCGCATTGTAAATTGCTGAACAGAACTTTTATAATTTTTATCACCATCGTGACTGGCCATCAACCAAATATCACCAGTTCGTTTTGGGTTATTTAATCCCATCCGGTAAAAACGGACGGAGAAAGTGCTATCATTCATTTTCTCAACCGGCCCGCAAATCCGATTAATGGCAGGTTTTCCCCTGGCATGATCTGTCGATAGGACACCTCGCAAAGTATCGGTAAATTGGGCTTTCAGATGAAAAGTCAAACCATCTGCTTCAGGTTCGAACTTACCGACAATTTGTGCATGTTGTTTTTGATTAAACGGTAAAAGTTGACCATCCTGATTAAACCCTAGGTACTCCTCTTTTTTACCACGAACGCTCGAGTAATATTTCTCCGTGGTTTCAGCCATTTCCTGATCGAAATACCTGAATGCATCTTTTCGATCACCTTTGTATTCATTGTATTGAGCAGCAGGTATCGATGGTTTTTGATCTTTTTCCCACCGTTCTTTCAGCCAACCCTTTTCTGGATCAACAGGAATTAGCTTAACCGGACGATCGAGCGAACTTTCTATTGGCAACCGGTATTGAACAGCCTTTTTCAGAAACAAGGCAATGTAATCAACTAGCTGATCCGACACATCGAAATGACCTCGTCCGGCATCACAAAAGAAGGAAACAGTTGATTTCGGAAAACGCAGCTGAAAATCAAGTGCAGGTTGAACCCGATCCTCCCACCATTCGTATTCGCCTTCAATCATCACTCCGGGAACTCCATCGATGTTGCGGTTTCCCCAGTCAGGATTCGGGCGACCGCTTCCGGTGAGATTGCTCAGCGGGGCATCTCCGTGTTCCGAAATGATAGCCAAAGTACGTTCCGGGTTCCATGCTCCAAAATTCCATGGATAACTGGCACAGGCCGAATGCCCGATCGGGATGACCGGAGCAAAAGCCAATTCACTGTACCCTGACTCTGCGGCCAATGCGTTCAGCATACCTTCAAATTTTTCTCCGGCCCCGTTATTAAAATCGAACACCATGTCGATGGCCGGACTTACCCAGACCTCAGCAATTCCGAGTTCTGACATCGCTTCCCGGAAACGGGGATGCTCGAAAATGTTTTCCTCCGACATGTTGTGCTGACCAACAATAACAGCCCGAACCTGTTTGCAATTCTCCGGAATCCATAGAAATGCCCGCGGATGTGCATTGGTTTCGCCTGAAACCACCGAAGTTACTTCTACAGACCATTGCCAGACCGCACCAACCGAAGGTATTGAGATAACCAGGAATATTCCCAGAAGAAAAACAGAGACTACTTTTGATTGCATATAATTTTTTTACTCAGCAGGTGCCTCCACGTCAACTGCTGAATGTCCATTTATTTTAAATTCCAGTACACAATATACCGTTCGCGGTGCAAATCGTAAAGTGGTATAAACGTA
>DAITNH010000450.1:0-2629 GCA_036834745.1 Prolixibacteraceae bacterium
TATCAAGCACGGTTCTGTGAGAGGCTTGGGGTGAAATCCCCCTTGCCTACTCGGTGCTTCCTACGTTGGCGGTCAGCATATAAAACGACACAACAAACGAAATATTGGAGAAGTACAACAGCATGAAGACGATTGAAATTCCATTAAGCAAGACAAAAATATTCCTAATACTGGCACTGGCAGTAGCGGGTTTGATAATAGGTACACTGAGCACTATAACTCCTGACACTTTTATCACTATTATGTTCCGAAATCCACAGACAATTAGACTTGGAGGAATAGCTTCAGTTTTATTTTGTAGCGCGGCAGTTATCTATGGAATAAGAAAGCTATTTGACGAAAGAATTGGACTTAAGGTTGATGAGAACGGAATTACTGACAATACAAATGCTGTAAGTGTTGGACTCATAGATTGGACAGATATAACTGAAATTAAGACTGAACAAGTCAGATCAATAAAATTCTTACTCATTTTTACTAGTAACCCAGACAAATATTTAGATAGGGTTGGTGCACTTCAACGAAAAATTATGCAAGCGAATATGTTAATGTATGGAACGCCTTTATCTATATCATCCAATACATTGAAATATAACTTTGCAGATTTAGAAAAAATGATTTTAAAATACCACAAAGACCAAAATAAAAAAATGCCGAACCGCTAACAAACGCTATAGCAAATGCGGGTTTGCGTGTTCGTTGAAACATTCGGAATCTATACATACATTTCAGCTGGCAGACAGTTGAGCAACAATTTAATTATTTGTTTTCTTGATTTTGTTTCCAAGGTTTGGCAATTTTGGATTAAAATAGAAAAAATGGGAAGAAACACATCAATATCATTAGGTTCACATTTTGAGGATTTTATAAATTCATCAGTGACTTCAGGAAAATATAACTCTGCGAGTGAAGTTGTACGTTCAGCTTTAAGACTTTTAGAATCCGAGGAAAAAAAACTGAAGGAATTAAGAAACGCTTTGATTGAGGGTGAGAACAGCCAGATGGTTGAAAATTTTAATTCAGACCAGCATCTTGCAGACTTACATCAGAGATACCTATGAATAAAAAATATAGGATAAGCGAAAAAGCTATTTTCGATTTGGAAAAAATCTGGCATTACACTTTAAACAAATGGTCAAGAGAACAGACTGATAGACATCATAAACTCATTATTGACAAAATTCAATTCAACTATAATTATTACCGGTTTCGTGCGTGCATCAAAGTCTAAAAAGATGGTTAAAATTTTAGTAGTTATTTGGTATTTGGTGGGCATTGCCGGATTTATGATTCAACCTTTGCGGCCACTTTTTCAACTGCTCACTCCTTGGGGAATGGTCGCTGCTGTAATACTCCTGATGTACTTTCATGAACCAAAGAACACCAAGAGTTGGCTTGCTTTTGCGGGTATCGCGTTGGTCGGCTTTTTCGCCGAACTGATTGGTGTAAATACGCAGGTTGTTTTTGGCAATTATATTTACGGCGAAGTTCTTGGGTTCAAACTTTGGAATACACCTTTGACGATCGGGATCAACTGGCTGGTGCTCATTTATTGTATTGCGTCGATGCTGAAACCAATGCGCGACCGTTGGTATTTTCCGCTGATTGGCTCCGCTGCAATGGTGGCCTTCGACTGGCTGATGGAACCTGTTGCCATTGCTACCGGAATGTGGAGTTGGCCTGAAGGTTCAATCCCAGTAAAAAATTACATGGATTGGTTTCTTGTTTCAGGTTTCTTATTTTTGATGATCCGTATCCTGAAAATTGAGATTAACAACCGCATTGCGACCATACTTTTGGTGATGCAAATTGTCTTCTTTTTGGCACTGAATCTTTTAATCCGTACACCGCTATGGGACTTTTAATTGCATTGACCGTTATTTTAACCTGGCTGGGGCACTTGGTCTGGTTACTCGTTTTTGCTGAAGTGTCGTCATCTCCGGTGATGGTGCTGCACATTGCGGTTCAAACCTATTTATATACCGGACTTTTTATCACCGCCCACGATGCCATGCACGGACTTGTTTCGCCCAACCGTTCAATAAACAATGGAGTAGGACATTTGGCAACCCGTTTTTTTGCAGCGCTTTCATATTCCCGGCTGCTCGAAAAACACAAGTTGCATCATCAGTTTCCGGGCGAAGCAGGCGATCCCGATTATTGCACCACCTCGCAAAACTTCTGGCGCTGGTGGTTTTCATTCCTAAAAAACTACGTGAGCATGTGGCAGTTTGTCATTTTTGCGGTGGTTTTTAATGTTCTTCAAATTTGGGTCAATCAATTGAACCTGATTTTTTTCTGGATTCTGCCATCTGTTTTGGCAACCTTCCAGTTATTTTATTTCGGAACCTACCGGCCTCACCGCTTGCCGCATACCGACACAATGTTGCCTCATAATTCGCGCACACAAAAAGGGCCGCACTGGTGGGCAATGCTTTCGTGCTATTTCTTCGGATACCATTTCGAGCACCACGAATCGCCCCGTACTCCCTGGTGGAAATTGTACCAGGTTAAAAATCAGCAACGATGTTAAAATCAAGGCACAACAACCTGTACATTTGGTTTTTTTGGACTTATTTCAGGTTGCTTCAGCGAGTTTATTTTCGAAAAATGTCTTTTATTTCAGAAG
>DAITNH010000451.1:0-2626 GCA_036834745.1 Prolixibacteraceae bacterium
GCCCTGTCCCCAGGTCTTCGAACGACCAAAGCATTTCAGGACCTTCAGCAGGCCACTGTTTCAACAAATTCGATTCGGGATAAATGCCATCGCGGTTCGGTCCACGCCATTGCGACTGAGCGGTAGCAGTAGCTAGTCCTGAAAATATTACTGCCAGCATTGCCAATATGATTGGATTCTTCACATCATTATTTTTAAAGTTATCTCAGTTGGTTGCAATTTTAATCAAAACATTACGGTTTTTATCATGAAGAACCTGTATTTTTAAAATGAAAGGTTAATAAAGTATATTTACCATGTGTTCATAATTTTAAAGGTCAAACTTAAAAATCAAAAAAAATGTTTCTAATCTTCATTGGTATTGCAGTAATTGTAATTGGTTTTGTTGTTGCGAACAACGAATCGCCGGCAAAGCCCTATAGTGGCATGATCAAAACTGTCGGATTTCTGACTTTGTTGGTTGGTGCCGGATTATCGTCGGTCAAACAAATTGAACCAGGCGATGTTGGTGTACAGAAACTCTTCGGAAAAGTGAACAACAACATTCTGGAAAGCGGATTGAATGTGATTAATCCACTGGTTGAGGTTGTAACTTTTGATGTACGCACCCAGAATTACACCATGTCGGCGGTACAGGACGAAGGCAATAAAATGGGCGACGATGCCATCCGGGTTTTGTCGGCTGACGGTCTTGAAGTCGTGATAGATCTCACCGTATTGTACAAAGTCATCCCTGTAGAAGCTCCGCGAATTCTAAGTGAAATAGGAACCGATTACCGGAATACCATTGTCCGCCCGATTTGCAGAACCAAGATCCGGGACAATGCTGTCTATTATGACGCTGTAGCCTTGTATTCGACCAAGCGTGATGAATTTCAGGCTCGGATCTTCAAATCTATTGAAGATGATTTTAAGACCAGAGGTTTGATACTTGAACAACTTTTAGTGCGGAATATTACATTGCCCGAATCGGTGAAAGCGGCCATCGAATCGAAAATTAACGCAGAACAGGATGCACAAAAAATGACCTTTGTGCTCCAGAAAGCAACTCAGGAAGCTGAACGGTTAAGAGTGGAAGCGCAGGGGATTGCCGATTACCAGAAAATTCTGAGTACCGGGCTTAGCGACAAAATGCTTCAATACGAAATGATTAAAGCTATTGCCACATCGCCCAATGCCAAGTTGATTATCATGGACAGCAAAAAAGGCAGTCCGATTATTGTTGATGGAAAATAAGATATACTGTTCAAAAAGAAAGTCCTGCAGAAGCCAGGACTTTCTTCTTATCAAAATTTCATGATGTTCTTAAAAAGTCTTTTTCTGACTGCTTACTTTCTTTTCTGTTCCCTTGCAAAACAGGCAGCTCCCACCGCTCCTGAAAAATCACCATATTGTGCTTTTACTATTTCAGTTTGATTTCCACCTGCCCTCCATTCATAGTTGTCCATGAAGTTTTCAAGAGGTTCGAATAAATCATTCCCTGCTTCGGCAATACCACCGCCAATAATGATCATTTCGGGCGAAAGAATGTTGGTGATTGAAGCAAGGCCAATGGCTAACTTTTTTACTGAAGTAAGCCAAATTTCTTTTGCAAAGCTGTCTCCATTCCTGAAAGCTTCTAATAATTGATGTGTGGTTTTAAACTTTCCTGAAGTCCTTTTTTCAATACTGCAATTTCCGATAGCATCTTCCAGACTTCCCGGCATCCCGATGATATCAGCTTCACCCTCGCTGTCGATAACCATGTGACCAATATGTCCTGCTTTGTTGAATGATCCCTGGTATGGTTTTCCTTCGATTAGAATTGCCCCTCCAACACCAGTGCCCAAGGTAATCATGACTACATTTTTACGGTCTTTTGCAGCGCCAAACCTTGCCTCGCCCATCATGGCCGAAATGGCATCGTTGAGTACAAAAGTTCGCATTTTCAAAAATTCGGACCATTCAAAATTTTCCAATCCCTGCAACCTGCCTGGCATATAAGCAATAGCCGAATTATTTGCATTGGGTAAACCCGGCGCTGAAATGCCAATTACCGAACCGGCGCATTTTACTTTACCCTTTATTTCTTTCAGCGCAATTAAAATAGCGTTTTTCCAGATCGTATCATCGCCATCGTTCGTAGGTTGAAAATATTGATGCAAAATATTACCCGATTCGTCGATTGCAACTGCTTTTATTCTTGTTCCACCAAGATCAATTCCTATTGTAATTTTCGACATACTTTTAATGTATTTTGTTCTGGGTTATTTGGTTATTTAATCGCCGTTGAATTCCTTTATTGCGTCAACCATTGCTACAATGTTTTCAACCGGAACGTTTGCCTGAATGTTGTGAACGGTGTTGAACACAAAACCGCCGTCTTTGGCAAAAATTTCGCACAAGCGAAGTACCTCTTCCCGCACTTTTTCGGGAGATGCGTAAGGCAGCGTTTTCTGCGTGTCGATGCCGCCTCCCCAGAAAACAAGGTCTTTCCCGTAGGTTTTTTTCAGATGTACCGGATCCATTCCCCGGGCATTGACCTGCACCGGATTGATGATGTCAAAACCGGCAGCGATAAACCGAGACATGAACGGCTCAACCGCACCACACGAGGGTTTAAATGTCTTCCAGTTGGTATTTGCAT
>DAITNH010000452.1:0-2608 GCA_036834745.1 Prolixibacteraceae bacterium
CAATTCAAGTTTCATGGCCGACAGAATTTCAATCAGCTTATTCCCGACAGTACGTTTTCGTCCGTTTCCGGCCATGCGCGCTACCTGCATGGTGATGGTACTTCCGCCACTGACAACTCGTTTAGCCCGAATATTTTGCACAACTGCCCGGCTAATTGCAAAGAGATTCACGCCCGGATGGTATTGAAAATACTGATCTTCAAACTGAATGATGCAGGTTTTAAATTTCTCAGGAACGGTATCGTTGGAAGGAAACCGCCATTGTCCGTCAGCAGCAATCCGGGCACCCAGTAATTGCCCATCGGCAGCAAGCACAACAGTTGAACAGGGTTTGTCAAAACGAGGCAAAGGCGCCAGCAGAACTGCAAGAAGCAGTAGTGACAGTAGGAACATCAAGGTACGAATCAGATATTTTTCGCGAATCTTCATAAGCCATATTAATAATATTACTTTATTTTTGCAGATCCCGGTGAGGTTAGCAACGGCAGAATACTCACCATCGCTGCAACAAAATAGCTGATTCCGGCAACCAGCAATGCTGTTTGTAAGCTGAAAGTATCGGTAAGGTAACCCAAAATCGGACCGATTGCAGCAAAAATTATCCGTATTTCGAAGTTGCGGACCGACAGAATGGTTGCCCTCACTTTTGAGTCGGTATATTGGTTGATGTAATCTTTCAAAACAGGAGTTGCCAAACCACGAACCATGTAAAAACCAAAAAGAATAGCAATTCCAGCCAAACTAATTTCTATTGAAGTCAGGATAAAACCTGCCGATAGAAGTATTACGATGAGTAGCAAAGTGTTTCTTCGGCCCAGCCTCCGTTCTATCCGATAAGCAAAAATGGAGAAAACACCGGTCGAAAGGTTGAGCATTGTCCACAATATGCCGAAAACTGAAACAGGCACACCTGCCTCTTTAAAATAGGGTTGCACAAACCATGCATAAGTAAGTGTTGCTGCTCCGGTGACTGACGAAACCAGAATGGCACTCCTCATTTCAGGTTGCTGATAAGTCAGTTTTACGATTGCCAGAATCTCCTTCATTTTCAAATGAACTCTCTCCTGAACGTGTTTTGGCTCCTTCAGGAAAAATGCAGATGGAATGGCAATTGCAGCAATAAAAATCTGAAAATAATATGGTGTCCGAAAACTAATGGTAGCAAGTAATCCTCCTGCTACACCAGCCAGTGCCTCTGCAAAATTGCCGGCAGAAGTAATTTGGCCTTCAAATTTTATGTACTCATTTTCCCGGTTTTTGGCCTTGAGCGAATCGTACAACATGGCAGAATCGGCTCCTGATACGAAACTGAATCCGACGCCAAGAATAACTTCGGCCACGGCAAAACTGGCAAAATCAGAAGAAATGCTGTAAATGATTATACCAATGGTTCCCATTATTGCACCAAAAATCAGTGTTTTGCGACATCCCCAAACATCTGCCAGATAACCTGACGGCAACTCGGCAACCACCATGGCAATGGAATAAATCGATTTAAGCAGAAATATTTGCGACATACTTAGTCCATTGTCCTGATAAAACAGCACAACAATCGGCATTACCAGATTAAACCATTTGGCAACCTTGATGAGATATAACTGAAGTATATTTTCCGGCAGGTTTTTCAAACTGAATTTTGCGTAAAAATAGGAATTCTTCGCGACCTTGTTTTCCGAATAGAATAAGATGTATGAAAAAGCGATTTTGTCACATTCTTACAAAAAGTCGTAAAAAAGTGTAAATTATAAATAAAATAGATTCAAAAAGCTTCGAAATGATTAATCAGTTGCTATTTTTGTGACGAAAATTAAATCATTTGCTAATTTCGATAAAAACAACCAATATAAAAGAAGAATTAATGAAACTATTTATCCCTCAAAATTATCAGCCTTTGCTTGATGTAAATCAGACTGAAAAGGCCATTAAACTTGTGAAAGACAGCTTTCAGCAGGATCTTGCGTCAGAGCTGCGTTTACGCCGCGTTACAGCGCCTTTGTTTGTGATGAAAGGTACAGGTATAAATGACGATTTGAACGGAATTGAACGTCCGGTGAGCTTTCCTGTAAAAGAATTGGGCGATCTGAAAGCCGAAGTGGTTCAATCGCTTGCCAAATGGAAACGCATGACATTGGCCGACCTGAAAATTGACTTGGGTTATGGATTATATACTGATATGAATGCAATCCGTCCAGATGAAGAACTCACAAATATCCATTCTCTCTATGTGGATCAATGGGACTGGGAACGTGTTATTTCAGCAGAAGAACGCAATCTTGAATTTCTGAAAAAGATTGTACGGAAAATTTATTCTACATTTTTACGTACCGAGTTTATTGTTTCTGAACATTTCCCTCAGATTAATCCAATACTTCCCGAAGAAATTACTTTTATCCATGCGGAAGAACTTGAAGAACTATATCCCGGATTTTCTGCAAAAGAACGTGAGCATGAAGTCGCTAAAAAATACGGCGCCGTATTTATCATTGGTATTGGCGGTGTCATGCCAGGTGGCGAAAAGCATGATGGTCGTGCACCCGATTACGACGACTGGACAACCCCTACCATCGGTAACCGTAAAGGCCTTAATGGTGATATACTGGTTTGGAAT
>DAITNH010000453.1:0-2606 GCA_036834745.1 Prolixibacteraceae bacterium
CCTGGTTGGCCGCAAATTACACAGGAAGCAAAACCCTGGAGCCGCTGGTGGTGGATGGGCAACAGTGTCAATCCAGCCGATCTGAAAGCTGCGATGGAAGCTTATTCAAAAGCCGGATTGGGGGGATTGGAAATTACGCCAATTTATGGAGTTCAAGGGTACGAAGACAAATTCATTAAATTTCTTTCACCAGAATGGGTAGAAAGCTTGAAATACACACTTCAGGTAGGGAAAAATTTGGATTTGGGCATTGATTTAGCTATGGCTTCCGGCTGGCCTTTTGGAGGATTATGGGTTACCCCCGAAGATGCATGCAAATACATGGCTGTGCAATCGTATGCACTGAAAGAAGGCGAGCAATTTCAGGAGAAAGTTGAAATGGTTCAGGAGCCCATGCTTCGCACCATTGGACGAAAAAATCTTGAGATTTCGCAATTAAAATATCCGGTGAGCGCCAATGCCGACAGCCTGCAAAACTGGGCCATCGATCAGGTGCGCTACCCTAATTCGATGCCACTTCAGGCGCTGATGGCCTATTCCGATAAAGGTGAAATACTGAATCTTACCACGAAAGTTGGTTCAGATGGAAAACTCAACTGGACAGCATCTGCCGGTTTGTGGAAATTGTTCGCAGTTTTCGAAGGTTGGCATGGGAAAATAGTTGAGCGCGCCGGTCCGGGTGGAGAAGGCGATGTGATCGACCACTTTTCTGCCAAAGCAATTGACAGTTATCTGGGACATTTTACAAATTCATTCAAAGGTCATGATCTGAGCGGATTGCGCGCCTATTTCAACGATTCGTACGAAGTGGACGATGCGCGTGGCGAAGCCAATTTTACGCCGCTGATGTTCGACGAATTTCAGAAACGGCGTGGTTACGATATTCGCGAATACCTTCCAGCATTGCTGGGACAGGATTCGCCTGAATACAATCAGCGTGTGCTGTGCGATTACCGCGAAACTGTTTCCGATCTGATCCTGGAGAATTACACCAAACGCTGGCACGATTGGGCGGTGAGTGGCGGAAAAATCATCCGGAATCAGGCTCACGGGGCACCGGCAAATATCCTCGATTTGTATGCTGCTGCCGATATTCCTGAAACCGAAGGCGAAGACATTGTGAAGGTGAAAACTGCTTCGTCGGTGGCGCATGTGATGGGCAAAAAGCTGGCTTCATCCGAATCGGCTACCTGGCTGAAAGATCATTTCGAGGCATCGCTGTCTGATGTGAAACATGCCATCGACCTGTTCCTGCTTGCTGGAATCAACCATGTTTTTTACCATGGAACAACCTTTTCGCCTCAAAATGTTTCGTGGCCTGGCTGGATGTTTTATGCCGCTGTTCATTTCGGACCAACCAATACTTTCTGGAACGATTTCGGAACTTTAAATACCTACATCGCACGCTCGCAGTCGTTTTTACAGGCCGGAAAACCTGATAACGACATCCTTCTTTATTACCCGATTTCAGATGAATATGCCGTCCGCGGCAAATCAATGTTACTGCATTTTGATGGCGCGGCAAAAGGTTCGTCGGTCCGAAAATCGGCTGAATACCTCTTCGAAAAAGGATTTGCATTCGACTATATTTCGGATCGGCAAATTGCCCAACTTGAAACCAAATCGGGAAAAATCCTGACTGGCGGAACAAATTACCAAACCGTTTTGCTTCCTCCTGTGAAACTGATGCCTGTTGAAACATTTGAAAAACTCATCGGGCTGGCCAAAAACGGAGCAACTGTTTTGATGGAAGAACTTCCGTCGGATGTTCCCGGACTGGGCTATCTTGCTGAACGACAACTTAAACTGAAAAACCTGAAAAATTCCCTGAATTTTGTTTCGGCCACCGGAACCGCCAAAATTGCAAAGGTGGGAAAAGGCCGGATTCTGATCGGCAACTTGTCAGATATGCTGGTTCAGGCAAAAATCCGTCGCGAAACGATGTTCGATCGCGGCATTCAGTGTATTCGCCGGATTGACGGAACTACAACAACTTATTTTATCGCCAATCGCGGTGCTGAAACCATCGACGGGCTTGTTCCCCTGGAAACTGCCATCGGTTCTGCCATTTTGTACAACCCGATGAATGGCAGTTTCGGACAGGCAATTACAAAAGTTTCGGGCAAAACCAACATGGTTTATCTTCAGTTAAAGCCGGGAGAAAGTAGCCTGGTTCAGGTTTTTGCCGGTAAAACCAATACTCCTGAATATGCTTATCTGAAGGCTTCAGGAGATAAAACTGCACTGAATTCCGACTGGACACTGACCTTTGTGAGCGGTGGCCCTGAACTTCCGCAACCGGTAAAACTTCAGAAATTAGGTTCATGGACGGAACTGGAAGGCAGCGGCTACAAAGCTTTTTCAGGAACAGCCGTTTACAAAACGACCTTTGCAAAACCTTCAGGAAATGCACAAACCTGGCAGCTCGATTTGGGAAAAGTGGCTCACAGCGCCCGCATTATCCTGAACGGGAAAGAACTGGTAACTTTAATCAGTTCTCCATATTCGGTAAATATCCCTGTTGCTGAATTGAAGGAAGAAAACATTCTGGAAATTTCGGTGACCAACCTGATGGGCAACCGGATGGCTGACATGGAGCGCAAAGG
>DAITNH010000454.1:0-2596 GCA_036834745.1 Prolixibacteraceae bacterium
ACTTTGCGGAACGACTGCGATATGCTGCGCTCGTTCAACTTTTTTTACCTGATTCTCGATGAAAGTCAAAACATCAAAAATGCCTCGTCCAAAACGTATAAAAGTATTCTTGAAATCAGGTCGAAACACAAACTGGTGATTACCGGAACACCGATTGAAAATTCCCTGTCTGATTTGTGGTCGCAATTTAACTTCCTGAACAAGGGATTGCTTGGAAGTTTGCCATATTTCAAGCGCGAGTTTATCACTCCGATCGAAAAAAAGAATGACGAGGACCAGCAGAAAAAATTGTTAAAGCTGATTCGGCCCTTTATGCTAAGGCGGACGAAAGAAGAAGTTGCAAGCGATTTGCCCGCACTTACAGAACAAATAAGGTATTGCGAAATGACCGACGAGCAGCGTGAAATCTATGAAACTGAAAAATCGGCTATCCGGAATACGATACTTAAAAACATCGAAACAAACGGAATCAAAAAATCGGCACTGGTGGTTTTACAGGGACTCACTAAACTTCGGCAACTGGCCAACCATCCTTCGATGGTCACCAAAGAAATTGATGCCGAATCGGGAAAGTTTGATGAAATATACCGATGTCTGAAAAACTTATTGGCCGAAAAACACAAGGTTTTGATTTTCTCGTCGTTTGTTAAACACCTGGAATTACTGCAAACAAAAATAGAATCGAAAAACTGGAAATACTCGCGGCTGACCGGAAAAACAACCAACCGGCAAGAAGTAATACGTGAATTTCAGGAAGATCCGGACAATCATATATTTCTGATTTCGTTGAAAGCTGGGGGTGTTGGCCTGAACCTGACTTCGGCCGACTATGTATTCATTATTGATCCGTGGTGGAACCCGGCTGCCGAAAACCAGGCTATCAACCGCGCCCACCGAATTGGTCAGGACAAAAAAGTATTCGTTTACCGTTTTATTACTGAAGATTCGATTGAAGAAAAAATTCAAACATTGAAATCGAAAAAATCGGCACTCGCGGAAAAATTCATCGGGTCAAACAATCCGATCAATGCAATAACCGAAGAAGAAATCATGAGTTTGTTCAGTTAATCCTTTTTTATTCAAACCTTAACGGTTCAGGTCCACGTGGCTGAAAAGTATAAAACCTTGATTTATAGACTTCATCCATTATAAAACCAACAGCGTGAACGTTGCCTGGATGATTTGGATAAAACGCCAGCCTCATTTGAATCGTCTTAAAAATAAGGCTTTCATTCCTTATTCGTATGCCAAGCCCTACACCTGCAAAAAAATCCTGCTTAAAAATAGATTGATTGGCAGGACCAACAATTGCCAAATCAATAAATGAAAAGAATGCAGTCTGAAATTTCAGGACAGATTTCTTCTGAAAAAACACATTTTCCACATTTAAGGTCAATCGCTGCTTCCCTCTTTCGACGCGGCTTCCAAAGCCTCTGATACCGGAATTATTTCTGATTAAAAGATGTTCTGCCTCAAAGCGGTTAATTCCAAGTGTATAGTTCATCTTTATAAACTGCCTGACCTTTGTGCCCCAGAGTTCGAACAATGGCGAAATAAAATTGACTTTTGCATCAAACATACCTTGTTCTGCTCCGGATTTATTCCAAAAACTGCCAAGTCCAAGCGAAGTGTATAAATAAAAAGGCTTTCTCTTAAACAGATTTCCCGTCGATAAAAACAGGTGAGAATACAAACGGTTCCCAAATTCATTGTTGTCGTATCCCAAAACCAATTCATGTAAATATCCTTTTGGAATATCTTCGGTGATACCATAACTGTAAACCAGGTAATCGCGAACATACGAACGGCGCGAAAAACTCATACTGCCCAGATAGAATGTACTATTTGAAAAAAACTGTTTGTTGGCAGCATCAGGAGGCGGCCGATGATAAAACGAAGTATATCTGATTCTTCCGGAAATGTTGATCTGGAAACGCGTGTCATTTGGATTAACTACCCTTTTTAACCTGCGACCATACCAGGCATCCAAAAATAAATAACTCAGTGAATCGCCCGCCACATTCTCATTCAAACTTATGGTATTCGTCCTAAAACTTCTTGTGGCGGTAATACCACCGGCATAAACTGATTGAGGCCGCAAAAAATCACGTTCAAAAGAGACAAATAAACTGTTCCTGATATAGTTATTTGCATATCCGGCTGCAAAATTGATGAAGTTTCCCTTCACATTGTTAATGGCATAATAGGCTTCAATTCCCAAATGTGGCTTTTGTTCAATATGACCGAAAAGTGTCATGCCAATTTCATGACCAATACCTAAAATATTTTTATCATAAATTCCGATATCGCCTCTGTAAATATTTGAAATTGATCCGGAAATGCCAAACGAAAAAACGTCTTTAGTAAGTATTAGCATATCTACCACCTGATCATTTCCAGGTCTTGATTTGATTGAAATTTTAACGTCGTTTAGATAAGGCAAACTGCGCAATAAACGTTCATTGTCCATAAGCAGGTCGGGATCTAAAGTCTGACCTTCTTTTATCCAGAGATTTTTTCTGATTACATTCAAATTCGACTTCGAATGCATTTTATTGGCCATTTTTTCAATCCAGATATTCGTGATTTTTGAAGT
>DAITNH010000455.1:0-2588 GCA_036834745.1 Prolixibacteraceae bacterium
TTTTTTTTAGATGGATAAGGGCGAAACCGGCGATTCGTTCGTAAAACAGCAGTGGCTTTCCGTCTGGAACGAAAAGTGCAAGTTTAGGCTCAAATTCAAGCACATTCTTTTCCATCATTTTTTTTTCTGTTTCCCTGATGTATGGCGGATTACTTACGATCACATCCAGTTTCGGAAAGTTGATTTCAGGATTATTACTAAGAATATCATATTCAAATACTGAAATTGCTGCATTATTCAATCCGGCATTTCGACGCGCCGTTTCAATACAAACGGGCGAGATATCGCAGGCAAGAACCTTGGCTTGTTCAATGTTTTTGTAAAGTGAGATTGCAATGCATCCGGTTCCGGTTCCAATGTCGAGAATGGTTGGAGCCGATTTTTTGCACTCCTGAATGATCCACTGCACCAGTTCTTCCGTTTCAGGACGCGGAATCAATACGCCGGGTACCGAGTAAAACGGCAATCCATAGAATTCAGTTTCGCCCAAAATGTATTGGATGGGTTCGTGGTTTTTAAGACGGGAAACAATTTTGTCAATTTCAAGTAGATCATCAGCGTTCAGCGATTCGTCTTTGGCCAGTAGGAATTGGGTGCGCGAGTATCCTTTCAGCTTTTCGAAGATCAGCGAAATCATACTTTCAATTTCTTCTTTTGGGAAAATCTCTGCCAATTCTTTTCTTATGGTTGCGATGCCTGCCTTCATTTATTGTATTTTTGGCAAAGTTAATTTTTTCGCTGATGAGTGCTCCTCAAATATTTATGCAACGGTGCCTTGATCTGGCAATTCTGGGAATGGGCGATGTGGCGCCTAATCCGATGGTGGGTTGCGTGATTGTGCACGAAGGAACCATTATTGGCGAAGGATACCACCAGAAATTCGGGGAGCCACATGCAGAGGTAAATGCCATTCGTTCGGTCAAAAATCAGGAACTGCTTGGCCAGTCAACATTGTATGTTTCACTTGAACCCTGTGCCCATTTTGGAAAGACCCCGCCCTGTTCCGATCTTATCATCGAAAACCGGATTCCCCGGGTTGTAATCGGAACAATTGATCCGTTTGCCAAAGTTGCCGGTAAGGGTATTGAACGGATGCAAAATGCCGGAATTCAAGTGGCGGTTGGAGTACTCGAAAAAGAATGTCGCGAACAGAACCGAAGGTTTTTTACTTTTCATGAGAAAAAACGTCCATATATTTTGCTGAAATGGGCGCAAACACTCGATGGTTTTATAGACACCGATCGCTCCGAAACGCAGCATCCGACTTGGATTACCAACGCCTTGTCGAAAAGGCTCGTGCACAAACAACGCTCCGAAGAATCTGCCATTTTAATTGGAACCAATACAGCGACATACGACAATCCGGCGCTTACCGTGCGAGAGTGGACAGGCAATCAACCAGTCAGAATGGTAATCGACAGAACCAGTCGGCTCAATGCTAATCTGCACCTTTTTGACAGAAAAGCGACAACATGGGTTTTTACACGCGAACAAAAATCCGATAATGAAAACCTGCAATTTATATCATTGGATTTTGGGCGGAATATCCTCCCGCAATTGCTGTCAGAGCTTTACAAGAGAGATATTTTGTCGGTAATAGTGGAAGGTGGAAGCGTATTGCTGAACAGTTTTCTGGATGCCGGTTTATGGGATGAAGCGTTCGTTTATACCGGGAATCAATTTTTCGGGAAGGGTGTGGCTGCTCCCCATATTTCAGGGGAAACCATCGGCTTCGAAAAGCTGGACGATTGCAAACTGCATGTATTGAGAAAAAGCCAAATAAAGTAGTATTCAATACCATATTTATTCAACAGTATTCCCATTTCGCTTGTTTATGATAGGATTTTTAATGAAATTTAGTCACACAAAAAAAACCAAATAATCGCATGGGAATTTTGTTCGATATATGGAGCGCATTGCCAAGTCTGGTTACCATCCTCTATTTTCTGACGGTTGTTTTTATAGCTGTTCTTATAATTCTGGAGAATCGTAATCCGGTAAAAACCATCAGTTGGATCTTAGTTCTGGTGTTGTTGCCTTTTATCGGAATTGTAGGATATTTGTTTTTTGGTCAGGAGTACCGCAAATCGAAAATGTTTTCGCGGAAAGGACTGAAGGATTTGGAAAAGCTGAGAAAACTTACATTAGAGCAACTTGACAATCTTCCCAAAAATCATTTTCAGATCAGCGATCAGCTTTATTCAAAGAAACGGTTGATGAACCTGTTGCTTTCCAATTCGAATGCCATTTTGACCAACAACAATGAAGTGAAGGTTTTGCGTAACGGACAGGAAACATTTCCGGAAATTTTCAGATGCATAGAACAAGCCAAACACCATATTCATCTCGAATATTATATTGTAGAAAATGATACCATCGGAAATTTCCTGCGCGAACTTCTGATTCAAAAAGCACGCGAAGGGGTGGAGGTGCGTTTTATTTACGATGATGTAGGCAGCTGGCAACTTAAACGTAAATGGCTCCGCACCATGTCGGATGCCGGTGTAAAAGTTGATTGTTTTATGCGGGTTCGTTTTCCTAATCTGACCTCAAAGGTAAACTACCGAAACCACCGAAAAATTCTGGTA
>DAITNH010000456.1:0-2582 GCA_036834745.1 Prolixibacteraceae bacterium
ATAAACCGGTAGTGCATACAAAAGCACTTTATGGCTGCCATAGCGGGTTACCAGTTTTCCTGAAAAGGGCATCATCAGAAACTGACCAACGGGCAAGGCGAACAGAATACTTCCAAACGCCGCATCGCTCAGGTGAAGCGCTGTTTTGATATCCGGAATGCGACTTGCCCATGAGGCAAAACAAAGCCCCATACTGAAATAGAACAGCGCCACAGCGATTCGCATCCTTCTTTTTTCGGGAGGGACTGCGGTTTCTGCTGTTGCTGTAAGTTTAAATACTGTCATGATATTTTGTTGCGTACCAATGGGTTGCTCATTTTGTTTTTTGCTGAACCAACCAAACTTTTGCAAAAGTAGGTAAATTAAAAACTGACGGGCGGGAAACCGTTTGCCGGACTGTTGATATTAACAATTTAGTTTTAATCTTTTTCTTCAGGACAAAAAATATTTAAGTTTTTAATGCGCAAAATATCAATGCGATAAAAATATTTTCAAAAAACATTGAAAATTTTAGTACTTTGTGTTGCATAGAACCATTTAAATGTTGTATGTTTGTAAAGCCAATAACAAGGCAAGAGAAGGTAAAGGTTTTAAAAAAGTTCCTTGCAACTGTAACGAAATCAAAAAACGTTCGTCTTACCAACAGAAAAACAAGAAAACAAAGATCAGAAAACAAGAAAACGTGTTCAGAAAACAAAAACAGAAAACAGAAAAACAGAAACAAAACTCAAAGCCATGAAAACAACAAATTAAATTTTAAGGAGGAAAAACAATGGATCTGAACAATACAAAAGCTCAAATGCGCAAAGGGGTTCTCGAATACTGCATTTTGCTGGTAATCGACGGGAAGCCTTTGTATGCAAGCGACATTATCGAGGAATTGAAAAGCTCTAAAATGATTGTGGTGGAAGGTACGCTTTATCCGCTGCTTACCCGGCTGAAGAACGACGGTTTGCTGTCGTACAAGTGGGAAGAATCGACCCAGGGCCCCCCCCGTAAATACTACGAACTTACAGACGAAGGCCGGTTTTTCCTGAATGAAATGGGCGAATCGTGGGACGAGCTGGTAGAGGCAGTCAGAATGATCAAGGAACATAAATAGGTCATTTTCAGTATAAACAAAACGGAAAAATAAACAAAATGAAAAAGACATTTACCATCAACATAAGCGGGAGCGTTTTTCACATCGACGATGATGCGTTCGAAAAACTCCAGAAATATTTACAATTGTTGAACCGACATTTTGGAACTGCTATCGAAGGCCAGGAAATACTTCAGGATATTGAAGCCCGTATTGCCGAGTTACTGATTGAAAAGACCGGTAACAAAGTTGAAGTAGTTACCAACGAGATGGTGGACGAGGTGATCGCCCGAATGGGAAAACCGGAAGATTTTATGGAACCTGAAGAGGAAGCTTCGGCAAAAGCACAGGCAGAAGGAGCTTTTCAGGATGGCGAACAGAAAACGCGCCGCCGCCTTTACCGCGATGGCGACAACCGGGTAATCGGTGGAGTTTGCTCCGGTTTGGGCGCCTATTTCAATATCGACATGGTTATCCTGCGGGTTATTTTTGTGGTGCTGTTCTTCCTGGGAGTTGGTGCTTCGTTCCTCATCTATATTATTCTGTGGATTGTAGTTCCGAAAGCCAAGACTACCGCCCAGCGTTTGGAAATGCGCGGAAAGGAAGCCACGGTTTCCAATATCGAAAAATCGATTAAGGAAGAAGTGACTGAGATTGGCGAAAGCTATAACCGCTTCAGGAATTCGGCATCGTACGAAAAAGGCGTTACCCGCATGGACCGTTTTGGCGATGTGGTGGGCAGTGTACTTCGGGTGGTGCTTCGTGTTCTTGTGTTGCTGTTTGGCGCCGCGTTGCTCATCGGAGGAATTGTAACTTTAATCATGTTTGTAACTTCACTGGCAGTCGGACATTCCTTCCTGCAGGGAGGTCCATGGAACTTCGGATGGGATTCAAATATCAATATGGCCAATCTGATCAACCACTTTGTAAGCCCCGGAGCATATACAACTTCAATGATAGCGATTTCAATCCTGGTTGGTATTCCAATCCTGATTTTACTTTTCATCGGTACAAAACTTTTGTTCAGGTACAAAACCAATAACAAAATGATTGGGCTGGGAACCTTTGCCGTATGGTTGCTGGCATTGATAACCTTGATTTTTGTAGGTGTTAGTCAGGCCGAGAATTTTTCGAAACAAACCAGCCAGACGGTTACCCAAAACATACAATGTACCCAATGTAAAACTTTGTATATTGAAATGAACGATGATTTGTACGAATCGTTGATTGAGGATGAAATTTCTCTCGACCGGATGAAAATAGCAGAAGTGAACGGCAAGGAAAAACTGCTCGGACATCCGCGGTTTACCATAGAACAAAGCACTACGGGCGAGTTTTTGCTTCAGATCAAAAAACGCGCACGTGGAAGCAACACCGACGATGCCCAGACGAATGTTGAACAGATCGACTACAATTTCACACAAAAAGATTCAACGCTGTTGCTCGATCCGTATTATTTTCTGAAGGAAAATGCGAAATGGCGCCAGCAGGAAGTCTCAAT
>DAITNH010000457.1:0-2561 GCA_036834745.1 Prolixibacteraceae bacterium
GATTGTGCATCCGGCAGGCATCTTCGTACTCGGAAAAAGCGGGATAAAGAATGGACGAAACCGATTCGCGAAAAGCCAAAGCAATGGTATAAAATGCTTCGACCGACCCGTTAAAAGCTAAAACCTGATTCGGATTTACATCGTGTGAACCTGCCATTTTCCGACATAAATCAGCAGCATCCGGCTCGGGATAATTTCCGGCAAGGTGCAGGTTTTTTTGCAAATGAATGATCAGTTGCGGAGCTGTTCCGCCGAACCATACATTCGAGCTAAAGTCTGCCAGAATCGTTTGCGAATATTGATGGCTGTCGTCACCGTGACCTGAAATCATAATAGTTCCTGGTTTACTTGTAGGTTAAGCGGAGCATCTCCTCCAAGGCATCCACAAATAAAACAGGGGTTGGGCTGCAGGTTTTGTCCGAGTCGAGGATGTAAATATGCTTGCTTTTGCTTGCCGATAGTGAAGGATATTTCAGCCAGGTATCGCGCTCTTCTTCGCCCACAATACCCATGGTCACAATGAAAATAACATCCGGATTTTGTTTCAGCACATATTCGCGGGTGATGCTGCCGTTTTTAAGTTCCGAGGCTATGTTGGTTCCTCCTGAAAAGCTAACAAAATCGTCCATGAAAGTATTCGGAACAGCGCAAAACAGTGGTTTGGCGCCGATTTGAATGAATATTTTCGGGTGTTTCCCAAGCGGAATTCCGGCTTTCAGTTTAGCCAGTCGTTCTTTTTGCTGAGAAACGATGGTTTTGGCCTTACCTTCCTGACCAACTAATTCACCAATCCGGATAAAATCGGTGCAAATTTCATCAAACGATTTCGGATATGGCAGATATTCAACTTTGATTCCCAGTTTTTTCAGGTTGTCAATGGTTTCAGGTTTGATGAGGGACGAAGCAAAAACCAGGTCAGGTTTAAGCATCAGTGTTTTTTCCAGGTTTACTGTAACGGCTGTGGCCACTACGGGAATCTTGTCGGTAGCCTCAACCGGGCAATAGCTCGTGCAGCCAACTATCCGAACCTGTTCGCCCATCAGATAAAGGCTTTTGGTTATCCACGGAACCAGCGAAACAATGCGTTTGGCTTCCTGCGCTGAAATTGTCAACGTGCAGATAATAAGGAGAATAAGGACGATATGTGCTTTTTTCATTTTAAAAGAATTTTGAATTTTAAAACGGTCAACCATGTGTAGGGTCAACCCTACGTGGTTGACCACACCATGCATTAAATGATTTCCTGAAACCAATGATTATTGCGGAAACTTACTGAACCTTTTTCGAATTGCACCGGATGTTGGAAATTGGGTCCATCGTAAACAAAGGTGTGAAACTCGCCCAGCTCGGCACAAACGTCAATACCTTCAATTTGAGAAAGCTCTTCAACGAAAGCTGAATCGTAAACCCGACCCAGAAAATCGATGGTTAGTTGTTTGGCATTCACTGAAACGGTTAAGGTTTTAAAGCCCTCGCCAATAATTTCGGCAGCAATTTCGCTCACCGGATTGTCCCACAAAGGGAAGATGGCTTCAGCGCCACATTCCGAGCAAACCCGTTCAATCCAATGACGATGTTCCCACAGGTAAATGTCGCCAAATACTCCACCCATTATTCCCTGTTCTTTTAATTTCAGGAGAGCTGTTTTGAAATTCTGCTCATACCCAACCCGATCTGTTTTAGGCTGAAGCAATTCAATACCAAGCGCTTTTGCCTGACGAACCACCAAATCCTGATGAATTCCGTGCGAACGCGAAAAATCAGAATCGGCATCGCACATGTTCAGGAGAAATTTTACCTGGTGAGTTCCTTTTTTTTGGATACGGTAAAGAGCCAGCATACAGTCTTTACCGCCGCTCCACGACGAAAATAGTTGCATAATACTAAATGTTATTCCGGAAGAAATGAAATGGAAACAGCTGTTGCCCTTCACCGATCTTTTTTCCCGAAGATTCGACTTAAACTAATTTTGAATTGGCAGGTCTTCTGGCTTACCTCTCTTTTTGCGGCCTTCCCGTCCCGAGTTATCGAAACAGTGGCGGGGATTGCAAAAAGTTATTTTTGAGGTTTACAGCTGCGGGTACAGCTCCGGTATCGCACCGGATTCCCTTTTGAGACGTGCTTCCGAAATGGGAAGCTCGTCAACCAAGTCGCTGCAAAAGTAGAAAATATTCCGAATGAACTTCAGTGTTATTGTTTAATCATGTCTAACACGATGGGTTTTAACCCGCTGAAAAAAAACTCTACGGCGATCACCATTACAATCAGCCCCATCAGACGCATCATTACATTGATGCCTGTTTGACCAAGCATTTTGATAATTCTCGATGAACTGTAAAAAATGATATAAGTAATAAACAGTACCAGGAAAATAGACCCGAAGAGAACAATCTTTCGGGTCATTGTCGAAGCATCTTCCATCAATACAATTGAGTTGGTAATGGCGCCGGGTCCGCAAATCATCGGAATGGCCAGCGGAGTGACAGAAATATCGTTCACGTAGGTTTTAACTTCCGAATCCTTTATTTTCACTTGTCCGAGCCGTGCCTGAAGCATGTCCA
>DAITNH010000458.1:0-2558 GCA_036834745.1 Prolixibacteraceae bacterium
GAAACATCCTGAACACTGTCGGCATAAACTTCAGGAATGGTTATTTCCACCGGATTTTCGGCAATGTTGGCGGCCAATAGTTCAGCTTCGATGTGATTTTGCAGCAACTCCGGAATCAACCTGAACAGCGTATTGTTGAAGCGAATCACTTTTCCATGACTGCGCCAGTTGCTGTTCAACACTTCGTTTTGAAGTCCAAAAACCGGAAAACTTTCACCCAGCTTGCCAGCCAGCAGCCGCCAATCGCCGCTTCGCCAGCGGTAAATGGCCTGCTTTACATCGCCTACCACCATCCCGAGATTGTTCTCCGAAAGTGAGTTTCCAATCAAAGGCCTGAAATTGTTCCATTGCAATCCGGAGGTATCCTGAAACTCGTCGATCATAAAATGCGAATACACCGAACCGGTTTTTTCATAGACGAAAGGCGTTTCAGAATCGGCAATCACTGTTTTCAGCAAATGACCAGAATCAGAAATCAGGATCACCCCTTTTTCGCGGCAAATTTCCTTGACCGACTTTCGCAAATCGACCAGTATTCCGAGGGTATAAAGTTGACTGTTTATTAATCTGGCAGTAATATAATTGCGCGACTGCAATTCTTTGAGTTGCAAAGCATCCTGCAATTTCGGCATCAGTTTGCTTTCGGCAATGGCTGTCAGGTGAGACTTCTGAGGTTCTTTCACCGAAGCGGTCACCCAGGCTAATGGTTCGGTTGCAGCCGCGAGAACGGTATTTGAAGGATCAAAATTCAAATCTTTCATTTTCTGAAAAATAGCTGCCGGACCTCTGCCCTTTCCCTTAAAATCATCCACCGAAAGGTTTTCAATTGCCATAATATTCAAGGCTTCCTGCCCCAGCGATTTCAGCTTGTTTTCATATTGAGCGATGATTTTGTTAAGATTGCCGCGGTAATCTTTCAGGAAAGCGCGGTCGTTGAGCTTGGCATACAATTCTTCATTGAGCGACTTAAATGTTTCGTTGTAAATCTCGTTTCCCAGCCTGATCATGTCTTTTTTCAGGTTCCAGCCCTTGCCGTCCCTTATTTTTTCAGAAGCAAACGCATCGAGCCATTCAAGCAATTTCGGGTCATCTTCCACCGATTGAATCAGCCGGTCAACCGCCTCTTCGAGAATGCTGTTTTCGTCCAATTCCACATTGTAAGCCGCGTTAATTCCCAGTTCGCGGTTGAAAGCTTTGATTACCCGTTGAAAAAAGCTGTCGATTGTACTGATCGAAAAGCGGGAATAATCGTGCAGAATACGCTTCAGCATAAGTTGCGCCTGCCGTTTCACCATCATCGGTTGCCAACCCAATTCTTTGGTTAAGACATCCATGTACACCGAATCGTTTCCCTTGGCAAGCTTAAAAAGTTCGCCGATGATGCGCGATTTCATTTCGGCAGTGGCTTTGTTGGTGAAGGTTACCGCCAGAATATGCCGGTAGTTGGTATCGTTGGTCAGGGCCAGTTTCATGTATTCAATGGCCAGCCGGAATGTTTTCCCTGAGCCTGCTGATGCTTTATATACTTTGAGTTGTGACATAGTTTACCACAGATTACACTGATTAACACAGATTTAAAACGGATTCTATTAATTAAATACGGACTACGTGCCTTTGTGGCTATTCTTTTAAAATTGAAAAATTAAAAGTAAGCATATCTCCCTTACCATCTGCATGATTTTATAATAAGTAGTTGTAATGTGAAAAACCAATAAAGAAGTCAGCGAAACTGTATTTTTCATTGTTCATTTCGATTTAACTGCGCTGAACATTGAGCAATCTTGATTTGTTGGTGATTCAACATTAAACAAATGTTGGCATGTAATTAATCTGATAAACAAATACCCATTCATTTAGAAACCAAACATTACAGAAATATGAAACATTTTACAATGAAAGCAAAAGCTATTTTACTGGCAATGACAATGTTGTTTGTTGGAACAAATAGTTTCAGCCAAAAATCACGTGAGGAAATTTCCGAAAATCACAAATGGAATTTAACCGACCTTTTCGCATCTGACGAAGCCTGGCGTACTGCCTTGAATGCTTTAATCCCAAAACTGGATGAAGTTGAAACATTCAAGGGAACTTTGACAAAGTCCGGTGCAAATCTGCTGAAAGCGCTTCAATACAATACAGAGCTATCGAAAGAAGCAGTGAAACTTTCCATTTACGCTTCGATGAATTCGGACCTCGACACCCGAAACATGAAATACACCGGGATGAAACAGGAGCTTCAGCAATTGTTTACAAAATTTAGTGCCAAGTCTGCTTTTATTGAACCTGAAATTCTAACTGCCGATTGGGAAACGGTTGAAGGGTTTATTAAAAATGAACCAAAACTTCAGGATTACCGAATGGGTTTGGAAAACATGTTTCGCACCAAAAAACATACTTTGAGCGAAGATGAAGAACGGATTATGGCTCTTTCGCGCATGGTTTCAGGTGTTCCGTCATCGGTTTTCAACACTTTCTCGAATGCCGAAATGCCCAAACCGGAGGTGACTTTGTCGAATGGCGAAAAAATTACCATTGGCAGCTCCGAATATAGCAAGTAC
>DAITNH010000459.1:0-2557 GCA_036834745.1 Prolixibacteraceae bacterium
GTTGGAATGGGGCCTTACATTGAGCACGAAGACACTCCGCTTTATGAATTCAGGAAAAACATAAAAACCAAGCAGGAACGATTTGACCTTGCCCTGAAAATGGTGGCGACCTTGCGTTTGCTGATGCCCGACATTAACATTGCCGCGGCAACGGCATTGCAGGCCATCGATCCTGCAGGTCGCGAAAAGGCGCTGACCATCGGAGCCAACATACTGATGCCTAACTTAACGTCGGTAAAGTACCGCAAAGAATACCAGTTGTACGAAGACAAACCATGCCTGGATGAAGATGCCGAATTGTGCAAAAACTGTCTGGAAGCGCGCATTGAAATTTCAGGTTGTGAAATTGGTTACGGTGAATGGGGCGATTCGAAACATTTTATGAAGTGAATATTTTCTACATTTATAGCTCGAAATTCAATATTTATAAACCAACTATGAAACCAACAAGAAGAGATTTTCTAAAATCGGCATCCGCATTTACAGCAGGTGCATTTTTCATTCCAAACATCATGAGTTGTTCTCCATCGAACCGTTTAAATATTGCGGTTATTGGCATTGGAGGACAAGGCAAATCGAACTGGAGCAAACTGATCAACCAGAAAGATCCTAAATGGAACGAAAATATTGTCGCGCTTTGCGATGTTGATGATAACCGCGCTGCTGAAGGCTTTAAAGCCATGCCAAACGCCAAACGATACAAGGATTACCGGGTCATGTTTGACGAAATGCACAAGGAGATTGATGCGGTAATGGTTTGTACTCCCGATCATTCGCATTTCCCGGCAGCAATGGCTGCAATGGAATTGGGAAAACACGTGATTGTTGAAAAGCCACTGGCACACAATATCTGGCAATTGCGCACCCTTCAGAAAGCCGCAAAAAAATACGGTGTAATCACACAAATGGCCAACCAGGGACACGCCACCAATGGAATCCGTCAGGTAAAAGAATGGTATGAAGCCGGAATACTCGGCAATGTTACTGAAGTAATTGCATGGTTCGACGGACCAACTTTTGGACCTGGAAAGTATTTCGCTAAACCGGAAAGTTTTCCGCCTGTAGAACAACCTGTTCCGGAGTATTTCGACTGGGATTTGTGGTTGGGACCGGCAGCTTTCCGCCCTTACAATGGAGTTTACGCCCCAAAAACATGGCGGAGCTGGTTCGATTTCGGCAACGGAGAACTCGGCGACTGGTGCTGCCACACACTCGATGCACCTTTCTGGTCACTTGACATGGGAATGCCCGATGTGGTTGAAGCCGAGTTTAAATCACCTGTTCCAGATACAGGATTTGTTTCCGATCAGGCAATTATTCGCTGGGATTTTCCTGCACGCGGCAACAAATCGCCGATAACCATGCGCTGGCACGAAGGTGGGCTAAAACCGGAAATGCGTCCGGAGTGGAACCTTGAAAAACTACCCGGAAGTGGAATGATTATGGTAGGCGACAAACATTGCCTGATGACTGGCGGACGGCCAAATGATCCTAAAATATTGTTGACAGGAGATGAGTGGACTGAATTTCAGAAGAGTTTACCCGCACAAACAATTCCAAGAACATTTGAAGAAAATCCTCAGCGAGAATGGATTGATGCCATTAAAAACGGAACTTTACCGGGTTCGAATTTCGATTATTCCACAAAATTAATGGAGATGTCGCTGACCGGAGTTTTGGCCCAGCGTTTTAACACCCGCATTGAATATGATGCTGAAAATATGAAAGTTACCAATCATCCGGAGCTGGATGCCTACATTAAGGAACCAGCCCGCGAAGGTTGGGTTTATGGCGAAAATCTTTGATAATAATTGAAAAACGAAGCACATCATTCTGCTTTCGTTCTAAAATTTAGCCCTGTCAGGTTTATAAATCCTGACAGGGCTAATATTTTATACAAAATACTTATCACTACTCGTCGAAATAATATCCAATACCCGACAGCTCCAATGGTTTTACACGATGCGTTTCCCATGCAACTCGTCAATTCCGGTAAATTCGACGATTTGAATTCTGTTCTGCGGAAGAACTTTCCCGGCAGCAATGATTTTGATTTTCCGGTCGGGCAGCCGTCGCATTTGTTTTAAAACTTCACGGCCATTCCATGCAGTGTCCATTCCTCCTGAAGTTAAAACACGGGTAATTCCTTCAATGGTATTTAATACCTGAAAAGATTTTAAAATGTCGCCAGCGTAGTCAATTGCTTTGTGGAATGTTACCTCCATCGGGAAAGCAAGTTTGGCCAGCCTGCGAGTGTTTTCAATGTCAATTTTATCATCTTTGGTAAGCAACCCAAACACAACTCCGGCTACTCCCGACTGTTTGAAAAATTCAATTTCAGATTCCATCTGCTTGATTTCGGCTTCGGAATAAACAAAATTGCCGCCGCGTGGCCGAACCATCGCCATCACCGGAATAGACAAGTAATAAACACATTGAGCGGTCAATTCCCTGGATGGAGTTAATCCATCCTGATCGAGTTCTGAACACAATTCAATGCGGTTGGCTCCGTTTTCTTCTGCAATAATTGCATCTTCCAGCGTTTCAACGCATGATT
>DAITNH010000460.1:0-2467 GCA_036834745.1 Prolixibacteraceae bacterium
AATGTAGCAAATCCTCTCCCTGTCATCTTCACATTGTGCCCAAAAAATTGGGTGGAGACTCGCAATGACGCTCTTATGTATTTTACAATTTTGCAAACAGCTTTTTCATGCTTACTTCTCCTGAAATGATGTTTTTCAGATCGCTGATGGCAACACGGTCCTGAAGCATCGTATCGCGGTAACGAATGGTTACCGTATTGTCTTCCATGGTGATATGGTCAACGGTTACACAGAAGGGAGTTCCAATTGCATCCTGACGGCGGTAACGTTTGCCAATCGAATCTTTTTCGTCGTACTGACAATTGAAATCAAATTTCAGCTCGTCAATAATTTCGCGGGCTTTCTCAGCCAGTCCGTCTTTTTTCATCAAAGGCAGAACAGCCAGTTTGATAGGAGCCAAAGGTGCAGGAATGCGAAGTACAACACGCATATCTTTTTTGCCATCTTCGCTAACCACTTCTTCTTCGGCATACGAAGCTGCCATAATCTGCAGAAACATGCGGTCAACACCAATCGAAGTTTCCACCACAAACGGAACATACGATTCGTTCAGTTCAGGATCGAAATACTGAATCTTTTTTCCGGAGAACTGCTGGTGCTGCGAAAGGTCAAAGTCTGTACGTGAATGGATTCCCTCCACTTCCTTAAAGCCAAACGGGAAACGGTATTCAACGTCCACCGCGGCATTTGCGTAATGGGCTAATTTATCGTGTTCGTGGAAACGGTAGTTATCGCTTCCGAATCCAAGTGCCTGGTGCCAGTTCATGCGGGTTTGTTTCCATTTCTGAAACCATTCCAGTTCGCTTCCAGGACGGACAAAGAACTGCATTTCCATTTGTTCAAATTCACGCATACGGAAGATAAACTGACGGGCAACAATCTCGTTACGGAAGGCTTTTCCGATTTGGGCAATCCCGAACGGAATTTTCATGCGGCCTGTTTTCTGCACATTCAGGTAATTCACAAAAATTCCCTGGGCAGTTTCGGGGCGAAGGTAAATTTTCATCGCTCCATCGGCAGCCGCTCCCATATCAGTCGAAAACATCAGGTTAAACTGACGGACATCGGTCCAGTTACGTGTTCCTGAAACCGGGCAAACAATTTCCTGATCGATGATAATTTGTTTTAATTCGTCCAGATTGGTGTCGTTCAGCGCTTTTACAAACCGGGCCTGCAAATCGTTCCATTTCTGCTGATTTTCCAAAACACGTCCGTTTGTTTCGCGGAATTGTTTATCATCGAAGGTTTCGCCAAAACGTTTCCTTGCTTTCTCAACTTCCTTCTCGATTTTGTCCTCGTATTTGGCCAACTGCTCTTCGATCAGTACATCGGCACGGTATCTTTTCTTTGAATCTTTATTGTCAATCAGCGGATCGCTAAACGCATCCACATGGCCGGAAGCTTTCCAGATGGTAGGATGCATAAAAATTGCAGAATCAAGTCCAACCACATTTTCGTGAAGCAGAACCATTGAATCCCACCAGTATTTTTTAATGTTGTTTTTTAATTCAACACCATTTTGTCCGTAGTCGTAAACTGCTCCCAGCCCATCGTAAATCTCACTCGACTGAAATACAAAACCATATTCTTTACAATGCGCCACGAGTTTTTTAAATACATCTTCCTGAGCCATAACTATATAATTGATGATTGATTAATTATTATTGATGATTGTCGTTCCAAATTCCGGATTTCGACTTTTAATTTGGAATTGCGCTATTCAACTTCTTCGAAATCAACATACTCGCCTTCGTTGTTTCGCTGGCGCCCTTGCTGTTTGGGATCCTTCTCGATGGTCACTTCCCCTTCGCGTTTCCTTTCAGTCTGATACGACGATTGCCTTGCCTGCATGTTGTTTACAGCCTTTTTAACTACAATTGGAAACAGCAAACGTTCTAAAAATTTCAGCCCGTAATAAATTATCACGATTATACCGATGGTCGTTAGAAAATTTTTAATTGAAAGAATTATAAATAAATTCATAGCTATTCAAAAATTAGAGCCGCTAAAATTAGTAATTTCTTGGGAAACGACCATGAATAAAAAATCCCGATCATGTTTATGACCGGGAAACAATTATTATACTGAAAAATCTTATCCGTTAAGCGCCTCCGAACCATTGGTAACTTCCAATATGGCATTGGTAATGGCCGCCTGGCGTGCTTTGTTAAAGGTAAGTGTCAGTTCATTGATCAAATCTGTCGCATTGTCGGTGGCCTTGTGCATTGCCGTCATGCGGGCGCCATGTTCTGCTGCATGTGAATTAAGCAATGCTTTGTAAAACTGTATCGCCAGCGACCTTGGAATCAGTTCCTCAACGAGGTATTCCAGCGAAGGTTCGAAAATGTAATTGACATTGGTTTGACTATTCAGATCAACGGTAGCAGGCAATACAGGTAAAAATTGCTCACTTACCTGTTCCTGAATGGCAGCATTGATAAATTTGTTGTAAACCAACTCCACCCGA
>DAITNH010000461.1:0-2418 GCA_036834745.1 Prolixibacteraceae bacterium
CTCTTCGTAGGAAGTTCATCGGGAAACTCCCGCTTTGCGTGTATTTGCGTGACAAAGAAGTTGTCCAAAAACGCTGTGGTTCTCTATGATAAACCAAAATTACAGCAGTCGTTTAAAGTGGTTTTCAAGATGTCTTCGCATGGCTTTACGAAACTTATCGGCATCGCGCAACCTCAATATTTCAACAAGTTCGGTATGTGATACATATTTTTTATCAGCTATGGTTTTATCTATTAATCCGCTCGTATATACATAGTTGAATGCAGGTAAAAGCATCCGTTGAAATCCTTTGAGCGTTTCATTTTTGGTCATTTCATACAATTTACCATGAAATTGAATCTCATAATCGACGTCAAAAAGGGTGTTTGACGATGGAGATATTTCGTTCTGAACGATTGAATAAAGCGCTTCAATATCTTCATCCGTGGCGCGATTCACAACCAAGTCAGCCATCCCGACCTCAATAACCAATCTCATTTCGAAAACATCTTTCAATGTCCCTTCGTCCAGAATTCTTGGGATCATCGATTTCTGCAATATGGAGGACAAATCAGGACTTTTAATAACTGTACCGATGTGTTTTTTTGATTCAATGAGGCCCATCGTTTTCAAGCGGTTCAGTGATTCGCGAATAACCGTCCGGCTAACCCCCATCGCTTCAGAAAGTTCCATTTCCTTCGGGATCGGATCACCCGGGTTCAATTTTCTGTTGATAAAAATATCGATCAGGTTCATTTCTACTTTATCCACCAAACTTCGTGTATCTATCAAAGGGATGGAATTTTTCATTTCATTGGTATCCATAGTATTGTAATTTGAGTTATTAATCTGTATGTATCAGCAGTTTTAATACTCCCGACAAACTTACATTAAAAAAGTCTCAGTAGAAAAAGCCAGTAGAATCTTTTGAACTTCCCTTTTGTCTTCATTCTATATTTTTTGTGACTTTTCTGAAATTCTTTTTCCACGCCAGTTTCAAGAGATGTTCCATTATGGTTTATTTAAAATCTTTGATAATGAGCGTTTTTTATCGAAAAAAAAATTTAAAAATATTTTGAGATAATAAATTAATATCTATTTTTGCATTGTCTTATGTCCTACATAATACAATTAATTAGGCAAATGTAACAAAAAACTTTATTCGTATGAAAAAGCTTAATCAAAAATTGCTGTTTTTAAATTTATTTTTTCTGCTGGTACTTTTTAGTAGTAGTATTTCTGCTCAGCAAAAAGTAACAGGGAATGTGACCGACGCCGCTGATGGGACTCCAATCCCCGGTGTTGCTGTGGTTGTGGAAGGGACTGCCATCGGAACGCTTACCGATTTCGATGGGAATTATTCGATTGATGTACCTGCCGGAAGTAACAAGTTGGTATTTTCAATGATTGGTTTTGCCAATCAAATTGTTACAATAGGAACTTCTTCTACCATCAATGTCGTTTTGCAAACGTCCAATACAGCCATCGATGAGGTAGTAGTCGTTGGATATGGTACTCAAAGCAGAAGTAAGGTAACTTCTTCGATTGCAAAAGTTGATATGAAGTTATTGGAAACAGGTATGCGTTCAAATCCCGCACAGGCCTTGGCTGGTACAGTCTCCGGGTTGAGAGTGGTAACTGCATCGGGAAGACCCGGCGCGGTACCTGCAATTGTATTAAGGGGAGGGACTAATTTTGACGGTTCCGGCAGCCCGCTTATCATCATGGACGGACAGATTCGCGGTTCTTTAAGCGACATCAATCCTGAAGAAATTGAAAGTATGGAAGTATTGAAAGATGCTTCGGCAACGGCCATTTATGGAGCCCGTGCAAGCAACGGTGTAATTCTCATTACTTCAAAGAAAGGTAAAGCCGGTGTATCAACTGTAACTGTTAAGGTGAAACATGGTACGAATTACCTGAATACGCCTTATGAATTTGTTGATGCTGAAAACTACATTAAATGGGCCCGTCTGGGCGCGGAACAGGCCATTAAAAACGGAACTTTGACAGCTGGCAATGTGGCTGGTGCAGGTCCAAGAGGAACCGGCAATGTATATAAAGATGCCCAAGGCAATATTATCGATGGAAATTATGACTCAAGAGCAATCTGGAGTGTGATGCGACTGGATGCCAACAATCAGGAATTGTTGAGCCAGCCGGGTTGGAAACAAATGAAAGACGTGATTAAAACGGCTGCCAACGGAAATTACGATCCCAATGGAAGCATCTACGATTTGATCTACAAAGATTTCAATTACGGCGATTATGGATTAAACAAAACCGCACAAACACAGGACTATAACATCGGTTTTACCGGTGGCAACGACCGTGGCAAATATTTCGCCAATCTGGGTTACTACGACGAAGGTGGTTTATCGCTTGAAACCTTTTATAAAAGGCTCAATTTCGCATTTAACGGCGACTACAAAATTAAAG
>DAITNH010000462.1:0-2394 GCA_036834745.1 Prolixibacteraceae bacterium
TCCATGTATGCAGATTGATGGGCCGGAAAAAGTGAAGAAAGTGGTTGTGAAAGTAAAGGTATAGCATATAAATTTAACCAGTTTTTCAATAAAAACATGTACCACAATTTAACCTTCATGAAGCATTTTTCATTTTTTCTGAAAGTCACCCTTCCCATTCTTTTTTTCAGCCTGAATATTTCCGCACAGGAACGTTACAAAGAAGAAATTACCGATTCTGTCAGGATAGAAACTTATACGTATGCTTTCAAAGACGGACAGTCGCTCGATCTTGATGCCTACTTCCCGGCATTCGATAATCAGACAAGCCGACCGCTGATAATTTACGTACATGGTGGAGGCTTTTCAGGAGGGAAACGCGATGAAAAAGGCATTCAGGAATTTTGCAGTAAGCTGGCGCAACGTGGTTACGTGGCCGCATCCATCACCTACCGGTTGACCCGGAAAGGCACCGAAACTGCTTTTGGCTGCGACTGCCCGGCTATTGACAAACTAAATACCTTCAATAAAGCAGTTGAAGACATTCAGGATGCCACATTTTTTATGATTCAAAACCTCGAAAAAATGGGAATTGATCCCCAGAAAATCATTCTTTCGGGCAGTAGTGCCGGAGCTGAAGCCGTTTTGAATGCAGCCTATCAACCTCCGTATTGTTATGGGCTCGACAGTGGTCCGGTTTCGTATGCCGGAGTTATTTCGATGGCAGGAGCAATTCCCGACACTTCCCGGATATTTAAAGAATCAGCTGTTCCTTCCTTGCTTTTTCACGGAACCTGCGACAACCTGGTTCCTTATGCCTCCGCCTCGCACCATTACTGCAAAGAAAACCAAGCCGGGTATCTGATTTTACACGGAGCGAACACCATTGCAGCAAAGCTCAGGGAAACCGAAACTCCTTTCTGGTTATATACTTATTGTAATTCTGCACATGAGATTGCGGGCAAACCAATGACTGCAAATTTCAACGAAATAGTTGATTTCTGCTACTCTTTTATCCTGAAAAAAGGAACTGAACAGCGGGTTACTGTTATAAAAACCGAGAATAAACCCTGCAATTACCAAACCTATAATTTTTGTACCGAATGAAACGGATTACCTTCTTAATGTTAATGTTAACAGTCAATTTTGCAATGGCTCAAAACCTTCGCGTAATGACCTACAATATTCGTTTGAACACTCCGTCTGACGGTGTAAATGCCTGGCCAAACCGGAGCAGTCAGGTGAGTGCTTTGCTGGATTTTCATCAGGCTGAAATATTTGGACTTCAGGAAGCCTTTATTGGTCAGATTGAAGATATTCAGGCCGATTTGCCAAAGATGAAATGGGTTGGAGTTGGACGCGACGATGGTAAAAAAGCTGGCGAATACTCTCCTGTTTTCTATGATTCTGAGAAATTCAAAGCGCTGAAACAAGGTGGATTCTGGTTGTCCGAAACGCCTGAAAAACCAGGTATGGGCTGGGATGCAGCATGTAATCGGGTATGTACCTGGATTATACTGAAAGAGCATAAAACCGGTGGCAAGTTCATGGTTTTAAATACACATTTCGATCACATTGGCACAAAGGCAAGAAGCGAATCGGCCAAACTCATTCTCAAAAAGATCAAGGAATTAAACACGGATAAATTACCGGTAATTTTGATGGGCGACTTTAACCTGACACCTGACAAAGAACCCATTTCGGTGATCATCGCTGAACTGAATGATGCACGTGCAATCAGCAAAAAAGCGCCTTATGGCCCTGTTGGAACTTTCAATGCGTTTAAATTTGATGCTCCGATGAAAGACCGCATCGATTATGTTTTTGTAAGTGATAACATCGAAGTAAAACGTTACGCTGTGCTCACCGATTCAAAAGATCAACGCTACCCATCAGACCATCAACCGGTTTTTGTAAGTCTGGAATTAAAAACCGGAAAGACGAAATAAGGTTTTTCAACCATGAACGTAGATTTTATCATTGTCGGCTTGGGACTCGCCGGAACTTTGCTGGCGCATGAATTAATACAACTTGGAAAGTCAGTTCTGGTCTTCGACGATCCGGCGGCCCCCAAAGCTTCGTTGGTCGCTGCCGGAATAATCAATCCGGTTGTTTTTCGCCGGATGACAAAAAGCTGGCTGGTGGATGCTGCTTTTCCGACAATGGAATCAACCTATTGCCAATTGGAGAATTTGCTGAATGAAGAACTGTATTATCCCGGTCGGATGATTAAATTTTTGAGCGAAGAAGGTGCTGTTTTCTGGAAAGAAAAAGCATTCGCCAATCAGCTCGAGACCTATATTAATGCCGAACCGGACTTAAATTTCAGGAATAGTAATATTACCAACCATTACAGCTTTGGTTGCGTTAACAAAGCCGGAAAACTTGATATACAAAAACTTATTTCATCATTTT
>DAITNH010000463.1:0-2380 GCA_036834745.1 Prolixibacteraceae bacterium
TGGGAGCACATTCCGATGCCCATTTGTTGTATGCCGACTGGACCAAACGCGATTCCACGCTGGTCACGCAACAACAGTTTGCGGATGACCTGAAAGCCAACTATCAAAAGATGGCCGGTTTCGGAATTGCACCGGAAAATGCTTCCGTATTTTTACCGCCTTATGAGTGGTACAACGCCGAAAGTGTGGATTGGAGCCGTCAGATGGGATTGAAAGTGATCAATTTTACCCCCGGAATTCGTTCCAATGCCGATTACACCACGCCGGATATGAAGAGTTACCGTTCGTCGGAAACCATTATGAAGGACATCAAAGCGTTTGAAAAGAAAGATCCGAACGGGCTGAATGGCTGCATCATGCTGATTCATTTGGGAACAGCCCCAGAACGTACCGATAAGTTTTATAACTGTTTGAACGACCTTCTTACTTTTTTAAGGAAAAACGGGTATTCAACCGAAAGATTTTAGAAAGTCGATCTAACCGGAATTGGTTCTGCTCCAGAGGAGCAAAATATTTATAGAAAGAAGAAATAGACGATGACAGTCGTCCGCGGGAAATCGTTGAACAAGGCTTTGCTACTTTCGGACGAAACAGCGTTGACTTATTGAAAAGTATTTACATAAAAGGAATATTAAAACCTACAAAGCAATAAGGTAATAAGGTTGAAGAACATTTGTTGATCATTCTACTAAGGTTGCCAGTGAAAATAAGGTTAAGGGAGATATGAGGCTGGCCTTTAGCCCAGTATGGGCGAAATATTGGTAGCCCGGGGTGAAGCCCCGGGAAAGATGAAAGGAGCGATAGCCCGTCCGCGATAAATGATGGGAAAAGAGTAGGTGATTTTTTCGGACGCCTGCCTGCCGCAGGAAGGGAACGGAGAACGATCTTGAGTAAGAAGTATTAGTATGTTGAGAAGAAAATAATTGATGGAATCTGTACCATTTATGATCACATTGAATCGAAATATTTTGTCATACCAATTTCGAAAAGCGATCAGATTATTGCTTTTTGGAGGCATTTTGCTGTTGCTTTTGGGTGCCTGCAAAACTCCTTCCCAAAAGCCGTTCGATTTTGCAGGAATTGAAAAACTGGTGTATTCCGGAGAACTGAAAAAGGCTGAATTGCTGGCAGATTCTATAAAGGCAGCGGGTACGTTGAGCGAGACCAATTTGTATAAACTCGATTCGATGGTTGATATTGGCAATCGCATCAGAATAGATTTTGTACGGAAAGAAGAAGATGTAAAAAAGCAACTCTCAAAATATTTTCCGGTTTTGGACTCTTCGCTATTGAATAAATGGGAAACCACACAAAAATTGGAAATGCGTGTGATTGATGGAGAGAAACGTTATTTTAAAAACGCGGTTGCCAATTTGTTCCGGCTTGACGATGAAGCCCGAAAGCAAAAGGAGATCGTTGATGGCTTACAGGTCGATTCGCTTGACATCTTCCGCCTGGGAAATACTGCGGAAATCATTGCTGCAACCAAATCATCCGGAGCCACATCGGTGCCTTCCAAAATGAAGTTGAGCTACATGATTGATGTTGATATCAATGCTGTTCCCGATGGAGAATTGATTCGTTGCTGGATGCCATTTCCAAGAGAAGGAAATTCACGGCAGAAGAATTTGAAACTGATCAGTTCTGAACCGGAGAATGCCAAAATTGCCAGCAATAAAAATCTTCAGCGGTCGGTTTATATGGAAAAACGGGCTAAAAAAGATCAGCCAACAATATTCAGGATTGAATTTGAAGTAGAAACTTCAGCCCAGTATTTTGATCTGAATCCGGATGAAATCAAACCTTACAATGCGGAAAGTTCAATTTTCAAGGAAAATACATGTGAACGGGCTCCGCAGATTGTTTTTACCCCGAAAATCAAAAAGTTAGCCAATCAAATTTTGGCGGACGAAACCAATCCGTTAAAGAAGGTTCAGAAAATATACAACTGGATCAGCGATTCGGTTCGCTGGGCAAGTGCGCTCGAATACAGCATAATGCCCGATATTCCCGGTTATGTGATGGAAACCCGCCACGGCGATTGTGGAATGCAGACTTTGCTTTTTATGACATTGGCGCGTTCGCAGGGCATTCCGGCGAAATGGCAAAGCGGTTGGATGTTGCATCCGGGCGAAGTAAATTTACACGACTGGTGCGAAGTGTATTTCGAAGGAGTTGGCTGGGTTCCGGTCGATCAGTCGTTTGGGTTGCAGGATAGTCCGGATGAGAAAGTCCGGAATTTTTACCGTTCAGGAATAGATACGTACCGGCTGATTGTGAACGACGATTATGGTCGGGAACTGTCGCCAAAGAAAAAATACCCGCGCAGCGAACCGTACGATTTTCAGCGCGGCGAACTGGAGTGGGAGGGAGGAAACCT
>DAITNH010000464.1:0-2373 GCA_036834745.1 Prolixibacteraceae bacterium
CCGGCAAATCCTGCAGCCATCATCAGCAAAGTTGAAAGTGGCAGGGGAAAGTTGGTGATCATGCGGTTGGCCACGCTAAACTCGTATGGAGGGAAAATAAATTTGTTGGTCCAGCCTTCAAAAGGTTTTAATTGTCCCTGCGTCGAAACTGAACTTTCAACAGCACGCATTACAGTTGTACCAACTGCACAAATATTTTTACGCGCTTCTTTTGCCGAATTTACAATGTTGCAGGCTTCTTCAGGAATCCAGATTTGTTCCGAATCCATTTTGTGTTTGGTCAAATCTTCGACATCCACGCTCCTGAAATTTCCTAACCCAACGTGCAATGTAATATAACTGAAGTTTACGCCTGAAATTTCCAGTCGTTTCATCAGTTCACGGCTAAAGTGAAGACCTGCGGTTGGCGCGGCAACAGCACCTTCGTGTTTTGCAAAAATGGTTTGGTAACGATCTTTGTCTTCAGGTTGAACCGAACGTTTGATGAATTTTGGAAGTGGTGTTTCTCCCAATCCGTATAGGGTTTTCTTAAATTCATCGTACGGTCCATCAAATAAAAAGCGCAGTGTGCGTCCGCGTGAAGTGGTATTGTCGATTACTTCGGCCACCAGCAAATCATCTTCGCCAAAATACAATTTGTTACCGATACGGATTTTACGTGCAGGATCGACCAAAACATCCCACAAACGCTGCTCACGGTTGAGTTCACGAAGTAAAAAAACTTCGATTTCAGCGCCGGTTTTTTCTTTGTTACCATAAAGGCGGGCAGGGAATACTTTTGTGTCGTTAAAAATCAGCACATCTTTGTCTCCAAAATATTCTACGATATCTTTGAAAATCCGGTGTTCGATTTTTCCGGTAGCACGATGCAAAACGAGCAATTTAGACTCATCCCTGTTTGGAGCAGGATGCAATGCAATTAATTCTTCAGGTAAATCGTATTTGAACTTTGATAATTTCATGCTAATATATTTGTTAATTTATTAAATAGCTACTTCACAGAACAGCCTCTTACGGCTCGTTTTTCAATTGGTTACGTTCTCATGGATTTTTTCCATAAAATTTTCCAGATTCCATGCATCTTCCAGTTTCATTTCTCCGATTCGGGTGCGGCATAAACCAACCAGATAAGCTCCGCTGCCGAGTGCAATTCCCAAATCGCGCGCCAGTGAACGAACGTAGGTGCCTTTACTGCATACAATACGTAGTACGATTTCTTCTTTAGAAAAGTTAAGGACTTCCAGTTCGTAAATGGTTATTTTTTTTGCCTGAAGAACCATGTCGCTTCCTGCACGTGCATGTAAATAGGCACGTTTTCCTTCTATTTTAACGGCGCTGAACAAAGGTGGAACCTGATCATTTTCGCCAGTAAAACCGGTTAAGGTTTTTTCAAGGAGTTCCAAAGTGATATGATCGGTTGGGAAGGTGGAATCTTCAGCAGATTCAAGATCAAAAGAGGGAGTTGTTGCACCGAGTTTAATGGTGGCTATATATTCTTTTTCTTTTGCCTGATATGAATCAATATTTTTGGTTTCTTTTCCGGTGCAGATGATCATTAGACCGGTTGCTTTGGGGTCGAGCGTTCCGGCATGACCAACTTTTATTTTTTTAATACCGGTTACCTTGTACAATATATTACGCAGCTTTCTTACAAGATCGAAGGAAGTCCAATCCAATTCTTTGTCAAAAAGAAGAACCTCCCCTTTTTGAAAATCATACCCTTCAATGGATCTTTCCATCCTGAAACGCTTTAAAATAAGTGATTTGTAAAGTTGAAACCGGTCAAAATTTCAGGCGGCAAAGATAGCGATTCAAACAGCAAATATGCAAGGAATCAGGAATAAATACGGGGGAGAATGTAGATTTATTTTTCTGATTTTGGTTTTTTCATGATGGCATAAATCTCGAACATAAAACCAAAAAGCACCACCATTGGTGCAAGTGTAATTCTGCGGAAACTAAATATTTCAGGATTAAAAACCGATGGATTGCTGGCTTTTCCGCCAGTCATAAGAATAAAACCAACGACGATGATAACAAATCCGATAACCAGTAATTTCAGGTTTTCCTTGCCCAATGCAAAGCCTTCCATGTTTTCAAAATATTTTTTTGCCATTTCGTTCAAATTTTGCGTAAAGTTATAGAAAAGTTCCAAATTCCAAGTTCCAGGATCCAAGTTCACTAATAAAACAATTCATCAAATTTGAGGCGGAGAAATTTGTTGACCGCAAAATAGGTAGAGCTCCATGAAATGAGCACACCAATCAGCAAATCGGCCACGAATACCATTCCGAATATTTTATAATCTTCTACATCAACGATGCCTTTCAACTCTTGCGCATAAATAAACATCAGGATAAATAAAAGGATATT
>DAITNH010000465.1:0-2369 GCA_036834745.1 Prolixibacteraceae bacterium
TAAATCATGCAATATGGTGGCTGTTTCCACACTGCTTTTGCCGGTTCAATCCCACAGCGGGTTCAAGTTGCAAACGTGAACCCGCTTGAAAATATTTTCATCGTGCGTCCTACATTTCCTGACCACTTAACGCCCAGGGTAACCAGCGGCGCCAAAAACTTGCCTGTAAGGCCACCGCAGTTCTCGCCGTCTGGCTGGTTGGCACTATTGTTATCCCTTCAGTTTGTTTCTATAGTGTAATCACTTGCTTTTTCATTCCAGGTCATCGTCATTGATGATGGATAATCGTTTCCAACTAGCTCGAATATGCTGATTATCTCTTTGATAGGGATGCGGTAAATGGTTTTATCTCGTTCAAAGTCTGAGCAAGCATATACTCCTCCCCCAATTTCTGTTTTTTTCACGATAAGCAAAGATTGTACAGCTATGAATGAGTTGGTTTGCTAAAAAGACAATGATTTTGGTTACGTTTTTTTCTTTCTCCAAATCATATATTTCGTCTATATCCCAGTGGTTACGCCAAGTGATTTTTTTACCGGTAGGGGCGTAACAAAATACAGAAGTCCTATATTTTCGTGACTTTTTTGATACCTTATGAGTTTCAAAGAGCTTGCGAATACAAAAGAATGAAACAATCAACTCCTTCTCGAAATTGACCACTAGCTTCTCACTCCAACGCTTGGGTTTCTTTACAGGTTTTAAGCGTTTTGCATGGAGTAATAGATCTTCTTTCCAGTAGCAAGATTCAATCATTTATTCTGGGATAACGGTTTGCGTTAGACGCTCGGCGGATTGCGCCAGCCACTACGAATTCAGGAGGCGTAGCCGAGTCACCTGCACGCTTTGTTGGGCAGGTTTTCTTTAACCACCGAATATGTTTTCACGATGAAAACGCAAAAATTCTTTGTGTCTTTGCTCTATTCGCAATAACTTCAAATTGGAATTTATGCCCAATTCTAACGACACGGCTTCACTCAATTCACTTGACATAAGAATTTTACCGTCATCATCAAAACTAATCAGGCCCAAATCAAAACAAGCATCCAAATTTGGAAGGAGCAATAAACCATTATACAAATCGAGTCTTTCCGCATTTGATGAATCGCGCCAGGGTTTAATATGAGATGCTCTGAGTAACTCGATTTGTTTACAACCACTAACTGAACAACCCCGCCAATATTCAACCAACGATGCTCTAAATTGCCCCTGCCCTATGCGGCTTTGAATAATCGATTCACGGGTGGTTTCTGGAAGAACAGCGTAAGAATCTTGGAACTGTTCTATTTCTTGAAGAATGTTTAAATTTTGTACATCACCAAACCACTTCAAATCATGTAATGCTTTAACTACTTGCGGGCGTAATATCCAATGCCATTCACCGTCTGGGTTATCTAGATAAACCAACGCATTTATGTTTACGTATCTCTCAAATTGAATTTGAAAAAACTGCAACAATTTGCCTGCCAAAAGACCATATCTTAAGTTGGCGGTTTTAAAACTTGGAAAACCAACCTTGTTTGCAAGTTGAGTTGCTGTAATATCGTAATTTGGTGATTCATAATGTGCCTTAAGCATAAGCAAATCGGATTCTGCCATTTGCTCATGAGTCATAGTAAATGCTGCTTTATATTCATTAGCGGTTAAATTTTCAATTCGTGCAAGTGCGAGTTCATCTTTTTGATTCGTTTCTGAATTACCAAAACCGCCGCTAATCTTTTGAGTTTGTTCATCAATACTTAAATTTTGCACTTCTTGACCAGAAACAACCTTTTCTAACTCATCAACAAATACTTCTTCGATTTTTCTAAGCCCCATACTGAAATTTTGTTGGCTTTTGAGAAAATCTTTAAACCAGGGAAAATCGCTTAAGAGTATAGCGGGCTTGAAAAAAGTGCCTTGCTGACCATCAACAATAAATTTAAAATCCCCTTCCGATGGTTTTATGGTTTCTACGAAAAAATTGTAGCACAGATAATATTTTCGCGGCTTTCCTATTCCACCAATAAGCCAAATACGATTTCCCCTTAATTTTGAGGAAGACTTACTGGTTAGAATACCAAAACCTTCGCTTTCATCAAATTCAAGGCACGAAAATCCCATTGTTTCAGAGTTATGGTATTGAACGTAATCATCCATTTTCAATCTCACTTGTGCAAAGGAACTGCCCAACAAGTTATTATACAGACCTGTATATCCTGCTAAAAGCGGGATATACGAGAAAAGGCACGTTGTGTGCCAGAATTAAATTAGGTTGGGTTTTAAAAGACAAAACCCAACCTAATTTATGGAGTCTTCGTGGATAACGTCTTTGTATGCCTCGGCATAGCCCTTTTCGTTGTTTACGTCCCAGCCCAGGATTTTGAAAAACG
>DAITNH010000466.1:0-2360 GCA_036834745.1 Prolixibacteraceae bacterium
AATTATCATAGCTATTGAACATGAAAATCGATTGTTTACATTAACAAAAATCTTGCAATCAACGAGAAGCAGATAATCATTTAATTTAATATTAAGAACCCATTTTGAAAGGAGGTAAAGAAATGAAATATAAGAATGTATTTGTTACCGCGTTTATGTTTGTTTTTTGTTTTGGCTTACCCATTGGATTGGATCACACCAATGTTTACGGAGATGGCAATCATGGCAAGCACGATAATATGAGTAAAACAAAGGTATGTGGCGTAGTAAGTTCAGTTTCTGGGTCTACAATCTCAGCACTCAATGTAGATATAGACGCAAGTGCTGCGGAAGTAAAGTTAATGGGTTTTAGTACTTCTCTTAGCGTAGACGACATTGTCGCAGGAGATATCATTGAGGCAAAAGGAACAATGAATAATGGTACTTTTGTGGCAAGTATGATTAAACTAGAGGGCACTGGCAAACTAGAGGGACCTGTGGAGGCTATAGGTACCGATACTGTTACACTCATGGGCAAAGCAATAGACACTACTTCTGCCTATTGCGTAAAAGGAAAGCTCAAAGTGGGGAAAAAAGCCATGGTTTACGTAAGGAATACGGGCACTGGTTTAACTGCCCTTGTAGTCAAAGCTGCAGGGATGGGAATGATGGAGATGGAATAATAATTAAGAGTAATCACGAGATATTTAGAATAATTGGATATATAATTTTTGGGTATTTATAGAAAGGAGACTTCCATGGATCGTATTTTGCGTGTTGTGCTCGTATGTATCTTTATTGTTGGTTTAACTGGTACTTATTTCGGTTGCGCCGGTTCCAGTGAAAGGGATTCTGCATCCAAAAAACACCAGCATAGTGGAGGTGGAGGACACAGCCATTGATACACATTTTTTGAATAGATACAAGTGCATTTAAAACTACAGCCATCAGTTGTTATCGTAGCATGATGACTGTGCAACGGCTTTAATATTTGACTCATGTATATTGTAATTTAACAGAAATATTTACAGTACGTATATCAGGAGGAAGTATAAATGAAAAAAAGATTTTTGGGGCTTTTGTTGTTGTCAGTAATTTCCATGCCGTTTGGCGTAAAAGGGGCTTTTGCCGAGCATGATGAAAAGTCATTCAAGAGTTGGGCTAATAGTATTTTTGTTTATACAGGATTAGGAGAGTCAGTAGATATCATTGATCCTGTGAAAATGAAGAAAGTGGGTACAATACCCGGAATTGATGATATTCATAATTGTTTTACATCATACGACGGGACATCTCTTTACATATCAGCAGGTAAGGAAATTGTAAAGGTAACCTTCAAAGGGAAAAAAGGCGGAGGGGAGATAAAACGAAACGAGCTTACAGCCGATGAACTTGCCCACGTAGCTTTGACCCGTGACGGCAAGAACCTCTATATCTCTGACGGAAAAGATAACGTTCTGGTGGTGGATGCAAATACCCTGGAAGTGACAAAGACTATCAATATGCCTACGGGTCTTGACGATGTGGTTAAGATTGTGAAAGACGAACTGGGCAAATCATGGGACGATGCTGACAGTAACCCACATGGTCTTGCAGTCCATCCAGGTGGAAGATATGTTTATGTCCCTCTGGTCTGGAGTGGTGCAGTTGCTGTAATTGATATTTCTACCAATGAAGTTATCAAGACATTGTATTTGAATGCTTCTGATTCGAGTCAACCGGGTCATGGGACAACGCCTGTGGCACTGGGTTTTTCAACAGATGGTCATTGGTGTTTTGTCAGTTGCGCAGTGCCGGGTTACGAATGCATTCTGAATACCTCTGATCCCGCAAATCCACAAATTGAAACTACAGTTGCGGTTGGGCTTTCACCTATTCAGGTTCCTTCAAATCCAACCAATAAGTATTTCATTGCGCCATGCCAGACATCGAGTTTGTTAGATAATAAAGCTTCATCTGTGCCCAATCCGGTTTTTAATAATGCAGATTGGATCGACTGGATTAATGACAACAAAGCTACTGCCCTTGACCTTGTCGAGGCATTATTCAGTGCGCTGCATGATGCAATGCCAATGGAACCAAATGACGATAAGCCGGACGCATGTTTTGTCGTGGAAATTGATGATAACTACGACAATGATGGTACATCATGGGAGGTAATAAGTATCGTGGAAGCAGGTGTGGGTCCACATGGTGTGAGTTATACGCCTGGTGGCGAATTTGCTTTTGTCACTCTTTCAAATGAAATTCCTGGCAAGGTTGCAGTCATTGCTAAAACTGAATCCGGAGAATTTAAAGTTATTCACACCATAAAGGTAGGTGAATTCCCTAACGGCATATCAACCAGATTTGGTAAGAATCAGAATTCTTAGCACAGCAGT
>DAITNH010000467.1:0-2320 GCA_036834745.1 Prolixibacteraceae bacterium
GAAGTATTCTGCCGCAGTGGCTGAAATGGCTTCTGCCGGATTGCGGGTTCTGGGCGTGGCCAAATCGATGATTGGAGCTGAAAATCTACCGGAAATTCAGCACGATTTCGATTTTGAATTCATTGGTTTGATTGCCTTGTCGGATCCGATTCGGGAAAATGTGCCTGCTGCGGTGAACGAATGTTACCAGGCCGGAATTCGGGTGATCATGATTACGGGCGATTATCCGGTGACTGCCATGAACATTGCCCGCGAAATCGGATTGAAAAACCATGATGTTTCCATCAGTGGGCCTGAACTTCAGGAAATGACAGAAGAAGAGTTGGCTGGGCGGATAAAGGATGTGAATGTTTTTGCGCGTGTGGTTCCTGAACAGAAACTGAAGATTGTAAATGCGCTGAAACGAAATCGTGAAATTGTGGCCATGACAGGCGATGGCGTGAACGACGCACCCGCTCTGAAAGCTGCCAACATTGGTATCGCAATGGGAGAAAAGGGAACCGATGTGGCCCGCGAAGCTTCGTCGCTGGTGCTGATGGACGATAATTTTGCTTCGATAGTGGGCGCCGTAAAAATGGGTCGCCGCATTTTCGACAACCTGCAAAAAGCACTTGGGTACATCTTTGCCATTCACGTTCCAATTGCTGGATTGTCGCTCATTCCGGTGTTTGTGGCCGACTGGCCATTGTTGCTTTGGCCGGTGCACATTGTGTTTCTGGAACTGATTATCGACCCTGCCTGTTCCATTATTTTTGAAGCCGAAAAGGAAGAGACAAACGTGATGAGCCGTCCGCCGAAAGACATTAACGAACCATTTTTTGGTGCAAAAAAGATTTGGCTGAGTTGCTCGCAGGGAATCGGAATACTGGCCATTGTTTTTGCGGTTTATTTCATTGGCCTGAAAATGGGTTACTCCGAACAGGAAGACCGCGCGCTGGCATTTACAACGCTGATTGCCGCCAACATTGCGGTTATTCTCTCGAATCGCTCGTGGACGCGCAACATTTTTCAGATTCTTACTACTTCAAACAAAACAGTTAAATGGGTAGTTGGTGGTGCTGCTTTTTTCCTGATCCTGATCCTGAATGTGCCATTTTTATTGGAACTTTTTCAGTTCGAAAAAATCAGTCTGACTGAAGCGCTGATATGTATTGTTGCCGGTTTTTCGAGTATAATTTGGTTTGAAATGTACAAGGTTTGGAGAAGTAGGGAAAGACGGATTATAGAGACGAATCAAATATGTCTTTAAGTTGTCTTTCCGATAACTCCGACCATTCAATCCTTATTTCCATGATTTGGCCTTCTTTTTTAGCTCTTGGTGGGTGATCACCCGGCCAGCATCGCTGTCTTGTTTCGCCTGGTCTATCATTTCATGGAATTCGTTCATCGACATGGGTTTTAAGCTCTTTTCGTGTGATGCTTTCTTCTCCTGCCGAATCAAAGATTCAAGTTTTTCGATAAGACTTTCGTCGCTAATACGAAGGAATTCTTCAATTAGAACCAGTTTTCTTGCCTGAATATTCATTCGAAAATACCGTTATTAATTAATTGATTATTTTAGCGTTCTCATGGTGGAACTCCATGCCAATAGATTTCCACTTTGAACTATATTTTCATTCCTTTTTGCGCCGCCTCAATTTAAATTATTCCAGCGGCATGGTCGTTTCATGTTTTTTTTCTTTCAACAAATATAAAAATTTAAGAGGAAGAATTCATGTTTAATAAAATCAGTCTGGCAGAATTGCTGATTTGCGTTGTTGCCGGTTTTTCGAGCATCATTTGGTTCGAAATGTACAAGGTTTGGAGAAGCAGGGAAAGAAGGAGTTGAGAGGAATTTTATATATTTGCCTGACACTAAGTTAATAAATACAGATGATTACAAAAGACTTCATATTGAATGCTATTAAATCCCACCAATCTGATCTTTCGAAATTTGGGGTTCATTCGGTTGGTCTTTTTGGCTCGTATGTTCGCAACGAACAAACAGCCAAAAGTGATATTGATCTGTTGATAGACTTTGATCCTGAAAAAGAAAATTTTGATAATTACATGGCTTTGTGCGATTATCTGGACTCGCTTTTTCAAAACGAAAAGGTTGAAATCGTTACTAAAAACGGGCTGAGTCCGCACATTGGGCCTGCCATATTAAAGGAGGTTCAGTATGTCTAAGGAGCCTTTGGAATATCTTCACCACATTCGTTATCTCTAATAATATCTTGCTAATTTCCTGCCATAGAAGCACTTAAATCCGGCTGGTAGCTTGCTGTTCAAGCGAAACCCTTCGTTTCACTTCGGGTAGCTTTTGCTGACGAATATACGT
>DAITNH010000468.1:0-2291 GCA_036834745.1 Prolixibacteraceae bacterium
CCGAAACAAGTTCGGGGTGACTGGCCCGAAAAAATCGAATTACTCAGGAAACAGTTCGCTAAGTTTTGCGGCGAGTTGTTCGCTTCTCAATCCTTTGGCGATAATTTTACCTTCAGCATCGAGAAGGTAGGTCTGAGGAATGGCATTTACCGAATAAAGACGGGCGGCGGTATTCTGCCAGAACTGAAGGTCGGAAACATGTACCCAGCTCAACTGGTCGTCTTTGATGGCCTGTACCCATTCTTCCTTGGTGCGGTCGAGCGAAACCCCAATGATTTCGAACCCTTTTGAATTGTATTTCTGGTAAAGTTTTACAACATTCGGGTTTTCCTGACGACATGGAGCACACCACGAAGCCCAAAAATCGATCATTACCACTTTGCCACGTAACGATGACAATTGAACCGGATTACCTGCAGGATCGTTCATGGTAAAATCAGGAGCTAACACACCAATTGCAGTCTTTTTCATGGCATCGGCAATTTCTTTTACCTTAACTACATATTCAGAATTACTGATTTCAGCGGGGAATTTTACAATGATTGAATCCAGTTCTGAGCTTTCCAGTTCGTTTGCAAGCTGCACCAGTGTGATGTAAGCTGCAACCACCGAGCTGTTGTGTTCTTTTACAAAGTTTTTTGTGAAAACTTTCATGTCTTCAATCATTGCTTTGTAGTCGATTTCAGCCTTTTTGGCTTCATCCTCATTTCCGGTTGTCATTGCCGACTGATACTTCTGTTGAAGTTCCTGTACTTGTTTGTTCAGCTTTTCGAGTTCGGTAAGGTAAACCTGAAAAATATCCTGGCTTGGAGAGCCGGTGATTTTGGTTGCGCGAAGGCTGTCCTTGTTGGCAACAACATTAATTTTCGAATTGTCGAGAAAAAGTTGAGCAAAATAATCCTGCTCATTCAAACGCAGAATGCGGATGTCAGGCAATTCCATTTTGCCGGTGAAAGCAAACTTGCCATCAACAACATCGGCGGTATCAATACTTTGCGGGCGGCCATCCACAATTTTTTCCAGATATACTTTACCGGTTTCAACTCCGGCAATGGTGCCTTTGATCGAAAATTCATCTTTTGCCGTTTGACAGGAAAAAACCGTCAGGGCCAATACAAAAATTGCTAATAGATTTCTCATTGAATTAATTATTAAAATTGTTTTTAAATGTTCTTTTTAATTTGATCGTATAAATCGAGTAATTTTTTGGCAGCGACAAAAGAGGAGATTTCTTCTTTCAATACTTTCTTCTCCGATTCCTCCATCAATTTCATTATTTCTTCATTCTGATAAAAATTGTTCCTGAGCTGTTCGTTGATTGTTTCGTACATCCAGAATTTCGACTGCTCGTTTCTTTTGTGCTGAAAATACCCGCTGCTTTTTACCAGCGCAAGGTACTCATCAATGGTTTCCCAAATTTCGGTGATCCCGGTTTTCAAGTAGGCCGAACAGGTCAGTACTTTTGGTTTCCATCCTGAATCGGTTGCAGGAAACAGGTGCAAAGCATTCATATACTGAACGCGCGCCAGACCAGCTTTTTCGATGTTGTTCCCGTCGGCTTTGTTAATTGTAATCGCATCGGCCATTTCCATGATGCCGCGTTTGATGCCTTGCAATTCGTCGCCCGCACCGGCCAGCATCAGCAAAAGAAAAAAATCGACCATCGAATGAACGGCTGTTTCGCTTTGGCCAACCCCAACCGTTTCAATAAAAATATGATTGAAACCAGCGGCTTCGCAAAGCACAATGGTTTCGCGTGTTTTCCGGGCAACTCCGCCCAGCGAACCTGCTGATGGGGAAGGTCGGATGTAGGCATTCGGATCGATGGAAAGGTCTTCCATACGTGTTTTGTCGCCCATGATGCTTCCTTTGGTCCGTTCACTGCTTGGGTCAATGGCCAAAACGGCGAGCTTATTTCCTTTGGAAGTAATGTGTTTTCCCATTGCTTCGATGAAGGTGCTTTTGCCAACACCCGGAACACCGGTAATTCCTATCCTGACCGAATTACCGCTGAAAGGCAAACATTTCACTATTATTTCCTGAGCAATTTCCTGGTGTTCCGGTTTTGAACTTTCTATTAGTGTGACTGCCTGACTAAGAATAGTAATATCACCGTTCAGGATACCATCAACGAATTGTTGTACCGAAAGAGAACGCTTTTTCTTGTGTTTCAGAAATCGTTTTACCGAATCGGTGTTCACCGATGGCAATCGTTCAATGCCCTGATTTACATTTAGCCCGGTGTACTCAGGGCTGTTTTCTATATGGGAATGGAATTGATCTCCAGTCAT
>DAITNH010000469.1:0-2289 GCA_036834745.1 Prolixibacteraceae bacterium
ATTTTTTTATGGTTGGATTAGTGACCCCCAACAATATTTCAGTCTGGCCTAATGAGACTTCGAAGTCTGGCAAACCAGAAACGACATTGCATTCGTTCACCATTTCTGCAAGCATATTTTTTAAGTCACTTGGATCAAGCTCATTCAGGATCAAAGTTTTTCCAATGGGATTAGGATTAAAGACAATCGGGCTTGTTGAATTTTCTTTCATGGCTTCTAAAATCTATCAGGTTCCAGATAAGCATTTGGATTATAACCTATGGCTGCTTCTATTCGTGGTGAATAGTCATAGAATCCGGTTGTTTCAGGATTGAACTTTAACAAAAATGAAGCGGTTCCAATATTACGGCCTTTGGCAATTATCACTTCTGCAAGTCCGGCGGTTTTTACTCCTTTGTATGGCTCCCCGAAAGTATCCATTTCGTAGTCTTCAGGTCTCCAAATCAAAACAACAATATCAGCGGCTTCCTCAATCTGGCCTGATCCACGTAAGCGGTTCTTTGTGGGTTTTGGGTGCAGGCGATCCCGGCTAAGTTGTGAAAGGGCAATAACTGAGATATTCAATTCTTTGGCTACATTTTTTAAACGGCGGGTTATGTCTGCTATCTGGCTTTCATCTGTGCGATTTTTTAAATTTGATCCTACCAACTGGAGATAGTCAACCACTACCAGGTTAATTTCATGCTTTAGTTTCAACTTTCGGATCGAGTTGCAAATCTGATCAATGTTTGAACTGCTGCTTTCGTCAAAGAATACCGGCAAAGAATTAAGCGATTCAGAAACTTTTATAATCTCATTGATTTCAGCATTTGCCAATGTTTTATTCAATATCTTTTTTGCTGAAATATCGGTTTCCTGTGAAAGTATCCGGGCTACTAACTGACTTTTGCTCATTTCGAGTGAATAAACAGCGGCGCGGGCTTTGTGTCTCATTACTGCATTTTTCAGCATGGTTAAAGCTAGTGAGGTTTTTCCCTGAGAACTTTCTCCGGCAATGATAATTAGGTCTGTCTTTTGTAATCCGCCTGTAAACTGATCGTAATTGAAAAGGCCGGTTCCTATTCCTGAAAGTCCGCTGTTTCGTTGGTTCCAGTTGATACGATCTTTAATTTCGGTCAGAGCATCCGAAATATTGCTTTCGCGGTTGTTTCCAGTTTCAAGTAATCCAATTAAATCGTTTTGCAGTTTTGACTGCGTTTCTTCAATATCAATACTTTCATCATATGCCATCACTCCGGCGGTTGTGGTTATTCGTATCAATTCGCGGGCAATGGCCTTTTGTACAATTATCCGGGCGTGGTGCTCAATGTGTGCTGCTGAAGCAACTTTACTTGTCAGTTGGGTAATGTACAAAGGGCCGCCAATGTCTTCCAGTTTTCCGGCTGCAACGAGTTCCTGAGTGACCAGTATTAAATCAATCGGTTTGCCCTGATTGATTAAATTGTGAATTGCTGCAAAAATCGTTTGGTGCTTATCGAGATAAAACGATTGAGCATTCAGAATATCAGAAATTTGATAAAAGGCGTCACGCTCCAGCATCAGTGACCCTAAAACGGCCTCTTCAACTTCCACTGCCTGTGGTGGAAGTTTGCCGTTAATATCGTTTTTAGCTTTCGAGTTCATAAACTGATTTATAAATTTTCTCCTTAAATTGTGTGGGCGGTGTTCTGAGGTCGGTTTCGTTCGTTGTCTTTACTTCTGGAAATTCCTGTTCCCAGCATCTATTGTTAATCCAGGTTGAAAGGTTTTTCCATTCAGGTGTAAATTGTCCGGCTGATTTTAGTTTGTCTTTATGGTCTTTCTCTATTTGAAGTGCTGGCAATAACAAATAGGCAATTTTAGAATCATATTTCTTTAAGAAATTTTTAAGTTCGGTTTCTGATCCCCTTTTCGTGCCCGGGTATTTCTTTCTAAATTCTTCAAAAATGATAGATAAATTATTCTCTATATTCTTTACATTCTTGAATGTGGTCGTTTGTTGGTCGTTTGTGTGCCCGTTTGTTGGTCGTTCTGTTGGTCGTTCTATTGTTTGTTGATCTTGGTATTGTTCCCATTTACAGATAGTTATAATACTAAATCGGTTGGTCGTTTTGATGGCTATTTCGTTGGTCGTTTTTAGCCTTTTAAAAACTGTGCGAATTTCACGTTCTGTAAGCTTTAATTGTTGGGATAACTTCATCCTTCCGGTAATAAGTTGACCGGGCAAAAGCTCCATTCCCTTCCATTTGCTTTGTTTGTGGATATTCCGGCAATGCTGACCCCCCTTGTCCGGTGATGTTGACCCCCCAC
>DAITNH010000470.1:0-2286 GCA_036834745.1 Prolixibacteraceae bacterium
AAAATGGCCCGAAAGCGTTTTTCACTGGCCCGAACATTCTGTTCGGCAAGCTTACGTTGCGTATTATCCCGTCCAATTCCCAAAACACCAATTAGTTTTCCGTTAAAATCCAACATCGGGGTTTTGATGGTATCCAGAAATTCACGATGGCCATCTTCTGCAAAAGTCACCCATTCTTCGTTGCTGGTTGGCTTTCCTGCTTCCATGACAATACGATCATTCTCACGAAAAAAGTCGGCACGTTCCCGGTCAACAAAGTCGTAATCGGTTTTTCCAATGATGTCAGCTTCCCTGGCTCCGAAAAGACGTTCGAACCTGGTATTGCATGACAGATACACACCTTCGGTATTTTTCAGCCAGATCAGGTCAGGAATAGTTTGTACAAGTGTTCGATGTTGAAATTCGCTGTTGCGCAGTGCTAACGCTTCATCCTTCCGCTTCGTTATTTCCCTGATGTTACACTGTATTACCTTCTGATTATCTTCAAAATAGCTGTTACTGACAAACTCCACACTGATTTTTCGTCCGTCCGCCGTTTCCAGCGGCAAATCGTCATAACAGACATATTCATTTTGCTGCAATTCCAGAAATTTATCGTGATTGTCAATTAAATCTCTGAAAAATCCAATTTCCCAGATTGCTTTATCACGGAATTGATCTTCTGAGTAGCCCAGCATTTCAATTAAAAAAGGATTCACATCTATAATCATTCCGGTATCAGCATCAAGGATCAGAATCCCGTCTTTGGCCGATTCAAAAAGTCTGCGGTAGCGGTTATCTGATGCTATAAGCGATTCTTCTGCCCGTTTGCGTTCGATGAGCGCGGTACTGAGCTCTTCATTCTGAATTTTCAACTCAATCTGTTTTACTTCAAGCTCGTGAATCAGTTTCAGCATCTCAGCTTCAATAATTACTGAAACTGATTTTGAAGTATCCGTTTTTAGCAATTCTTCTGCCTTTTGCCGAAAATTTGCATTTTCTGATTTGTTGTTTTTTTCCATTGGTAATTGTATTTGACGAGCATATCACCACTTGCCATTTATTAATGGCAAGTGGCAAGCTAAGCAAGTTAAAACCATAATATTGGGAAAAAGTTGTAAGATTCACAGATTTCGCAGGATTCTTTTTGATACAGCGATAAGTTAAGAATGACAATAAATGACTTTCGAAATTATTAATGGCATGGCATCGTAAAATAAAATGCACTGCCTTTGCCTTCGTTGCTTTCTACCCAAATTTTTCCGCCCATTAAGCCAACGAGATTTTTTGTAATGGCCAATCCAAGTCCATTTCCACCGTATTTGCGGTTTTTTTCATCTTCCACCTGCCTAAAACGATCAAATATTCTATCGTGATACGTAGCCGGAATCCCGATGCCGGTAAATGCTTTTCATCGGCCAGATACTTTTCTTCACGGCAATACGGCTTCTGTTGCATCCGGGTCTGGTTGTGTTCCCTGATTTTTTCTTTGACGGCTTTATTGAGCGAAGCCAGATCGAAAAACTGCTGGTTGCGCAACTTGTCAAATACCCTGGAATATCAACATTTTGTAAAGTGATTAATAATATTTCCTGTTATTGTATGATGGTAAAAAGAACATTAACTATTGAAGTGGAGGATTTTATAGCATTGTAGTCCGAAATGCTTAGTTTGTAGGTTAATTGATGGCCAACGTTAACTCCGGTGCCAGTATTGCACGTTCCAATATTACTGATTAATACCTGAGGAATACTTTTTAGAATCAGATTTCCGGTAGGTATTCCCGGATTACTACCTCCGGTTCCGCTGTAAGCGCCTGCTTGTAACTGGATTTGAAGTCCTTCGGAAATAGCGCCGGATGTGATTTCGGCAGTAACAGAAACCGGCAGATCGGGTGGGGTAACTGTAATATTATAATTTAACCATTTACTATTGTCAATAACGGGATCAATTGGATTGCCCGGATCAAACGGAGCGGCGAAGTCCATAACAATTGAATTTACGGTTGACAAAGAAATACTTTTCTGCGCTTTGCTTATTTGATTGATGAAAATCAATCCGATACACAAAATGATCTGTATGACTGTCCGTTTTATCTTGTTCATAGCATTGATGTTAATTCATTATTTACAACGCTTTCCATCGCTGAATGTAACGATAAAAGCTCCTGCAATTTTGTTTTTAGCCACCAGCGTATTGCATAGTTTTTGGGCTTGGTTTCTGGTGGTAAACGAACCGATTGTATATATGTAATACCTGTTAAAGTAGTCTTCCTGAATGTGCTGATCAATACTGAATGTGTTACTT
>DAITNH010000471.1:0-2284 GCA_036834745.1 Prolixibacteraceae bacterium
ATCAGAGGTTTAGAATATTTTTGAGCAATTTCTATTTGCTTCATGAAATACAATTCCTGCTGTGCGAAGTCTATTGGTCTTAACCTGTCGAGACCGCATTCGCCAACAGCGAGCATGTTTTTTTCACCCGTCGCAAGTTCAATCGAACGCAAACACTCCTCCGGATCGGCCAACCCGATATGCCAGGGGTGAATGCCGGCAGAATAGTACGATTTCTCATTTGGAAACGGCAAATCCTGCGCAAAAATATTCAGAATTTGAATATTAGTTTCGCTTTTAAAGTGATGGGTGTGAAAGTCAATTTCCTGCATAAATAATGGTTTGAAGGTCAAATTTACTTGAATTTGAAACATTTTGAATCCAATAAGATAATTTATCTTATTTTTGAATTTCATTGGGTTCAGAATATGATTTTTCTAAAAAAAATATACACCACCTGCATAGTTCTTTTGATCCTTTTTCCGGTAATGGTAAAAGGACAAATCTCACAGGGTGGAACTCCCGTTCGCATCGAAAAACTCAAATCAGTTTTTGCTGACGATTTGATCATTTTGCCTTCAGTCGATAATTTCAAGCTTCGGCAGGCTTCCTTTCGCGATCCAGCTGAGCCAATGCTCAAACCATTTCAATTTGCCCATCCTTTTGATGTTTCATTAAACCTGAAAAATTCAGGAAAGTGGTATTCTGATACTGAGTTGAATGTCTGGCAATTGAGAATCAGATCGAAAGGAGCATATTCATTAAATGTAATTTTTGGTCGTTTTAATTTGCCCGAAAATGCCCGTATTTTTCTGATTGGCGCCAATAGCGGAGAGATAAAGGGAGCCTATACTTCGGCAAATAACTCAATAAGTCAGGTACTTGCAGTTGAACCATTGGCCGACGATGAACTTCTTATTCAATATGAAGAACCGAAAGGTGCAGCATTTTCCGGCGAAATTGAAATTTCAAGGATTTCACATGATTTTATCGGTGTCACAGCATCGGGAACCCACCGTCCGCTGGGAATATCGGGGCCATGTAATGTAAATGTTAATTGCGATGTAGCAAATGGGAATGAAGAAATCAGGGATGCAGTTTGCCGAATAATAATAGGTGGATCTGAAATTTGTACCGGAACGCTTCTGAACAATACCCTGCTTGACAGAACGCCATTTCTGCTTACAGCCAATCATTGCATCGGTACCGAAAAAGATGCAAGCTTATCGGTATTCCTTTTTAATTACGAAGCACCATCCTGTGCTTCCATTGATGGTGATGTAAGTCGATCATTGTCGGGAAGCAGTTTGAAAGCCTCTTTTGATAGTCTCGATTTTGCATTGGTGCAGCTTAATAATGTATTGCCTTTTAATTACAGGCCTTATTTTGCCGGGTGGAACCGAAAGACCCAGGCTCCTTCATCATCTGTAAGTATCCATCATCCGTTAGGCGATATTAAAAAAATTGCGATTGACAAAGACGCGGCAAGCACATCCTCATTTAACGCAAGCTACGTAGCCAGAGGGTTCTGGAAAATTTTAAGGTGGGACAATGGTGTCACGGAAAGTGGTTCATCAGGAGGGCCTTTGTTTGACCAAAACAAACAGGTAATTGGCACATTGACCGGCGGGGCAGCCACGTGTCAGGTGCCAACAAACGATTTCTTTGAAAAATTTGAATTGGCCTGGAATTACCGGACTGAGACAAACAAACAATTGAAATTCTGGCTCGATCCGATAAATTCGAATGTGGAAAAACTGGATGGTTTGCCGCCCGATCCCGGAAAAACCCTTTGCAAACCCTTCACTAATTTTAAAGATAACGACAGCTATGCTGCTATCCCGATAACCAACGGAATCACAAAGAAAGGGTATTACAGCGGGTCAAATCTTGCCGGATTCACAGATTTTGCTGAGCACTATACTTTTGCTAATAATTGCGAAGTTCAGGGGATTTCGCTCGGAATTGCCAAAGTTAAAACCAATCCATTGTTTACACAATCATTCATTAATGTTCAGGTTTACGAAGGAAATGAGCTACCGGAAACACTGTTATATTCCGAAAAATTTGAGATTAAAAAATTCTGGATTGACGCAATGAATTATTTGAAGTTTCAAACGCCAGTCAAAACTACCGGTAAATTCTTTATTTCATACAACATCAGTGAATTACACGAAGGAGATACCCTTGCTGTTTATATGGCAAACCGTAAATCAGATCCAACCAATAGCTTTTTCCTGAAAAATCAGATTGGCTGGTTGCCGTATAATTCTCAAAACCTGAGCGGGGATGGATCAGCCTTGCT
>DAITNH010000472.1:0-2259 GCA_036834745.1 Prolixibacteraceae bacterium
AAATTAACGGTGCAGATATTCAGATCATTGGCGCCGAACCTTTCTCTTGCCCAACATTGACCAAAGCTCCGTTTATTTACGACCATGGCGACGTGGCCAAAATGACGCCGTTGATGGCCATGCACAGTTTGGGACACAACTTTGTTCCTGCACCAATCCACGCCGGTGGTTTGCGCTACCACGGAATGGCTCCGCTGGTAAGTGCTGCGTTACGCGACGGACTGATGGAAGCACAGGCCATTCACCAGAGCGAATGTTTTGAGGCAGGCTTGTTGTTTTTGAGAACTGAAGGAATTATTCCTGCTCCTGAAACCACACATGCCATTGCGGCAACCATTCGCGAAGCTCTGAAAGCTAAGGAAGAAGGCAAGGAAAAAGTGATCCTTTTCAACTTCAGCGGACATGGCTTGATGGATTTGGTGGGTTACGACAAATACATGACCGGCCAATTGTCGGATTATGAATATCCGGAGCACGAAATTGAAAAGAACCTGGCAAAATTGGTTGGTTACCCAATGCCAAAATAAATATTAAAGGCAACTCAGGGGGTGACTTTGAGTCACCCCCTGAGTAAAAAAAGGGAGTTTGAAATTGAATCAAACTCCCTTTTCGTTCTCAAAAGCCAGATTTATACCTCCTTTTCTGTAGTACTAATTCCCAAAACTGAATAAAGCAAACATACCCTGAAAACACCGGTTGCCAGCACAACAACTCCAATAAGTCCCCAGTAACTTTCAAAAATGATACCTCCGATGGCAAGTCCAATTCCTGCTACAATTCGAATTACCCGGTCAGTTGATCCTACATTGCATTTCATAGTTTTTTAGATTTAAGGTTTTTAAGTCTGAAACGTAAAAAATGAACAGAAGTTCAAAAATATTCTTTAACCCAACTTGCAGCCTTTCCTATAAAATAACAGAAAAATCATTCAAAAATGCAGTTTTTTCGGGGTAAATGAGGGAATATTTTCCACAATTTTCGGGTAAGTATCTGATTTTTCAGCTATAGGTTTTTTCTGATTTTCATTAGATACATACAGCAAAATTTATGGACCTATTTTTTGAGGCTCATAAACCACGTAATTGTTGAAACCCCTACCGGAATGGCACCTCCGGTATGGCTGGCACCAGGAATAATTATCAACTCAATTTTTTCATTTGGAGTTCCGGCAGTTTTCAAATCCTGCAACATTTTATTGCTCAAACTAATTGGAATTAATTCATCAGCACCTCCATGATAAAGTCTTGTTGGGGTAGAAATTATCCATGGTGCAACGCTGTTCGCAGTAAACGCACTTTTTAATACTGAAAATTTGGTGCCAGTATCAAAGCCAGTGCGGAATTCTGAAGTAAGCAGATTGGCCATATTTGTAGTTAAAGCTGCATTGATGGTTCCACCAGTGTTTGTGCCGTTGTATAAAGCCGGAATTTTTGAAGCATAAGGTTCCTGAAACAGGTCACTCAGCGGATTAGGATACAACTCGAGCGAATGGTAGGAATTCAGCAAATAACCCAAAAAGTAGGGCATCGGGTATTCCGTACTTTTGGCAATGAAATCGTTCATAAATCCGATTGAATAAGGTCCTGCAGCACATGAACTGGCAATTAGATTAAACTCTTCCGAATAATTTTTTTCAATCGCTTTCTGAAGTTGCATGGTTGCCCATCCGCCCTGCGAATAGCCAAAAATGAAAAGGTCTTTGGTTGGTTTTGCCTCTACTTTATCCTCCGCAGTCAATTCATTTACTGCCCGCAGCATATCGAGAATACTTTGTGTGGTCGATTCGGCATGAAGATAGGGATGGGTTAAATTCGCTGATTCACCGAAACCAATGTAATCAGGAACTACTACAATAAATCCCATGGAAGCCAAACTTTCCAGCATAAACCAATTGTCACTGCCTGAACTTTCGCTTGGTGCATCGCTGTTAAGCGTGTTGGTTCCATTCTGAAACGACATTACCGGATAGTTGCCGGATGCTTTTGGCAAATAAACCAGACCTGATGCCTTTATATTTTTACCTTGCAATGTCGTTTTGTAGGTAACTTTATGGACTAAAATATCGTTCGTTACCTTAGCCGAAAAAGCTGAAAGCTGCGGAATTTCAGGAAACTCAGCTTGCGCGAACAATAATTTAATTTTTATAGTCTGCGCGGTTACCTCTGATTTGTATTGGTTTGAAATATAGTATTCATAATTCAGCGTTTCCGGCTCGTCTTTGTCTTTACACGAATTCAGAAATAAACCTGCAAATACTAC
>DAITNH010000473.1:0-2228 GCA_036834745.1 Prolixibacteraceae bacterium
GTGTCGAGGTCAAAACTTCCGGTTAATAAGCCGATTTTGTAGTTGGTGTATTTCGAAACTGATTTCAGGTTGTCAACTTCATCGATATTGATTCCGTCGTATTTTGAATCCAGCGTCAGATTCTTCGTTTTATGCAGATTGACAGTTGAATACTTCGTGTCAAGCACAATCTGTCCGATTTCGCCTGCATACAATTTAGAATATTTGAATTCCATATTCGCAGCGTTAATACTTTCAATATCAGCTTTTCCGTAGTTGACCACAACGCTTACCGGACTTCCTGATGGCGCTTTCAAATTGCCTGCAGTCAGATTTCCGTAGCTGACATTGAAAGTGCCTTTTGCTTCCAGTTCATTGACAATTACGTTTCCGTAGCGGTTGGTAATATCCAGGTCCCTGTCTTTCGGAATATTAATCAGGTAATCTATCCTGAACGATTGTTTGCTTTTAAAATTTTCATCAATACTGGTTTCTGTACTTACCAATCCGCCCGATTTCTGAAAGTCGATCTGAATCATATTCATCAGCTCTTTTGCCTTGTTTCCGGTAGGATTTTCGACGGTGATCACCACTTTGATGGTAACAGAATCGCCTCCCATGTCGTTGATTTTTACCTCGCCGAATTTGTTGGTCACTTTCAGGGCAGTCACGCCGCTCTTTGGCCAGGCTTTTCTTAGGGTCTTTGAGTATTCAGCTCCTGCCGCACCAACAATCATTGTTGAAACAAGCAGCAGGGCAATTGTCAGATTAAATTTCGATTTCATGGCTTTTATCGTTTTGTTGTTGTTTTACTTCCTGTAATTTGTTAATAATAAGAGTGATGATATTCATTCTTGCCTGATAATATTCGAGCATGGCATTTATTACCCGTTCATCATTTGGGTTTGCCTTTAGTTCTTCCAGAAGTTTCTGATACATCAGGTCAAAATCCTGTTGTTCTTGTTGCATCATTTTTTGTTCCGATTCAGATACAAGTCCTTCGTCACTAAGCTTTTCCCATTGGTTCATTCCCACCTGAATGGCATTTGTGTAATAGAATTCAACTTCGCGGTATTCTTCGGAAATTGAACCCAGTGTGAGCGCTTCTTCTTTTTCAGGAAAAAACCACATCCGGGCCTGATTGCCAGCCAAAAGCACAAATACCACAATTGCAGCAATCTTCAATATTGGCCTGAAATTGATTGTCCGGGTTGGTTTCGAAGCTTTCTGAAGCCGTGCTTCAAATCGTTCAAAGTGTCCTTCCAGCGGTTCTTCATCCTGAATGGAATTTCGGTTATTTGTAATTAATCTTTCCAGTTCGTCTTTCATGACAGTCGTTTTTAGTTGTATTCAAACAATTCTTCTCTGTGTAACATCTCCCTTAGTTTGAGTTTGGCCCTCATGTATTGCGATCGCGACGACACATTTGTTATTCCAAGTATTTGCGCAATTTCCTCATGATCATATCCTTCCAGTAAATAAAGGCTTAAAACAACCCGGTATCCGTCGGGCAATTGTTGTATCGCATTTTTCAGTTTCTCCATCTGAATTTCTGAAATCTCGATATTAACCGGCTCTTCGTCCGGAATCTTTTCATTCAGTTCTTCAAATTTTACTTTTCGTTTTTTTAGATGGTCCAATGAACGGTTGATCACAATTTTTTTTAACCAGGCGCCAAAACTTACTACTCCCTGATAGGTGTCGATTTTGGTAAACGCATTCAGAAAGGCTTCCTGCATCACATCTTCCGCTTCAACCTGAGCGCCAACCATGCGCAGACAAATGTTGTACATCGGTTTGTAATAAATTTTATACAGCTCAAATTGTGCCTTGGTATCGCCATTCCGGCACCGCTCAACCAAGTCGTGATGTATGTTTTGGTACTGTGTTTCCACCTATCTTAGATTGTTTACTGTTTGAAAGACGACGATCGTTTTGTGAATGTTGCATGGAAACGAAAAATATTTTCGTTCGGCACAAATAAGAGAAAATCCATATATCACTTATTAATATATTTCATAAGATCAATCAGTTCTCTTTCGTTGGTCGCTTTGATGTTATTCTTCATGATATAGTCAATAACTTCCTGCGGAACAGGGTTAAGAATTTTAATCAGTTTCTTTTGTGAAATGATAAGGTTTGCCATGCCATCGCCGTAACGCAGGTAATAATAGGGAGTTGCCTTTTCGTAACTGCTGTAATCATTTGCCATCGGATTTTCTGCAGTTCCATCGGACACTACTTTGTAC
>DAITNH010000474.1:0-2227 GCA_036834745.1 Prolixibacteraceae bacterium
AGATGGTCAAACCTTTCGGGATGGCAAGTGAGTATCCGTATTCAAACCCGAGCACACCATATTCGGACAAAAGGGAATTGAAAACATTGAATTGAGCCTGCTGCCCGCTGATATTTTTAAGCGGAAAATATTTCTCGTCGGTATCTTCCACCACAAAAGAGGCGTGCCGGTGGGCAAACGTTCCACGCTCGGAATCCTGACCGCTCAACCTGACCGGGAATCCTTCCTCAAGCAAAGTCCCGTAGGCAAGCAACTCTGCCATCGCCCAATCCATCCGGTTATCAAGTATCATCATGCGACGATCTTCAACGATCCGGTCAATTTTCTTGAAGAATTTTTTGTCAGCCGGTAGCGAATTGATTCTTTCGGCAATCCGCAACAGTTCACTTTTCTTGACACCCGTTTTAACTAGGTGAATCAAATCAGCTTTCGATGGCTTTTTAAAATCAAGGTATTCGCTACTCAGGAAACGACGAACTTTAACTTTGTCAATTTTTTCTGATTCTTTGTATTTTTCCTCAAGAAAAAGGTCAAATTCATGGTTCAGTTTCGAAGTTTCAGCCTTGGTCATCACGCCATTTTCTGCCAGTTTATCTGAATAAATATCGCGTGGATTGGGATGCCTTTCGATCGCTTTGTACAACAATGGTTGTGTAAAACGGGGTTCGTCGCCTTCGTTATGCCCATATTTCCGATAACATAAAATATCAATAAAAACATCTGCATGGAATTTCTGCCTGAATTCCATGGCCAGTTTTACCGTGAAAATGATGGCTTCAACATCGTCGCCATTCACATGGAATACTGGAGAACGGGTCACTTTGGCCACATCGGTAGAATAGGTACTCGAACGTGCCTCCAGATAATTGGTGGTAAAACCAACCTGATTATTTATAACCAGATGAATTGTCCCTCCGGTTTTATAGCCTGGCAACTGCGACATCTGTATCACCTCGTAAACAATCCCCTGGGCAGCAATGGCAGCATCGCCGTGAATAACTATTGGCGCCACTTTATCGTAATCGCCGTTGTAATGGGAATCAATTCGGGACCGGGACATTCCCTGAACCAAAGCTCCAACTGTCTCAAGGTGCGACGGATTGGGCATAAGGCTCAGCCTGACCTTTTTACCATGATCGGTTTCAACATCATTTTCGTATCCCAAATGATATTTAACATCACCAAGCGAAAGATCTTGTTCGTATTCGGTACCAACATATTCCTTGAAAATATGCTCATACGGTTTTTCAAGAATATTGGTCAGAACATTGAGCCTCCCACGATGGGACATTCCTATCACAAACTCGCTGATGCCCAGTTCTGCACCATGTTCGATTACTGCATCCAAAGCTGGAATCAGCGCTTCCCCGCCCTCCAGCGAAAACCGTTTCTGACCTACAAATTTTTTATGAATGAAACTTTCGAAACCAACCGCAATTTTCAAATGATAATAGATGTGATTTTGCTGTTCCGGAGTAAAAACCTGCGTATTCCGGGTCGATTCCATTTTCACTTTCAGCCAGTCGATAAGTTCGGGATGCCTCATGTAAACATACTCAACACCAATTGACTCGCAATAAGTAGCTTCCAGATGTTCGATGATTGCTTTCAGCGTGGCCGGTCCGATTCCGATGTTGTTGCCTGCCTTAAAAACAGTATCGAGGTCAGATTTTTGCAGGCCAAAATTTTCGATGTCCAAAGTAGGCAAATATTGCCTGCGCGACCGGACAGGATTGGTTTTGGTAAACAAATGCCCCCGCTGACGATAGCCGTGAATGAGGTTCAGTATTGCAAATTCTTTGTCGATTTTATCGTCGTGGACCGAACTTTTCGAGTCATCAAAATTCTTGCGGGCAAACTCAAATCCGGCGAAAAAGTTTTTCCAGCTTGCATCTACCGATTCAGGATCAATAAGATATGAGGAATATAATTCTTCAATAGCAGCGATTTCCTGGTTACCCACTTGTGAAAATTTATCCATGGTTGAACAATTGATTTTTCAGTGTTTTAAAGTAAGCATTAAAAGTAACAAATTGCAATTGCAAATGATCAAGTCTTATACAATACAGATTCCACAAAAGAACCAATAAATGCCCAACTTGTTTAATAATTATTGACAGACAAGGCAAATTTCAGTAGTTTAGCAAAAATCATTTTTACAACACTTCAGTAAACAACATTGGCTATGAAGAAAATCCTGCTCATCACTGCGTCGATCCTCGGCATT
>DAITNH010000475.1:0-2206 GCA_036834745.1 Prolixibacteraceae bacterium
CCATGTAGTAACCAAGTTTGGCTTTTTTGAACTTCACATCGTCGGCAAGCAAATTGCTTTTATTACTTTCAATTACCTGGGAATAAGTGATCACCGCTTCCCACAGATCGCCGGAATAAACGTAAATATCAGATAATTCAGCCTTCATCAGCGATATTTGTTGCTGATTGATTCCTTTTAAAACCAATCCTTCTGTTAAAACCTTAATAGCTTCAGCAGGTTTGTCGAGGTAAAAAGCCAGCAAATGAGCGTATTGAGTCTGAAGTCCGGAAGTTTCAGGAGAAATACCCAGAATGGCAAATGTTTGTAAAAACTGTTCTTTCAACGCATCTGCTTGTGTCAAATCCAGCGTTCCGGCTTCCACAAAACGTGTGTAATACATTTGCATCCGTTGCTGGCTGGCCAGATTATAGTATTCTGCCCGTTTCCCTTTGCTGATCAGATAATCGTAAGCTTTTACCGCCTCGTCGTAATTTTTATTGGTTGCCGACACATTTGCCAATGCGAAGATATTACCATCCTCCAATCCGGTTCGTTTGTCGAGTGATATGGCCTGGCGTGTGGCTGCTGTAAAGTTTTTATCCTGAATAAATAGCCAGATCAACAAACGCGTATATAAAATCTGTCCGGGATCCTGCTGAATACGTTTCAGGATATACGTTTTCAATTGATTGCTGATTTCCTGATCGTTGTCAACCGACAAGACTGACTGAAGATTGCTTTTTACAATTTCCAGGTTGGTTTCATTTTGCTTCGACCATTCAAGGTATTCGTTCATCATCGCATCGTAGTTGCGGAGATAATAATAAATTCGCCCCAGTTCGTAGTTAAACAATGCGGGATTTCCAGCCCTGCCTTTGACATATACTTTTTCGGCATAAGCAAATTCACGCCGGTTTATAAACTGATTTGACAAATTCTGAAATGTGGCCGGATTATTTGAAAGCAATGAGATCGCTTTTTCATACATTTTTTCTGATTCGGCTACCTGACCCTGTGCCTTTTTCAGAAAACCCCACTGAACATACCAATACGAATCGGCTGAATTTCCCCGAATCCCTTTCCTGATCTCCTTCTCCGCCTTGTCAAAATCCGGAATGCCCAACAGACAATCGAGGTAAATATTGAAATATCCTTCAGATTTGGTGCTTGAATACAATTGCTCGTAAAGTTCTGCAGCTTTTCCAAACTCTTTGTTCTGATAATATTGACTGGCCAGAACAGACATATTCTGAACATCGGGTTTTTGTCCCCAAACAAATACCGGTGCCAACAGAAATATGATACAGACCAAAGTCTTCATGAAAGCTTTTTAAAAATTTAACTACAAAAATAACAATCAAAAGCTTTCGCGACCCGTAAATACGATATTTGTGGAAGGATTTGAACTGCGCGACCAAACTTACTTCGGTTTTTAAAAGTATTTTTGCGAAAATTTGTACCCGATGACAATAGAAATGAAAGGAAGGGAACGGCTTCCGCGGTGGATGAAAATGCAAATGCCCAAAGGCGAAAGTTATTCGAAGGTTAAAAATCTGGTGGCCGAACACCAGCTTCACACAATATGCACCAGCGGAAATTGCCCCAATATTGGCGAATGCTGGAACAGGGGAACCGCCACTTTTATGATTTTGGGCGACATTTGCACCCGAAACTGCAAATTCTGCGGAGTAACAACCGGTAAACCTTTTGCTCCCGATTCCGAAGAACCCAAACGGATTGCAGAATCAGTGCGCGTCATGCAACTGAAACACGCGGTAATCACCTCGGTTGACCGCGACGATTTGCCAGATTTGGGAGCAAGTTTTTGGGCCGAAACCATTCGGGAGGTAAAAAAACTAAATCCTGAAACAAGCATTGAAGTACTGATTCCCGATTTTCAAGGGAAAGCAGAGCTGATACAGAAAGTGATAGAAGCTGCCCCGGAAGTTATTTCGCACAACATGGAAACCGTTGAACGGCTCACTCCACAAATTCGCAGCGCGGCCAAATACCGCACCAGCCTGGAAGTGATTCGCTTCATTGCAGCTTCCGGAGTTGTTGCCAAATCAGGCATTATGCTTGGTTTGAGCGAAACCGAAACCGAAGTATTGCAGGTAATGGACGACCTTCGGGAAGTTGGCTGCAAAGTGATAACCATCGGACAATATCTGGCGCCAACGCTGGCTCACATTCAGGTAAAGGAATACATTACTCCTGAACAATT
>DAITNH010000476.1:0-2204 GCA_036834745.1 Prolixibacteraceae bacterium
TGACTCCGCCAATGATGGTCGCATTCATATAATATGGGTTGACAAATACCAGTTTCAGGTCGAGCAGGCCAAAATAGCTGAGCAATTGCGAGCCTGCCAATGCAACTATGGCCGCGGTGAAAAACACTTTGAGCACGGTGGTATCGTAGCCGTAAAACATTCCGGCCAGTTTCCGGCTCGACGAAAATCCGGCTTGCTCCAGGGCAAAACCAAAACCGATGCCGATCAAAAAAGCGATCAGCAGATTGATCCACTCCGGAAATTCGGACAATATTGTAAGAGGTCCCATAGATTGAAAGATTGAATTTAAGTTTTTAATCAATCCTGAAAAGCAGATTGAATTTCATAAATGTTTTATGTGCTTAATTCCGAAGGAATTAAATTTTAATGACCCCCAATGAAATTGGGGGATAAGGCAAAATTATATGAACGGAACCCGGAAAGGGTTCAATTAAAGTGTGCTGTGTAAATGTTGAACCCACTTCGGGGTTCCTGTTTCTCTTTGTTTTTTCTTCCCCCAGCTCCGCTGGGGGTGATTAATATTGTACCACTTCGTGGTATTTTGATTCTATCACTTGAAAATGTTGGGAAAGTCATCTGATGTATGTTTTTGCAAAGTGTTTAAATATTTATAATCAGGTAATCTGCTAATTATGAATTCAACCGATTACTATGGTGACGGTAGCAGAGACTTCGGCGCGAGCTCAGTCGAACGCTCAGTCGAACGCCTGTCGAAGCATCGGTAGCTGAGACTTCGGCGTGAGCTCAGACGAACGCCTGTCGAAGCTATATCCATAAACTTCTGAAGAACCAGGCGAAAATGTAGGCCGAACCGAAAATGGCGATCATGGTTACAAAACCGGCTACCGAAAGAACCGCCATGCCCGAAAGTGCGGCCCCACTCGTACAGCCCCGCGCCAATTGCGCTCCGTAAACAAAAAATACTCCGCCCAGAAATGCGAAAAGCAACCGCTTTTTATTCGATATATTGGGCGATTTCTCTACCTTGAATTTCAAACGGTGGGCAAGGGCTCCCGAAATAAAACCTCCCAGAATCATTCCGAAAACTTCGAGCGCCAGCCAGTTCTTCAGCGGACTTTCACCATTTTCGAAATACTTGCTGTAATACGGCGATTCCATGGCATGCTGCTTGTCAACTGCGCCAACCAGGGCCACCACCGTGTATTTGATGCCTCCGCTGGCGCCGAGACCGCGACCCGACAAAAACATGGCTGCCAAAAGAACCAATCCGAGCAGCACGCCTGCCAGGTAAGGATTCATGTATTTTCGTTTTTCCATTCCCGAAGTAATTTAGGATTCATTTATGAAATGCTGACTTATAAGACAATTCTGGTAAAGGTATTGTTTTTGGGAAGGAGTAAAGTTTAAACTGTATGAAACTTTCCCCGGAGAAAATCTGTCGGTAGAAATGGAGCAGAATAAGCTTTTTGTGGGGTCTATAACGGTTTATAGGGGTAATGATAAATTATTTAAATTTTCCATTTTCAAACTCACCCCGTCGTCAGCCAGCTGACTTGGGGGTGAGTTTGAAATTTTTATTATTCAAATGGTTCTTAGATATACCTGATATCTTTTGGAATCAATTACATATATTACCCGCACAATAGGCTAGAGAATCCTTTTTGTTGTAATAATTGATTCAACCGACCTTTTGCATTTGCATTTACCTGATTGCAAAAAATACCATTCGACACTCAAATAAGCACTTTCGTCGCGGTATTCGTACCGTTCGGAATATTTCTATAATATTATTTTGATTAATTCATTTATCAATCATAAATTGTGCACTTATTCAGCTTAAAACCCTCAAAATATCCATTTAAATAGCCCAGCGGAGTTTAGATTGGCCTTCGGATTATTTTCAGGATACATTGCAACGCTGACAGCATTCGATGCAGTTGGTTAAATATGAAAAGTGGAACTTGAAAAGTGCTTTGCAGACTGTGAAAAGTGCTTTGCAGACCGTGCAAAGTGAAATGCAGAGCATGAAAAGCACTTTGCAACACGTGCAAAGTGCTTTGCAGACCGTGAAGAGTGCTTTGCAGAGCGTGAAAAGTGAAATGCAGAACGTGAAAGGTGCTTTGCAGAGCGTGAAAAGTGCTTTGCAGGGCGTGAAAAGTGAAATGTAAACTGACCTTCCCTAAAATAACTTGACAGGATTTATACTACTTACTTGAAGAGAA
>DAITNH010000477.1:0-2202 GCA_036834745.1 Prolixibacteraceae bacterium
TGGACAAGGTTTCAGCCCAGTTTTCAGAAAGTAATGGAAATCATCCGTTCCGGAGAAATGGGAGCGCTTAAAATGGTGCGTTCCGATTTTGCTTTTAATGCTGAATACAATCCTGATAAACGATTGTACAATGTTGATTTGGGTGGCGGTTCGTTGCTGGATATTGGAATTTACCCAATTTTTATGTCGCTGACAGCTTTCGGGAAACCTTCAGAAATAAAAACAATGGCTCAGTTTTGTCCAACCGGAGCCGAGGAAACCATCCTGATGTCGTTTCGATATCCGGGTGGGGAAGTGGCTTCGCTGGTTTCCAGTTTTGCATCGCACTCCTCCACACAAACCGAGTACAGTTTCGATAACGGATTCGTAAGGCTGAACAGACGTTTTAACTGCCCAACATCTGTAACATATTGGAAGACCGGGGAAGATGAAAAAGTCATCACCTTTGAAAAAGGTATCGGAGCTGGCTATGAACTGGAAGCTGCTCATGTGATGGAATGTCTGGATGCGGGAAAAACAGAAAGTGACTTGTTGCCATTGTCGCTTTCTGCTGATCTGATGGGAATTTTGGATTGGGTCAGAAAAGATGCTGGAATCGTGTTTCCAAAACATGATTGAATCCTTTTCAGGGAAGGTAGATGGTTCCTCCTGAATGGTCGTGGTCGGCTCCGGTCACAGATTTCAGGCAATTATTCTCATTTCTGAAACGAAGAACTCCAAGAAATGCAAATACAATAGCTTCTTTAAAATCAATGATTTGTGCTGAAGGCAGGATTGTTTTGTGCTTTGTTTTTTCGCTGAAAAGCTCCATAAGGAATACATTATTGGCGCCACCGCCTGTAATCAGTATCTGGCCTTTTGTATATTGGTCAACTGCACTGGCAATTTGATCAGAAACGTGCTCGTAAAGTGTTCTGAGTGCATCTTCAGGAGTCAGTTGAAACGAATAAATCAGCGGCAGAAATTCAGTTTCAAACCATTCGCGCCCCAGTGATTTTGGTCCGTCAAGCTGGTAAAAATCCAGCGAATTCAACAGGTCCAGTAATTCGGGATGAATTGTTCCGGAGCGCCCAAAACTTCCGTTGAGATCGTATTCGTAACCCAATTCTTTGGTGAAATGATTGAAAGCCATGTTTGCCGGGCAAATGTCAAACGCTTTTCTTTCATTATTTTCGCGAAACGAAACATTGGCAATCCCGCCCAGGTTCAGGCAAAATTCATATTCGCCAAACAACAGTTCATCGCCAATCGGAACAAGCGGAGCACCTTGTCCGCCAAGCGCCACATCCAACGACCTGAAATCGCAGATGGTTTGTATTCCTGAAGTTGCTGCAATGTTAGCGCCATTGCCAATCTGAACAGTTAGTTTCATATCAGGCTGATGGAAGATGGTATGTCCGTGTGATGCGATCATTTCAGGTTTATCAGGAAGATCGGCACAAAAATCAACGATTTGTTTCCCGATAAACTTTCCGTATTCATTGTGCAGAAAGGCAAATTCAAGTGCATTCAGTTCCGCAGCAGTCGTGAGTTTGTTCACCCATTTGTGCGAATACGAGATGGTATTTGCTTTCAGAATTTCAAAATTCCACTTTGTATCAAAAGTAAACCTGCAGGCCACCAAATCAAGTCCATCTATTGATGTGCCCGACATACAACCTATGCATACATAACTTTTTGTCATTTGTAGAAGTTTGCCTTGTAAGTACTTGAATTGTCTTTAAAGTCGGTGACTGTCAGGTTCAATACATGATTTTTACCGAACTGAAGCCGACTCTTATCAAACGTATAAGTGATTAATTTGTTCTTCAGATCGTATTCAAACAGCACCCAGTTGCCGTCAATGGTTCCATTAAAAGTTTCGATTCCTGAAAGGTTGTCAGTAATTGTGAACCTGATTCGATTGGTTTCGGTCAGTGTTTTTTTGTCGGTAATGCTCAGCGGAACAATTTTAGGGGCAACCGTGTCAACAGCCAGCGCATAATTTCCCAGCACGCGGATGTTTCCTTCCACCCAGCCATCCACAAACTTTCCGGTAGCCGAGTAAATTCGTCCGGTAGCCGGGTCAACCTGTGCAAGCATCACTTTCGATTGCAGTCTCTCCGGAAGGTTCACCGCTTTAATTCTCAACGGGCAGGCAAAATGGAGGGGAGTGTATGCGTTGTGCAATTTAAACACCGGTGAATAAAATTTCTGAGTGGC
>DAITNH010000478.1:0-2198 GCA_036834745.1 Prolixibacteraceae bacterium
ATATCTTCGTTGATGCGGTCAATGACTTCGCGAACATCCATAGTATGCTATTTTTTAATTTCACGCAGTAATAAAAATCTTATTGTTGCTGATTTTGTGGATTCTGGATACTTGTTTTCAATTTCCTGCCTTAGTTCGGCGGCAATCCTGCCATACTGAAGCAAACAAAAACTATCGGGCAGCTGATCCCATGATTGGGTAAAGTACTCGACACAAACGGCGTTGGTTTCCTGCTGTGTCCGGGGATTTACGCAAACAATCTCTTCGTCAATTTTTACTGAAACGCCCGGAGGATTGAAAGCGACAAAGTAGGACGATTGTGGCCGGCCCTGTGGAATTACCTGCATGATTCTTTCAATTTAGCGACATCAGATTTTGAAGTTTCCTGGTATTCGTCAAGTACTACCGGCCATGGATCGTGGTGTACGCAATGAATAATTTCAACACTTTCATTCATCTGGAGTAAATGTTCCTGAAGCTTTTGAGTAATGATTATTATTTCAGGACATTCGATGGTAAATGGTCGTAAATTGTATTTATTCACAGTCAAATGTTGCCTGTCAATTAGAAAATTAATTAGTCTAATATCTGTCAACTCTTCAAAAACTATTACTTCGGTATCAGTATCCACCGATTCAAAACAAAACGGGCTTAATAAATCAGCACCGTAAATAGTTACTGATTTTCTGCCATTTATAATTTTGTTTGCTCGTACGGTTTTTCCCGAAGCTTTTGGCCCAAACAGAATAGTTACTTTTTTCATTTTTAGGTTTTTTTAATTATTGATTAATGAAGGTTTTCCGGTTGTTGACAGTACTTTGAATTTCACCACCCAAACCCAGGGATTGTCCCACCAACTTTGACTACCGTTAATCTTTTCCTATAAAGAGCAGAAAGAATATTTTGCATTTGAAATTGAATTTACATCGTCTAAATAGCATTTATATGGGTATTGCTCCGCGTTTGGATGGTCAGAACTTACTTTTTCAACCCCTTCAGCAATTGCATCATCTTCCGTAATATCCTGCAACCGTTCCACTCTAATTTCCTCAATCTGAAGCCAGATACGTGCGGCATCTTTGGGCATGTGGATGGAGGGTTTCCATGCAATGCATCTTGAAGAAGGTATGTTTACAATATCAGGATGTAAATTTGCAGGGTATCCGCATTTGAAAATATATTCAATGTTTGGCTTTCCAACATACATATGAGTCTCCCTTACCCAAAGTACATCACCTGGTTGGCCGTATTTGCATTTAAGGTCGTTGTTATCAAATAATCCTGTTACGTCGCTTCTTTGCAAGTAATATCCGTCAGGATGAAATTGCAGGGTAACACCGTTTCTTATCTGCGGATTCACTATTCTCCTGGTCATTGTCTTCCGGCCTTCGAGTATGGCCTGCACCATTGGGGTGCTGAATAAAATTGGTATTTCTTTCATGGTTATCCGTTTTGAAGCAGCTGGAGCTGAAGTTTGGTGATATTTACGATGGCACTCACGTTGTTGCAAACCTGTTTGGCCTGGTTCACATATCCCGGATCACTTCTTACCTTTTCAATGTCGGCCATCAGCAAATCGGTAAGGCTTTTAAAGCTCCCTTTCGATTCGACATACAGGTCGGGCACATATTTTTGCTGACGTTGATCTGCAGGAAGGTTCTTTCCGTTTGTTTGCACTTCGGCTTCGATAATATCAACCACCGGCACTTCTTTAAAGCATACCAGGAACAGGTCAAGCTTTGCCTCATTTTCCTTGATAAACTTTTGTGGCTGGCCATCAAGTTCGACCAGAATTTCAATTTCTCCGTGTACGGTATCAAACGATTTGATAACAGCCGGTTGTTGTCGATAATAATAAGTTTTACCACTATCGATCATTTGCTGTAGTTTAAGTAAGCTCATTGATTATTCTCCTAAGTTTTAATTGATTTCGTTTTAATTCTATGAGTTCGGGCATTTCTGCCAATGCTGCTTTTAGTTCCGGATGCTGATGTGTCATTTTTGAAATAACATATCGGTCTTCAAGCTTCTCGCGTCCGGAGTTTTTGCCCAGCTGGCTGGCACGATCGATCAGGAACCAGTTATCAGGGTTGCAATTAAGAATATCGCCATCCTTGCACCTCATTATAATTGCTTCGGGAATCGGGCCATTAACTTGCTCCCAGTTGTACCGGTGCAGTAATTCAAATTTTCCTTTG
>DAITNH010000479.1:0-2156 GCA_036834745.1 Prolixibacteraceae bacterium
TCAAAAATCAGATTGTCAGTTTGTTATGGATGGATAGCTGCAATGTGGGTTAACATTCATTTCTTTAATTTTTCAATCAATTCTTGTGTATTAATGAATTTTTTAAATCCTTTTTTCATCAAGGCATTGACTAAAACCTTATCTCCAGACCATAATTTGCAATTCAAGTGTAATGACAATGCCACAAACAACACATCATCGAAATCCACATCTTTGGTTAGTTCATCAGCAATAAGAAGAGACTCCTTTGGAATAAACTCTTCTGAGATAAAATGAATCTTGGTATATAATATTTCAGTAAGTTCATATATCTCAGATTCACTACGCTTTGTGATCTTCTTTATCTTTTGGAAATGATTTTGGATCTCAACCTGAAGAAAACGTGGACTGAAAAATTTTATCGACTTATCAGAATGAAGAAGTATTTGACCAATCCAGCTTTGCGAATTTAGAATTGCACTAAAAACAACATTAGTATCAACAACGATCTTCATTTTAGAAGTCTTTTCCGATTAGCTTTATACCAATTAGTATTTATTTCAGTTGAAAGTTTATCAACAACAGCTTGAGATGTAGAATATTTCGATGTAATTTCTTTATATCTAAAGTAGTTAGCCAATTCTTGAAGCTCTACTGTGTCAACAGATGGTAATAGTCTAATAATAACCTCCGTATTTGTTCTCTCTATTATCATATCAATCAAGTTTTTACAAATTTAATTCATTTAATCTGAAAGACAACACCTTTACTTGAATTTCGGAAAAAGAATTGAGCGGAAAATGAGACACTAATAAACAACTAAACCATTCAAGGTTGTGGTTCATGCATCCAAGCGAGTTATATGGTTTTGCGGCGCTGGTTAAAAGCGGCATATTAAAAAATCACCCTAATTTCCCCCACCAATCTACAATATCTTAAAAAACATTTGGGCCACGGTCATGTAAATAAGCAGTCCGAGTATATCGTTGGTAGTGGTGATAAACGGGCCGGTAGCTACAGCCGGATCAATTTTGAACTTGTTCAGCACAAGTGGAATAACAGTTCCGAATACCGAAGCAAAAATCATCACGATAAATAACGTAAGGCTTACCGAATAGGTGAGCCTCATATTTCCGGTAAAGAAGTAATTGTAAACAAAAATGAGTATTGAAAATAAAAAGGCGATGCTAAAAGCGACCGTAAGTTCTTTAAACAGTTTCCTGCCAACCGAATCGAAGCTACGTGCTCCACTGGCAATGCTCTGCACGATGATTGACGATGACTGAACACCCACATTCCCGGCCATTGCGGCGATTAACGGAATAAAAAATGCCATCGCAGGTATCTGCTCCAGTTGCAGCGAGTGCGAACCAAGCACACCTGCTCCGATAATACCTCCAACCATCCCTATAAAAAGCCATGGAATGCGTATCCAGGCGCGCTGAAAAACATTGTCGCCCGCATCAATATCACCCGAAATACCTGAGGCCATCTGGTAATCTTTGTCAGCTTCTTCGCGAATAATATCCAACACATCGTCGATGGTAATCCTGCCCTTCAATCGGCCAATCTGATCGACCACAGGAAGCGCCACCAAATCGTATTTCTCCATGATCTGGGCAACTTCTTCCTGACTGGCATCAGTACGCACGAAATGGGCATCTTCGGTCACCATACTTTTAATGACCGTATGGGTAGGCTTCATGATCAGCATTTTCAGCGAAAGCACGCCTTTGAGTACGAAATTGTCATCAACAACATACACATAATAAATTTCGTCGATGTCTTCCGCCTGAATACTGATTTCTTTGAGGCAGGTTTGTACCGTCCAGTTTTCGTTCACCGCCACCAATTCCTTGGCCATGATCCCCCCGGCAGTGTCCTCATCGTATTCCAACAGGTCGGCAATATCACCAGCTTGTTCTTTGTCGTCGATGTGCTGCAAAACTTCATCCTGAATATCTTCGTCAAGATCGGCCATTACGTCGGCAGCATCATCCGACTCCATGAATTCGATGAACCGGTGGGCAATCACATCAGGCGGTAAACCACGCAGGAAGCGCCGCTGGTCATTCTCCGGAATTTCAAGCAAAACATCCGAAGCCAATTCCCCATCGAGCAATAAAAAGAGATGTTGTGCTTCGTCCGAATCAAGTTCCTCCATGATTTCGGCAATG
>DAITNH010000480.1:0-2150 GCA_036834745.1 Prolixibacteraceae bacterium
GTGGATTGCATTTTAAGAATGTCGGGTCAATCGAGGGAGGCATGCTTATAATACCCTGGTATTTCACCAGCCCTAAAGGGATGCCTACCAGCGTTGTTGCAATAATCCCGTATAAAATAGCGCCTCGTATCTTTAAGGCAACCATCACCCCGATAGCCATTACGCCAAAGAGGGAAATCCAGACTTCGGGATATTTCGGGTTTCCCAAACCGACCAGCGAGCCGGGTGTATCAACAACTATTCCGCCGTACTCAAACCCTACCAGCGCAATGAGAAGCCCTATTCCCACCGCAATCGCATTTTTTAATGAATCAGGTATGATGGACGTTATCAACTCGCGAACGCCGACGAATGACAGGAGAATAAATAATAAACCCGATATGAGATTTGCGCCTAATGCGACCTGCCACGGATACCCCATGCCACCAGCGACAACAGGGCCGCATACAGTAAATGCGAAATAAAAATTGTGTCCCATCGCTGGTCCCTGAGCGATAGGATAATTGGACAGAAAAGCCGTTAATAGAGTGGCTACGGCGCTGGCTATGCACGTAGCCACCATGACCGATCCAAAATCCATTCCGCAACTGGAAAGCACGGCAGGCTGCACGAAGATGATATATGACATCGTCAGGAAGGTGGTGGTTCCTGCCACTGCTTCCGTGGTAACGCAGGTGTTGTTTTCTTTTAGTTTAAAGATTTTTTCAAGCATCAAATTATTTTTAACCATTTTTAAAGTGAAAGAAACACGGGAAATCATTATAATTACGTGACAAAAAATATCAAGTAGGTAATATTTAAGATGTTCCCCACCGTATACTCTTTTGGTGGAAAGCAGAAAGGAGACTCTGGGAGATGTCAGGTATTTCTTCTGTAACGTTCGCCGCTCTTTTGGTTATATCCCTGGTAGCATGTGCTGGTAAGACTGTAATACCCGTGCCAGTGGCTGCGACCACCCTAACGAAATCGGCCTTAATGTCTGCTTCCGCTCCAAGTATGGATAACAAAGTTACCTTGCAGCAATCAACTATTAATTGGAATACCTATCGATATGAACTTTCACGAAATAATACAATTGCGGAAGGTTCATTTGATGGGGTTACGATAATTCAACGAACATTTACATCATGGATTCTCGAAAATAAATATCTAAGAGTAACACTCGTGCCGGAATTTGGAGGCCGAATCATATCTATAATTTACAAGCCAACAGGTCATGAAGAACTTTATCAGAATCCAGTTGGAGTGCCTTACTTAATAGACATAGATATTTTCTACTACCGATGGCTAATGATCTATGGGGGTATTTTCCCAACTTTTCCTGAGCCGGAACATGGGAAAACATGGCTCTTGCCCTGGGAGTTTCAGATTGTAAAAAACACCGGTCAGGAAGTTACCGTTTGTATGCACATGAAAGATGACATTGATAACCCATCGGCGCCAGACCAATATAATGTTGGCGCAACGGGTATTGAAGCTGCATTTTACGTTACGTTAAAAGCCGGGAGAGCCGCTGTGGATACTGCCATTGAATTGAAAAATCCAAATGCGAAATCCGTTGCTTATGAATACTGGACGAATACAGGTCTGGCGCCTGGCTCTGCTCCTCTTGATCCAAGAACTACGGATAAAGCAGAGATTATTGTGCCAATCGAAAAAGTTAAAATCCCCGATTGTTGGAAGGCTATTGCAAGCCGGGAAACTGCAACTGGAGAGAGAGAAATATATTACTTTGAGAAATTAAGACATTATGTAAACTGGACTGATCCCGGAATTGCATATCCCTACCCGAATATCATGAGTCAAAACTTTTGGGGTGTAATCAATCATGGTAACGAAGAAGGAATATTTCGGATAGCAGACAACAACATTACGCCGGGTTTAAAAATATGGACATTTGGTTATCCACTTAGTTCGACTTTGGATCCTTATACAACAACGGACTGCAACCGTCCATTTATCGAGATGTGGGCTGGCGTAACCCGGGAGTTCTGGTCCAGGGCAAGATTTCCTGCAAATCACCAATTTACGATTGAAGAATCTTATAGCCCGAGTGTTGGTTTAACAAATGTAACTCATGCAAATAGAAACTTTCTTGTTAATCTGTATGTTGAGGAAACTTCTGTTGTAAATTTCCAGCTATTTAGCAT
>DAITNH010000481.1:0-2134 GCA_036834745.1 Prolixibacteraceae bacterium
CTGGCCCAATGGGTTAAACTGATGGCATAACGGATATTCTTGGCCGAAAAAAACATGCATCCGTTTCCGTCGGTCGCTATTTTTTCTGAATTTCCAAACGAAAACACAAAGTTTCCGTTGCTGGTAATCACCGCTTCCGAAGAAATACAAACAAAAGTTGATATGGTAAAGTCTTCCAATGTACTGATTAACTGGCTTCCGAAGAGTGCGCCCAGATCGAGAAAACCATCGGATGAGCCTAGATCAAGAACTCCGTCAACTCCACCGGTGGTCGAAATGGTAGCTTCGTTTTTAAGGATTGCGGCAAAGTTGTTTCCACTCACATCCATAATAGTTGATGTGCCTTCCGTGTAGTTATTGAACGAAAACCACACCTTCAGATTCGGGTCGGTATTCACCTGCGCCTGTGCCGAAATGCCACCAATCAGGAAAAGAAGGAAAAAAATGTATGTAGAAAGTTGTTTTTTCATTGATTTGTTTTAAACCACATAGACACATAGGGCACATAGAAAATTTATTCTCACAGTGGCTTTGTGTCTCCGTGTTAGTCATTATTTCATACCAATATACGTTACAATCGACCTGGCGGGTATAGTCATTTTTTTACTACAATTCATTACCTGTTGAGGCGCTAAATTGCTGTTGGGCACATCGGAAGTAAGGTATGGTTTCCAGGCCGACACCTTTTTCCCATTCCATACCAGATCGAATTCTTTTGCCTTATTCTCATAGTTTACAACCACTACAACCGGCGTTTCATCACTATTCCGGTAGGCCGAAACCATCAGTGAGTATGGATCGGTATCCCCTTCAGAAACCTGTTTTCCCTTGCTGTTGAATGCCGAAACTCCCAGACGGATTGCTCCCGGACGAATAAAACGGCTGTAATTTCCCAGCGCCCACATCAGTTTCGAATCGGTAAATGTTCCATCCAAATTACTTTGATCAGGCCTGGTGTAAATCAAACCATCTTTGTAATTGCCGTTTGTCACCGAGAGCCACCATTGCCAGGCCGAAGCATTGGCATAAACAAAATCATGATGGATAACACGGGCAACGTACAATGCTGTTTTCATCGATAAATCTTTTCCTCCACCACCTCCTATTTCAGTATCATTACTCATGATACAGGTTTCGGTTTGCCAAAAGTTCACCTTGTTCTTTTTCAACTCATTTCCCATTTCGATGCGAATGCTGCGCAAATCACTGATCGGCGTATTGGTCCAGTAACTGTGGGCAGCCAGCAGACGCGGTACATTTGGAACATTTCCGATAAAAGCGTCTGTACTATCAGAACTGAAAAAAGATTGAATCTGGTAACCGCGATCGGGTTTCGTATTTGGATGAGTGCGGTACATACAATTGTAATCGAAGGATTCGGCAACCAATATTTTGGTGTCTATTTTTCTCTTTTGGAATTCATTGCCAGTCAATCGCACCGTTTTGGCAACTTCATATTTGGTGGCCGCTGTTCCTTCCTGACCTGAGCCGGTCCAGTTCCAGTGTCCGTCGGGTTCGTTAAACGGACAAATGTAGTTGAGTTTAATTCCTTCATTTTTTTCGATTCCCTGAACAACATCGGCCATAAACCCCGCAAAATCGTCGTAACGATCTTCATTTATATTGAATGTTGCGCCACGCCCGGTGTTGGTTGCCAATCCGTTTTGAGTCCAGTAAACCGGTGCCGAAAGAATGAATCCCAGAAATTGATCAACTCCGCGCTGCTTGGCCAATTGCATAAAATTACGCTGTCCTTTTTGCTTGTTCCAGTCGTAAGTTCCGTCGGGTAATAAGAAACACTCTGCACGGCGCCAGGGATCATCAATCCCACTCGCTTTCCCTTGGTCAGTGCTTCCGGCGCCAATGTTGAAACGCCAAAGTGACAATCCGATGCCTTTGGGATTTCCCTGCGCATCATTTTCGGCACTGAAAAGCCAATCCGCCATTTTCGCTTGTTTCTCTTTGGGCCACAAGCCGATGTATTGCATGCTCCATCCATCAGAAGCACCGAAATTATCGATGGTTTGATGTTTCTCCTTGCTTTCCACCACGAATTTGCAAACATCGGGTTTCAGTGGCGCATGTTTTCCCAGTCCGGATTCTTCCGCTTTAATTGAAAATGAAGAAACGAAAG
>DAITNH010000482.1:0-2129 GCA_036834745.1 Prolixibacteraceae bacterium
ACAAAGATTTTTTGTGTTCCTTAGTGGCTTTGCGACTTGGTGGCTGAATAGATACAAAAAATCAGTACTGTCCCAACGTTTGAAATTTTAGACAGCTACAATTAGTTAATAAATAAAACATTAAAACCCTATTTTTATAGGGAACGATTTGAATTAATTTTTTAAATTTTGCCATTCCAAATGACTGAACTATTCATTAACAGAGGAGTGGCAAAATGCACGAAGGCAAAACAGTTTTTTCTCAGGTGATGGAATTTCTGCCGCTAAAAGCATTCCATCGTTGTGTTGACAAATATAAAGGAGAATATAAAGTCAAATCATTCTCGTGTCTTGATCAATTTTATAGCATGGCTTTTGCTCAGTTGACTTATCGCGACAGCTTGAGAGATATTCAAGCCTGTCTGCGTTCGCAGAAACATATTTTATATCACATGGGTTTTCGAAGCATTGTTGCCAGAAATACGTTAGCCAATGCAAACGAAAACCGCGATTGGCGCATTTATGCTGAATTCGCTCAAATACTGATTCATCATGCTCGTCAGTTATATCGCAATGATGAATTCGGCGTCGAGTTAGAAAATACTGTTTATGCTCTGGATTCAACGACAATCGATTTATGTTTGTCATTATTTCCGTGGGCTATATTCAGAAAATCAAAAGCGGCAGTTAAAATGCATACACTTTTGGACCTTCGCGGTAACATACCAACTTTTATAGACATAACCGAAGGAAAAGTCCACGATGTTAATATTCTCGATATATTGATTCCTGAGCCAGGGGCAATATATCTTTTCGATCGTGCTTATATTGATTTTGCTCGTCTGTTTGCATTACATCAGGCTGGCGCTTTCTTTGTCACACTGGCGAAATCAAATTTTAAATGGCGAAGAGTCTATTCGCATCCGATTGATAAAGCATCAGGGCTCAGATGTGATCAGACAGTTTCTCTTGTTAACTATTATGCGTCAAAAGATTATCCTGATAGACTTCGGCGAGTAAAAAAATATGATGCTGAACAAGAGCAATCTTTAGTATTTCTTTCAAATATTTTTTCCTTGCCAGCATTAACTATTCCAGCACTTTATAAATGTCGCTGGCGAATTGAATTGTTCTTCAAATGGATCAAGCAAAATTTGAAGATAAAAACTTTCTATGGTACATCTGAAAACGCCGTCAAATCACAAATATGGATTGCAATTTCTGTTTATGTGCTTGTGGCAATTATAAAGAAACGGCTGAATTTGCCTATTCCGCTCTACACTTTTCTGCAAATTTTAAGCGTCAACATATTTCAAAGAACTCCTATTTTACAATTGGTTAGCAATGGTGATGAATTTATTTCCAAGACTCTAAATATTAACCAGTTGAATTTATTCGACTAATATTGGGACAGTAGTGATAAAATACCAAAATTAACAGAACTCTTATTGCGGGATCACCTTCTGGCTGAAATTGAAAGATGGTACAGTCCTGATTTTGTTGTTTTGGATGGATCACCCTTACTCAATTTGGCAGCATGGGCGGTTTTATATAAAGAAGGATGCATAGATGAAGATAGTTGTCTGAAAGCGATCCAAATTCTGACATCAAAAGATAAAGATGTTTCAAAATCCGATTCCATATTTGATGAATTCCCCGAATTGTCCGCACTCAGGAGCTTGAAATTGACCCACTTGAAACTTCCGGATATTACTATTTTTCTTGATGTGGATCCTTCGATTGCAGCCGGCAGGATTGAAAAACGAGGTGAGAGAAAACAAGCGCATGAAACAGAAGAAAAACTAGCAAAGTTGCGTAAGGCTTACAAAATGGTATGCCGAGTGATTGAGCGCGATTTAAACATACCGACATCGACCATAAATGCTCATGGTAGTATTGATCCTATTACGAGGGAAGTATGGAGTTTTGTTAAAAACCATTTGAAAGAGAGAGAAGATCATGGCGAAGGAAAAAATTGATGTCATAGCAACAACGGTTTCAGGTTCATTTAAAGACTGGAACAAGGTAAAGCAAATTGTGCCATTGTTTCATAAACTTGGAATGAACAATGTTACATTATCCATTGCGGATAGTCATCGAGAGGCCCGATTAAAAACATGCGAGCGAATCCAAGAGGGCTGTCGGTTACT
>DAITNH010000483.1:0-2118 GCA_036834745.1 Prolixibacteraceae bacterium
AAATTAGATGAAAACGATCACCCCATTGCTTTTATCCCGAAAGCTATGATTAACGATATGGAATTGGCAGGTCTTCTGGCTCGCCTTCTTTTTGAGGCCTTCCCACCCCGAATGTTCGGAGCAGTGGCAGGAGTTTCAAAAAGTTTGTATTTAAGGCTTACAGCTGCGGGTACAGCTCCGGTATTTCACCGGATTCCCTATTAGTCCGTGTTGGCGCAAACCAACGTTGGAACCATTTCCGGAGGCAAAAGTATAGATTTTTACCACAGATTACACGGATAACCACAGATTAAAAACAATTTTGCCTGAAATAATATGCAATTGCTGCATAAATCATTGCATATTAAGAAGGTGAAAAGGAATTAAATCTGTGAAAATCTGTGATATCTGTGGTGTTAAATAATTTTGTAGGCACAGATCAACCCGACAAAAATCAGGCAGATGAGGAAATTCAAAATGCAGGTTTTATAAAAATCGGTGTGGGTAATTAACCGGGGTGTTTTTCCGATACAGGGTTTTTCGACCAAAATACCGTGGTAAACATTTGGTCCGCCAAAGCGGCAATTCAGGATTCCGGCCAGCGCTGCTTCAGGATAACCGGCGTTGGGACTGCTGTGTTGGTGTCCGTAGCGGAAAATATATACCAGCCCGCGCCAGCTAAAACTGAGGAGAACCATTAGCAAAGCGGTAATTCGTGCCGGAATAAAATTTATTAGATCGTCGAATCGCGCGGCGAACCAGCCAAACTCGCGGTACTTCTCACTTTTATAGCCAATCATGGAATCGAGCGTATTGGCCATTTTGTAGGCCATCATGGCCGGTACGCCACCCAGCGCATAGAAAAACAATGGCGCAATCACCCCGTCGCTGAGGTTTTCGGCCAGGGTTTCGAGTACGGCTGTGCGTATTTGCTGCTTGTTCAGGTTATGGGTTTCGCGGCCTACAATGTAACTTAATTGTTTGCGCCCTGCTTCCAAACCTTGTTTTTCAAGTACTGAAATCACTTTGTGCGCTTCCGAAATCAGGCTTCGGTTGGCCAGGCCGTAAAATACCCCAATACTTGCCAGAAAGACAAAAAGAATTTCGATGTTTCTGGCCCATTCAAGCAAAAACCAAATAACCAGATAAGTTGACAAAATCAAAAAACCGGACATCAGCATTCCTTTTGCTTTTCGGTATTTTCCGGAATTAAGTTTTCCGGTGAAAAAGGATATGGAATTGCCAAAAAATCGGATGGGATGGGGCAACCAAAGCGGATCGCCTAAAATAGTGTCGAGCAAAAAGCCGATCAGTAACGGGATTATGATTAGCAATTCGGGAGTCATCTCAAGCTATTTAAATTCCACTCAAGCAAACCAGTTATCAGCAATTGATTGTCTTTTTCATCTCGCGTACAAACCCGAAAATAGCGCTCGTTTAATCCCCTGAAATTGGATGCATCGCGTATCAGAATGCCGTATTCACGAACCAGGAATTCTTTGAGTTCTTGGGCTGTTCCTGATTGCATCTCAATCAGGAAAAACGGAGCTTTCGATGGAATTATCCTGAATATCAGAAACTTACTTATTGCCTTTTGAAAATCGCACGAAAGCTGACAAATTAGCGAGGCATCAGGTAAAAACTGATGAGGATGATCGAATATGAATTTCCCGGCTTCCTGCGCAAATGCGTTTACCGACCAGGGCTGCTGAAATTGCCGGAGCCGTTGGACCAGTTTTTCCGAAGCTACCACATAACCCAACCGCAATCCGGGAATTGCGCAACATTTGGTTAGCGAACGGATTACGATCAGGTTTGGGTATGTTTTGGTCAGCGGGATCGCCGACTGAAATTCCGGGATAAATGCGGCATAAGCTTCGTCAATTACAAATACGGTTTTTGGATCTTTTTTAAGCCATTGTTCTATTTCCTGAAAGCTGAAGACATGCCCGTCAGGATTGTTCGGATTACCGATCCAAAACAGGTCTGTTCCCGATTTTAATACGTTTCCCCATTCGTCTTTTCTGAAAAACTGAAGTTGGTGATTGTGCATCCGGCAGGCATCTTCGTACTCGGAAAAAGCGGGATAAAGAACACAGGATACCGTTTTGCGAAAAGCCAGTGCAATGGTATAAAATG
>DAITNH010000484.1:0-2114 GCA_036834745.1 Prolixibacteraceae bacterium
TGTGGGGGGTCAACATCACCGGACAAGGGGGGTCAGCATTGCCGGAATATCCACATACCAGCCTTACTCGCATACAGAAACGAGGCTCAAAAAATAACGAATTTCCCGCGCAATGGAATTTCATCATATTATCAGCAAGATTGTACGCTAGGACTGTATATTTTATGGACAATTGAATCAATTAGAGCAGTTGCAACAAATAGTAAATATTTGATTGAACGATTTCCATCCCAAAATCCATTACTAGAGAAAAGTGATTATAGTGAGTTATTCTTGGATACTAATGAGTCACATGAAATTGCCTCAAAAGCTTATTATGACTGGTGGGTAAGCAATAGCAGAAAGGATTTTAATGAGTTTAAGAATATCGATCCATTAAAAAATACAGTTTATAAATGGCACTGAAAAATAAAAGCCTAGTGCATGCCATCCCCTACCACCAAATTCGGCAGCAATGGTTTTCGGTGTGTATCTTTCCGCTCAGTCCCGATAGCTATCGGGATTATCGGCTTGACAGGAAATCACCCGCTCCCGATAGCTATCGAGGATCGCCTCTGAGTGGAGCTTCCTACGTTGGCGGCAAGTGTATGAACGACGAGACAATTCGATAGATTTGATTAACATTAAAATATTGAAATATGGCAACAATTTTAAAATCTGACCAAAGAGAATTTCAAGAGAGTCCGAATAAGATTGATAATTACAGGATATTTACGGATATTTCAAGAATAAAAAAAGGAGTAAATCCTGAAAACCTGAACTTTGATTTAAGACAATTAAATCCTGACCAATATTCGGCCCCATTTCATTTTCATAGGTACGCAGAAGAATTATTTTTGATAATTTCTGGCTCTGCAACATTGAGAACCCCAAATGGATTGGAAATTGTGAATAGTGGAGACTTGATATTTTTTGAAAAGGGAGAAACAGGAGCACATCAACTCTATAATCACACAATGGAGTCATGTGTTTACTTGGATATTAGAACTTATTTTGGATTTGACATCGCTGGATATCCTGATTCTGACAAAATTTTGATTGCTCCGACATTTGAGATTTTCAATAATAATTCGCAAGCAGGCTATTTCGACGGCGAGACGAAAATAAAAGATAAGTGGAAAGAAATTGAAAATAAAGGCAAATAACACCAGCCGCCAACAAAAACGATCTGTCAATTGGGGTTTCTGTGCGGACAACAAAGTTCGCGGCACGCAATCCAGATAGTTATAAAATGAAAAACAGATGAAAAACAAAATTTTAAAAATCAGTTTCATTGTTCTGCTTCTCAATACTGTAGCCATTTGTTATGCTCAGAAAATGCCTGATACCTATTCTGAATATACTTCCGGAAAGCTTGAGTACGGTTTATTTGTTCCGGAAAATTACGACCCATCAAAATCGTATCCTTTGGTCATGTTTTTACATGGAATGGGCAATAATCATACGGTGTATTTAGACTTTTACAACAAAGATATTCAGCTCAAAAATCCATGTTTTGTATATACACCCAAAACCCCTGTTGACTGGGGCGATTGGAGTGGTTGGAGTTGGGATGGGAGCGGTTTTTCAAGCTTGTCAATACCAACACAAACTGCGGTGCATGTACTCGACAGTTTAATTTCCAAATATTCGATTGACACAAATCGTTTGTATGTATATGGTATTTCTATGGGCGGCGAAGGTGTATTTGACTTATTGCACAAAATGCCGCATAAATTTGCTGCAGGAATATCTATTTGTGGAGGCGGTTTTGCCCATTGGGCCAATAATATATCATCGACACCTTTATGGATGTTTCATGGCAGTGCCGATGAAATAAATCCGCCTGATTTGACTGAACGGGTGTATAAAAAGTTACAGGAAATAGGTGCAACAAAAATGCGTTACACCAATTACCCGGGTTATGGACATGCTATCTGGGACAAAGCTCAGTCGGAACCTTCGTTTTACGACTGGATGTTTGATTTCAATAAAAGTAAGAATAAGTAGTGTTGTGTTAACTCGATTTTGTCGAGTCCCAGTCACCCTGAACGTTCGACTGAGCTCACGTCGAAGGCTTGTTTCAGGGTCCCATCATAGAAGGGATGCCGAAACAAGTTCGGCATGACGCTGCG
>DAITNH010000485.1:0-2105 GCA_036834745.1 Prolixibacteraceae bacterium
CCAACATGGCAATCGACACATTTTACTCCTTTGGCAATATGAACGTCGGTGTAAGCCGTGAATGAAGCGCCGCGTTTCTTCCATTGCGGTTTCGAGTGGCAGTTCAGGCAGGTTTCGTTGCGTGGTTCGCGTACAAGGTGCATTGCAACTTTTCCATCACTGTCAAATTTTGCTTTGTCGTATTCCACTTTTATTTCCAGCGTGTCTTTTATCGATCCTGAAACTTTGGCCAGTCCCGATCCGGCGGTGGCCATCCAGCGGAAATTCCATTTCATCAGGTGGTCGTTTCGGCCTTTGTAATCGTATTCGGGCAAATGGCAAAGATTGCAGTCGCCTTCAATTACTCCTGAACGATCCCAGTGCGCCTGAAAATAATCGCCGTCGAAATTGTTTGCTGCTCCTGAAGTGAACCCTTTGGTAACCATATGTTTATCGTACCGGTGCCCTTCGCGGTCGTATTCCATCGATCCACCGCCCGGGTGGCAGGTTCCGCAGCCGTTGGTGATGAACGTAAACGAAGTCATGTCCATTTCTTTGGCCGAAGTGTTGGTTTTGTTCGATAAATAACTGTAAAGTGGGGCAGGAGAGCACCAGTTGCCGCCATAGTTTCCGGGCGTTGATACCCATTGGTAGCGGTCGGCAAAAGTTCCGGTGGCCTGTTCGTCTTTTCCCTGCTGAAAGTGAAAACCCTCGGTAATCTTGTTGTAATCGTGGCACTTTCCGCAGGTTTGTTTGGGCGAATAAGGCTTGTCGGCATTGATGCCGTTCACCGGATCGATCAGATTGCCGTCTTCGTCGTACAAATTAAACGGAGGGCAAACCCCGGTTTTGGTAATTAAATTGCGATCATCAGAGTCTTTGTCGGCTTGCTTGGGTGAAAGTAGAAGGACAGAAATGATCAGCAATAAAAAAACAGTCAGAATAACAGGAAGTTGTTTTTTCATGATAGTTGTTTTTGGGTTATTTTATTGATTCACTTTTTTACTTTCATATTAGTTAGGGTTGTTATAATTGAAATTAAAAGCATAGTTAAACTTTTACAGGTTCCAAATGCTTTTTATCCTGGTGGCTGTATAAAATGGCATATACCACCGGTATAAAAATAAATACCAGCAACAGGCCGAAGAGCAACCCACCAATTACCACAATTGACATAGGTTGGAGCATTTCGGTGCCATCTCCTATCACCAGGGCAAGGGGCAGTAAGCCAAAAAGGCTGTTGATATCGGTAATCAGAATGGGACGCAAACGTACCATAGCTGCTTCTTTTATAGCATCAATTACAGTACGTCCTTCAGCTCTAAGTTCGTCGATAAATGTGAGCAGTAGCACTCCATTGTTTATTTCCATTCCGGTAAGCATGATAATACCTATCAAAGCAGTTACACTTACCGGTGTTCCGGTAATGTAAAGGGCAAACGAAATGCCTGCCAGCGACAGGGGGATGCGGATAATAATGATGAGCGGTTTCAGGAAACTTTCAAAATATAGTACCATTACGGCATATCCAAGAAATAATGCAACCAGAAGGATGATAATCATTTGTTGCATGTTTTCGGCCAACATCTGCGATTGTCCACCATAGTTAAGCCGATAACCTGCCGGAAGGTCGTAGTTTTTGAGTTGTTTTTTCAGCGTAGTTGTTGCATCGCCTACGCTGATTCCGGCCACATTGGCTGTTACTTTTATCACCCGATCCTGATCCTTACGGTCGATCTGAACAGGCCCTGTAGTTTTAACCACTTCGGCAACGGCCATAAGCGGAATTTTCGCACCGGTTTTAGAATAGACAAATACATTTTCCAGATCGTTTGGCGATTGAATTTCACGTTCGTCCATCACCACGCGGATAGGATAATAGTATGCTCCATCTTTGTAACGGGTAGCAACATTGCCGTCCACCATGGTTTTCACGGTATTGCCAATATCCTCAATGCTCAGGCCCAAATCGAAAGCTTTCTGCCTGTTCACTTTGATTTGAAATTCGGGTTTGGTCAGCCGTAACGAAATAACTACATACAGTGCATTAATGGCAATGCCAATAATAAATGCCCTGTTCAGGTTCGAAATTTTGGGTGCGTGATGATGATGTTCGTCCATGATTT
>DAITNH010000486.1:0-2056 GCA_036834745.1 Prolixibacteraceae bacterium
AAACCGGAGATCGTATTTTTCGTTGCCCGAAGCAACTGAGAAGCTGTTGTTCGATAAAAGTCCGTTTTCAAGAAACCGTTTCAGATTGTCTTTGCCACGGGCAACATAAGGAGTTGGTTTGATATTGCCTTCAAATGTACGTCCGTTGGGAAATGTTGTAGTATATGAAGTTCCGGGAGTTACTTCTCCATCGTATTGCGGTAATAGCTGACCTTCGAAGTGTGGGCCCCAAATATCATAGTCCGCATCATTTAAACCTCCGCCTTTTCCATCGGCAAAAGCATAAACGCCATGGTCGCCGGGGCCGTATTCGTCCTGAACTTCAGGAATCGCCAAAAAGCCACTCTCGACCATTGTGCTTGAATTGAATTCGACCAAAAAGCCACGTTTGTCTTTTGTGCCGCGTTTGGTGGTAATCTGAATGGCTCCGTACTGACCGCGGGATCCGTATAATGCCGCAGCGGTCGGGCCTTTCAGAATGGTATAGCTTTCAATATCATCGGGATTAATGTTCCAGGTATCAGTTTGTACCGGAATGCCATCGACGACATAAAGTGGTGCATATCCGCGAAGTAAAACGGAAGGGGCGCCAAGCAATTCGGCCGATGCGCCAACTGTTAAACCGGCCACTTTGCCGGTTAGGGCGTTGATTGGGTTGGGTTCCCTTGCTTTTACAAGTTCGGTTCCCTTTACCTCCTGAACAGAAAAACCAATGGTGCTTTTTACCTTTTCAATTCCGAGCGCGGTAACAATCACTTCTTTAATTTCCTGTTTTGATTCTGCCAAAATAATGTTGATCACTTTTTGGCTGCCAACGGCAACTTCAACAGTTTCGAATCCGATGTACGATGCCACCAGAATGTCTTTGGGTTCGGCCTGAATGGAAAAGCGGCCATTTAAATCGGTTAAAGCACCCATTGTGCTCCCTTTTACCAGAACGGTAGCGCTTGGAAGGCTTTCTCCGCTGCTGGTTTTCACAGTTCCCTCAACAGTTGCCTTTTGGGCAAACACTGCTGCTCCGATAAGGAGGAAAGTGATTACTAAAAAGAAATTTTTTTGCATTGTAAAATGGTTTGAATTAATACTAATTTTTAAACATAGAAATGGCCGTTTACAGCATTTTACGCTGTAAATACCAGTAAAATCAATAATGAATTTATGTTGGTGGGGAACTTAAAATACCAGGTTTACCCGTTTTGTAAACAAGCTTGTAAGCGAATTTACATCGTTGGTTTCACTGATTGTTTTCTCGAAACTTTCGGTTTCGGCGGTAAGCACATTAAAGGCAACATCTAATACTTTATTGAAATCGTCTGATGCTGATTCGGTGGTAATTTCTCCTTTTTTAACCGATTTTTTAAGGTGCCGTTCAATCTTTTTTACCGCATCGTAAATCACCGGTTTGCGAACCATGGTGCGGGTTTGCGGATTTCCGGGTACGATTGGCACTTCGAAGGTGTATTTTGATTCGAGCAGATACAGCTTTTCGGAAACCGATTGCCCAAATGCATGTTCTCCGATCATGTCTTTCGAAATGGAATTCAAATCATGATCGGCAGTTGATGCCCTGAATTCAAATACCGGAAGGTTGATTGTGGCCGGAGCCCCTTTTTTCGTGTCGCCCGTAAGTGCCAAGGCCAAAACTTCCTGTGCGAATAATCTTCCTGCTCCAAGCAGAAAAATGAATGTTATCAGTTTTAACTTTCGTTTCATATTTCTCTATTTTAATTGGGTACAAAATTGTCTTAACTTTATTTAACTTCGGTTTACAACGAATTAAAGTTTGATTAATTGATTGTTGCCGTTTAGGATAGAAATTAATATTCAATTACTGATTTCCATAATTGAATCTATTTCAGGAGTATTTGGCCAAAGCAGCTGTCAATATTGAAACGGCTACCTGTAAATCTTCACGGCTGATGGTGAGTGCGGGCGAAAGTTGCAATACATTCCCCTGAGAAATTTTAAAGCTCAATCCGTGGTGAATGCAATCGTACATGACTTTTTCGGCTTTTTTTGTTGCTTTATCTTTTGTTTCACGATTATTAACCAGTTC
>DAITNH010000487.1:0-2056 GCA_036834745.1 Prolixibacteraceae bacterium
CAAATATTCATGGCCGGTAAAACCACGGTCGGCAAACAGTGCGGGTTCGCTGGTCAGGGTCATGGTCCAATCGTCTTTGTCGCGGCGGCGGCCCCAGGCATCAAAGCTGTATTCGGTAATGGTACTGCCGGTTTTCAGGTGGGTAATGGTGCCCAAATCCCGAGTTTGACAGTTGATTTTTGCAACTATCAGATTATTAGATTTTAGCGATGGCTTACTGTAGTTTGTGCCACTACATTCGATGGTTTTGAGTTAAAATTTTTGAAGGTATCTGCATTCCGATCGCTTTAAAAAGTTTGATTGCATTGGGTGGTATATCTGTTCGTATCCAGATTGTTTCTTTTTTGATTCTTACAGGAACTGCCATTACCTGATTCAATTCGTCCATTGCAGATTTTACCGTTAATGGACGTTCTTTTATTATCCCGTTTTCAGAAGCTTTCGAATATTGCATCATACCGGTCTTCCGTATTTTTCTGGTCAGGTGTGCTTCACAAAAATGAGATAAGAAGCACAACATTAAATGGCCAATGATCCGTTGATCTGTCCAGTGGAACATTGGACGACTTTTCAGGGTACCCTTCATTTCCCCAAATGCGTCCTCTATCCGCCACAATTCTTTGTAATTGGAAACGATCTCTGATGCAGCCATTTGCTTTACGTTGGTGATTATTCCAAAGAAACCGTCCTTTTTAGCATCTTCAGTAATTGCCTTGTGGTTTAATGAGCAATGCGTTTCGCCTTTAACTAAAAGGTATTTTTTATAGGCACGATTGGTGATAAACTTTTTTGAAAGTGGTTTGGGTGAAGACAGTGTCAAGCTGATTTTCGCCAACACATCTTCGCGAGCCTTTTTGTCCCGATCTGCCCGGATTCTTGACCAGGTTATAATGCAACGATCTTCACCTAAGGTAGTCTCACAAATGGCCAGGTCTGGATTGAGCCATGTGAAACGTTTCAGGTCGTAAAAATCTTTCTGGATATGTTGCTTCAATACGCCCATTTTTAACCCAACGATAAATTCCCCGTTACGTTTTTTGATGTGTTCGAGATTGGTCATTGAAAACAACCCACGGTCTGCCACAAAAATAAAACGTCGGATGACCAGTTTTTTGCTTATCCGGTCAACAATTCCATCCAGAGTTTTTCCCTCAAAAGTATTTCCGGAGTGTACTTCAAAACACAGAGGGATGCCTTCGGTATCGGTCAGCAGTCCAAGAACAACCTGAGTGCAGTCGGTACGCATTTCCTTGCTATATCCAAACTGCCGCAGATCGCCGGTATCTGTTCGGGTACTCTCGAATCGCAGGGTGGTCAGGTCGTACAGCACAACATCAACATGGATATCGAAAAGGTTCTTGCCATACGAAAACAGATACCTTTCTATTTCCTCTTTGTGCTCATATAACAGGTCGAGGCTGCGGTAAAGATGCTGTATTGCAGTTTCGTGTTCTACCAGACCCGGGTACATACGGCCAAGCCAGTTATCGTAAAGAGAGAGTTTGGAAACTGGTTTTACAAAACGGGAACAAAGTTGTGTGAAAATGACTTTCTTCAAATCGAACTGAAGTTTCTTGTGCTTGCTTTGCAGCATGGACAGGCACCCGGACAAACCCAGTTCGGTCATTATACGCTCAAGAATCAACAGCGGGCCCAAAATATAGGTGTCTTTTACATCAACATCCTTGGCCATGTTGAAAACAGAAATCTTATCGGTGTGTTTGCTGATAGCCTCTGCCAGCTGTTCCAGCTTTCCATCTTCAACCCGGCCAAGGGACAAAAGTGTACGTTGTTTAACCTTGCCCTGATCACGATAAGACTCCACCAGGTGATAGTAAGCGGTGCCTTTGGTATTGGTGGTGATCCTGATATACATGTCGGATACATTTTCGTTATCCAAACCTATGAAAATCAAGCGGCTTAGCAATGGAACTACCCAAAACTGTTCACTACACTTTTCAAAATCAAAAAAATAATATCAGTGTTTATTGGGGGTACAGAGGTTTTTTATTTTTTATCTGTTGTTTAAATTATTGTTTAATCTTATTAATATAGC
>DAITNH010000488.1:0-2050 GCA_036834745.1 Prolixibacteraceae bacterium
AGTCAATAACTTCCTGCGGAACAGGCTGGAGAATTTTAATCAGTTTCTTTTGTGAATCGATAAGGTTTGCCATGCCATCGCCGTAACGCAGGTAATAATAGTGAGTTGTGTTTTCGTAACTGCTGAAATCATTTGCCATCGGCTTTTCTGCAGTTCCATCGGATACTACTTTGTACATCTTTAAAAGCTGGTATTTTCCTTCGTTCAGCAACTGAAAATAGGAAAGCCTGATTCTTTTCGATTCGTTGTAAGGGGCATACACAAATACCTTGTCACCTAAAATGATGCGTTTGATTTTATTTGTTTCATAGATGTTCAATATGGTTCCGTTCCTTTTGAACTGCATGGTATTGCTGACAACATTGTATCGAAGTGCAATATCTTTAATTTCCGTTCCATCGTTTCTGATTATTACTGCCGGAATAAACTGATCATCGGGAGAACTTCCGTCAAGCTGGTTTTCTGAATGGCCTGACCGGTTTTGATTCGATGGCTTCTGAATTTCCAGAAGTGTTTCTGAATTTAATTCCTTCAAATTTTGACCTTTTACCTGCAAAGACAGAAGGAATATTGAAAGTAAAACCAACCGCATAAGTATGTAAAACAATTTATTGACGCATTTAATATTTAACTCACCCCCCTGCCTTGCCGGCAGGCAGGGAAGTCCGCAAGCGGCCTTCCCCCCTCTCTTTTTAAAAAGAGAGGGGGAGAGCATCGCAGATGCGACGGGGTGAGTTAAAATATTTGAACAATTAGAAATGGGACATTTATTCATTCTTGAAACTTAAAAGTTATTTTTGGTGAAACTTTGAATGTTTTTGACTGTTAAAAATACAAAATCACATGTCACATCATCATCATACATCAAGAAATCTTGCCATTACAGTTGTACTAAACGGGATAATAACAATTGCCCAGTTTGCCGGTGGAATTATTTCAGGAAGCCTTGCCTTGATTTCGGATGCCCTGCACAACCTTAGCGACGTAATTTCGGTCATTCTTGCCTATGTGGCGCATCGTATAGGGCTTAAACCGCAAACCCTTCAGTCAACTTTTGGTTTCAAAAGGGCCGAAATTCTTGCAGCATTTATCAACGCAATTACGCTGATTGCCATTTCTGTTTATTTGTTGATCGAAGCCGGGAAAAGGTTTCTGAATCCGAAAGAAGTTGAATATCTCTGGATGTTGGGTTTGGGTTTTCTGGGTTTTGTGGCAAACGGACTTTCGGTGCTGATCCTTCATCAGAACAAGGAAGAAAATCTGAACATCAGGGCCGCCTACCTGCACCTGATTGGCGATGCCCTGACTTCTGTAGCGGTGATGGTTGGCGCCGTATTTATCTGGCTGTTTGAAATATACTGGATTGATCCGCTTGTAACAGTGCTGATAAGCATTTACATCTTCGTCCATACTTATACCATCCTGAAGGAAAGTGTTGGAATACTGATGCAGTTTGCCCCAGCAAAAATCGATCAGCAGGAAGTCGTTCTTGTACTTCAGGAAATCGACCAGATTTGCAGTGTTCATCACGTCCATTTGTGGCAATTGTCCGACCATCAGATTTATTTCGAAGCACATTTGGTTTTGAACAGTAACTTTCCGGTTTCAGATACTCAGTCGATTACCGAAAATGCGAAACAGCTGTTAAACAGCCGTTTCGGTATCAGTCATGCTACCTTTCAGTATGAATTTGTTTCCTGCCAAAATTGTGAATGCTAAAAAAGTCACAAAATTACCCTGTTGAACCGCATTTTGTTGGTAACGATATTGTGCTATATTTGATTTTCAGGAATTGCTAAATTTTTGTTCGTCAAAATCTGGTGATTCAGACCTAACCTAACTTTTTTCAAACTGCTGATTATGAAATATTTGATCTTCCTTCTCCTGATTGTGTTGTTTGCACAAAAATCTGACGCCCAATTCAGTAAACACTTCAACAATAAAACATTGCGACTCGATTATTACCATTGCGGAAAAACCGGTGCCGAGCAGTTCTTCTTCGACGAACTGATTGAGGAACCTTTCTGGGCAGGTTCGAAAACCAATCTGA
>DAITNH010000489.1:0-2042 GCA_036834745.1 Prolixibacteraceae bacterium
GGCGGAAGGTTATTCAAAATGTGACCAGGCTGCAACGCCGCATTGCCAAGGCTGTCAAACAAGGTCGCTGGGCGAAAGCAAAAGCCCTGATGCATCTTGTTACAAAATCATTCTATGCTAAATTACTGGCTGTATTACGGGTCTCGACCAACAAAGGGGGCAACACCCCGGGGGTTGACAACACCGTTTGGACAAACGGAGAAGAAAAACTCGAAGCAGTCCAAAAACTCCGATCAAGAGGTTACCGGTCAAAACCATTGCGCCGGATTTACATCCCAAAGAAAAATGGAAAGAAACGTCCGTTAAGTATTCCTGTTATCGGCGACAGGGCTATGCAAACACTGCATAAAATAGCCCTCGACCCAATGGCCGAATCGTTGGCCGACAAAAACTCCTACGGATTCAGACCACGGCGATCGTGCAACGATGCGGTGGCAGGCTGTTTCCAGATACTTTGCCGTAAAATCTCGCCACAATGGATATTCGAAGCAGACATTAAAGCTTGTTTCGATAACATCAGGCACAACTAGATATTGAAAAATATCCCCGTCAACAAAACCATTCTTAACGAGTGGCTAAAAGCCGGTTACATCGAGAAAAAGCGTCTGTTCCCAACAGAAAAGGGTACGCCACAGGGCTTCGACCTGAGCTCAGCCGAACGGTGGGACCATATCGCCGATGATCATGAACATGGTTTTGGACGGATTGGAAACGCAGATCAACAAAAAGTTTCCACGATGGAAGAACAAGAAAGTGAATTTCATCCGATATGCCGATGATTTTGTGATTACGGCCATCAGTAAAGAAGTCATTACCGAAGAGATTATCCCATTGGTAACCGAATTCCTGATGGAAAGAGGGTTAGAACTCTCCCCCGAAAAATCAAAGATCACAAACATTAACGATGGCTTTAACTTCCTTTCTCAGAATGTCCGTAAATTTAAGGGCAAACTGATTATCCGTCCATCAAAAGAAGCTGTCCAATCGTTCAAAGACAAGATCAAAAAGATTATCGACGAGAATCGGGGAATACCTGCACATGCCCTGATACGGATACTAAACCCTGTAATCAGGGGATGGTCAAACTATCACAAAGGTATTTGTTCAAAGCGTATTTTCAATAGGCTGGCAACATTCATCTGGTGGCAGCTCAGGCGGTGGGCGAAATACCAGCACGGAAACAAAAACCGCTGGTGGATTTTTCATCGTTACTTCTGCGACAATCATTTTACCGATCAACGAATTACCAAAAATGGTACGGAAAATCACCGACTGTACCGGATTGGGTATGTTCCCATTCGGTATCATGTGAAAGTGAAGGCCGAAGCCAACCCTTTTCTTCCCGAATTTGACCAGTACTTCTGCAACAGAACAAAAAGGAGACAAGATTTAGCAAAAGAGTGCAAACAAATTACTATGTTTATGTCCAATAAAAAAAGTAATCACAGCCGGGTTACCCTTCACCGGGTGAGCCTTAAAAGTGCCTGAGCCGTATGCGGTGAAAGTCGCACGTACGGTTCTTAGGGGGCGTAAGCTACCCGGTGCACTCATTTAAAAGACAAAAGATATGGTACAAGTAAAATTTCCAGGAGTATTGGACAGAGTAAAGGCAATTGTGACTGACTCTGTTGTTATGCTACTTTTTATAATCATTATAACATATACTTTTTCATTTTTTGACAATGTTCCGGATAACGCAAAAATTGCAGCTTTTGTATTTGTTTTTATACTTTATGACCCGATTTTTACAAGTATTTTTGGTGGAACTATTGGACATATGTTGATTGGCATCAGAGTAAAAAGAGAATCGGATGAGACGAGGAATATTCTATTTCCTTTAGCAATACTGAGATTCATTGTGAAAGCTTCATTAGGTTGGATATCGCTACTCACAGTTTCAGGAAATAAAAAAGGAAAAGCAATCCATGACTATTTAGTTGGCTCTGTAGTAGTATATGCAAGTCAGACTGAAAATAAAAACGAATGCTAACATTTAGCTGAATAGCCGAAATCCCAGGCATAAAAAATCCCATTACCGGAAA
>DAITNH010000490.1:0-2038 GCA_036834745.1 Prolixibacteraceae bacterium
GACAAACCCGGATTATATCCGTTTTGTCGACATTAAAAGCCAGAATTATTATCTACGGGAAGTCATGTCGCCTCTATTTCAAACGAATTTCCGCTTGTCAAAAGAGATTTACGACAAGGTTAAATTAAGCCTATATGTTAATAATTCAGTCAATTATCGTCCTGAATATGAATATAAAAGATCGGGTTCGTTTATCCGAAGAAATCCTTCGGTATATTTCGGAGCCGAAATCAAAATAATTTTGTAACCATGAAGAAACTACTCTTGATCACTTCATTGTTGTTCCTCTTTGTTTCGTGTCTCAAAGAGCCCGATTACCAAAGCTATCAGGTTAACCTGACAGTTGACTTTGGTTCTGACTTTCCGCAGGAACAAATGGTGCACGCCAAAGTGTCTTTATTCAATCAGCTAAAAAGTTACACCATTGAAACGAACGCCGGTGAGGATGGAAGAATTCAGTTTTCATCGGTTGAACCAGGTTTTTACAGTATTACCGTTTCTCATTCATTTAATTCTGAAGGCAAAATATTTTATTACACCGGCCTGAAAAACATTGAAGTGTTTGGTAATGTAACTGACTCGATTAAGGTCAATCTCAGTAGTAAAAGTGTGTTTGTTATTAAAGAAATCTATTACAGCGGCAGCACGACGTCTGCCGGCAAAGCATATTCAGCCGATCAGTACATTGAAATATTCAACAATACCTCCGAAATTCAATATGCCGACGGGATTTCGTTGCTGGAACATGAATCATATGGAAACGGAGATAATTTCTGGGCAAATATAAAGGACACGATTGTTGTAAAGATGATTTGGACCATTCCCGGCGACGGGAAGCAGGTTCCGGTGTTGCCCGGAAAAAGTATCGTTCTGGCTCAGGATGGAATTAACCACCGGGACGATCCCAATGGAAATCCTTTGAGTCCGGTCAATTTGGGCAATGCCGATTGTGAATTCTATGTTCTCAAGCAACCGGAGGCTGATCTTGATTCACCGGCAGTTCCAAATTTAATAGAGGATTTGTTTGTTTTCCGGGGCAATGATGTTGTATTTCACGTCGGAGGCGGAAGTGCGCTTGCAATTGCAAAAATTCCGGGCAAAACCAACGGAGAACGCAAAGCATACCTCAATAAAAATCTGGTTTCAAAAATATTATCATCAGGTTCTGGTAGCTCTTATTATGTGAAAGTTGCAAACGAATACATACTCGACGCGGTGGAAGTCTTCATTGATGAAACGCGTGCTATTTATAAAAGGTTTCCGCCTGAATTAGATGCCGGATATACTTATGTGGCGTCGGGTTCCGGTTCAGGAAAGTGCATTCGCCGGAAAATAAAGGAAACTACAGATGGCCGGGTGATTTATCAGGACACCAACAATTCAACCGAAGACTTTCTGAAAGATGTCGATCCCAGGCCTAAAATATATGAGTAAAATTTTTATCGTCCTATTGCTTTTTCAGATTAGCCTGATTGCCAGTGCAGCGGATCCGGATATTGAAAAGCCATCTAATTTGCTGACATTTAGGCAAATTGAGGCAGGCAGCCCCTGGCTTCAGTCGGGCAATGCCGCAGGTTTGGCACAAATGCAGCAACTATTTCCGGCAGAATTAAAACTTGGATTTAACTTGAGTGATGGCGATTTCCATTCGGTTTTTCAAGGGAAATCTGATCAGTCTTTTGACTTCAGTTCGCAGAGTTTTCGCAAAATCAATAAAACATACCTGTACGGATCGTTCAATTACAGCAAAAGCGTTGAAAAAAGCCTGAATTTCAGCAATACCAATGGTCCGGCCATGAATTATCCCTATTTATTGACTGACACCATCGGAAATGACACTTATGATCGGGAGTTTTTTAAGTTGTCCGGAATTGTTTCATCTCCGGTAAACAGTCGGCTTAATTGGGGTTTAAGCTTTGACTACAAAGTTGGGACTGCCTCGCAAAACCGCGACCCGCGGCCTGAAAACAAAGTTTTGCAAACAAATATTTCACCCGGATTGCTCTTTAAAGCAAGTCGTTTCAAGCTTGGGGCCAAC
>DAITNH010000491.1:0-2034 GCA_036834745.1 Prolixibacteraceae bacterium
AGCAGACAATCCATCTTCTTGGATTTTTTCAAAATCGGTATTCGAAAAGGGTTCCATTTTAGAAATTTATTAATATTTTCTTGCAATTGTATTTACGTATTATTCGGGAGCCGTTCTTACTGAACGAAAACCTGATCGCTGAGCAGGAAGTATAATTTGCTTTCTTAAAAACATCTGAATAGCTTCGAAATAGGAATAATCGACAAATCGAGATCCAAAATTTATTGTTATTGTTTACTCTTTCTTTTTAGAAAGTTAGCAAACTCTATTATTGGAATAATCAATATTGATTTAGTGTGAATATTCAGTCGTTATTTTTTCACATCCAATACTAATTTCGAGATTGCCTCCGATTTTCTGTTGATAACTTTTTTATTTGAAAAACCTTAAGTCCATGAGGTTTTCATAGATGGGTGTTTTTGTTCTTTCCGAAGGCAAATACGCTGCTCTCGCGGACTTAAAAATAATTTTCGTTCCATTTTAACATTCTGTTTTTTAGTGTGTTAATAACTTTCTGCCGATTTTCTTTCCTGTGATTTTTGATTCATTCATTTTTGTACAAAAACACGACAGGATGAATCGCGAGCAAAGAAACGATGACCTATATGCCCTTGTTTACAGTCTGATCACTGAGCTTGAAAGTTTGAAGACAAGCAACGCACTGCTTCAAAAGGAGAACATTTTTCTGAAGCAGCAGCTTGAAAAATATAATACCCCAAAAAACAGCGGCAACAGTAGCAAGCCACCTTCGTCCGATTTTCCCAAGATACAAAAGACCCAAAGTCTGCGCACCCCATCGGGTAAAAAGCCCGGAGGCCAACCTGGCCATGAAGGTACAACCTTGAAAATGTCCGACACACCTGATACGATTCAACAACACAGCCCCAATTATTGCACTTGCTGTGGTGAAGATCTCAGCCGTTATCAGGCTCATTTTATTGGCCGCCGTCAGGTTATAGACATTCCGCCCATTAAGCCAATCGTTACCGAACACCAACTATTTGAGGTGCATTGCCGGTGTGGGCACAACAATAAGGCATCTTATCCTGAAGGTATTCTTACCCCTGTTAGCTATGGGCCGGGTGTACAATCATTGGTTTCCTACCTGAGTGTGCGCCAATACCTGCCTGTTGAACGCATTACCGAGTTGTTGTCTTCGCTCTGCGGCCTGTCGCTCAGCACCGGTGGTGTTTGCTACCTGCTTGAAAAGGTAAAACAAAAAGCACTCCCGGTTTATGAAACAATCAGGCAAATAATAGCCAATGGCAAAGTAATCGGAGCCGATGAAACTGGGGTCAACATCAACGGAAAGAACTATTGGGCCTGGACATTCCAGAACTCGGTGGCCACTTATATTGCCATCCACAAAAGCCGCGGAACAAAGGCCATTGACCAAATTATGCCCGAGGGATTTGGAAACAATATCCTGGTCACCGATTGCTGGCCCGCTTACTTTAAAGAAAACGCGGCCGGCCACCAATTGTGCACCGCCCATTTATTGCGGGAACTGAAATTCCTCACCCAAAAGTATCCCGATAACACTTGGGCACCACGGCTTTCTGAGCTAATCACCAGTGCAATCCATGAAAGAAAAAAGAATGAGATAAGCTCTCAGAAATCAAAAGAAATCAACCAAACCTTTTTGGAACTCATCAAAGAACCGATCAATCAGAAAATCAAAGAACTTATAACATTTCAAAAACGAATGGTCAAATACTCCGGTTACGTTTTTGCATTTTTGGATAACCCAAACATTCCACCCGACAATAATGCTTCAGAAAGAGCCATCCGAAATTTCAAGGTCAAACTCAAGGTGAGCAACTTTTTCAAATCGCCCACAGGCTCCGAAACCTATGCTGTCATCCGATCAGTCATCGATACTGCCATCAAAAATCAACAAAACCCCTACGAAGTCACTCGTTTAATTGCTATATTGCCTGCGACTGAAGAGTGACAAAAAAATAAAGAAATGAAAAAATTAAGATTATTGTCAATGGCAGTCCTTATCGGAAGTGCTATTATGTTTTCATCCTG
>DAITNH010000492.1:0-2032 GCA_036834745.1 Prolixibacteraceae bacterium
GTGCGGCGACAAGGAAGCAACACCGGTTGTAAATACTGGTACACTCTATCAGTAAAAGAATCATGAAAATTCAAATTATCGCTTTTTTAATCGGTTTTTTTATTGCTAAAACAATTTTCGGACAATCAGAAGAAGTTATTATCCTGAAAACTGAAACTGGCGAAATAGAAGGTACTTTAACTATGCCTGATACAAAATTACATGTTCCGGTTGCTCTGATTATAGCAGGTTCAGGGCCAACTGACCGGAACGGCAACAACCCAATGATGACGAATAATTCGCTTAAAATGTTATCGGCTGAGTTGGCGAAAAAAGGAATTGCATCATTGAGGTATGATAAACGTGGAATTGCAAAAAGCCAGTCCGCGGGTTTAAAAGAAGCCGACCTTCGATTTGACATGTATATCAATGATGCAGTTGACTGGGTTAGGTTATTGCAACAGAATAAAAATTTCAATCGGGTTGTTGTGATCGGACACAGCGAAGGTTCATTGATTGGGATGGTTGCGTCGCAAAATGAAAATGTCGGAGAATTTGTTTCAATTGCCGGGGCCGGTCAATCTGCCGGTAAAATCATCAGGGAACAGTTAAAGGCACAGCCTCCATTTGTGCTGGAACAATCGGCTCCGATTCTGGATGAACTGGAAAAAGGAAATACAGTTGAAAATGTTCCACAGATGCTATTCTCGCTTTTCAGGCCAAGTATTCAGCCATATATGATTTCATGGTTTAAGTACGACCCGCAAATTGAAATCGCAAAACTGAACAAGCCCATCCTGATTGTACAGGGAACAACCGATATTCAGGTTAGTGTTGAAGACGCCAAACGACTTCTGGCTGCAAAACCAAGTTCAAAAATGGTTATTATCGAAGGCATGAATCATATTTTCAAGAATGCAGAGGCTGACAGGATGAAAAATTATCAAACTTACAGTCAACCTGAACTTCCTGTTAATACTGAACTAATTGAGACAATCAGTAGTTTTATACTGGCGAAATAGTCTTTGTTGAATATGAATGTTCGTAATGATTTTGATTGAATAAATGAGAGGGTGACGATATGGCAAAGAAAAAATCATTTGTGTTGCGCATTGATCCTGATGTTTATGATGCTCTTGAAAAGTGGGCGGCTCAGGAATTTCGCAGTGCGAACGGACAAATTGAATGGATTATCGCAAAGGCACTGCGGGATGCCCGGCGAACGGTAATAAAAACAACTGAGGAAGAGCCGGAAGAGGAATCCAGTGATCAGTCGCAGTGATCAGAAAAACAACTGACAACTGACATTCCGACAACAATTACAACAATTACAACAATTATAACAAAACAATATTAAACTATTAACTCACAAACTCTTATCCCCATGCAGCAAAGTAAGTATCATTGCCCAAAATGTGGAAACACTCAGGCCGAAGCTGATGTGATTCGTACAACCGGGAACGGCTTCTCAAGGTTCTTCAATATTCAGAACAGAAGATTTACTGCCATAACCTGTACCCGATGCAAATACAGTGAGTTTTACAAAGGAACAGTCAGTAGTTTAGGCAATATTGCTGATTTTCTGGTTGGATGACCTGACGGCTTTAAATTTACTTTAAATAGGTTGAATATGCTTTCAATCTGATGTTAAAACCAATGGTTTTAGTTTATTTTTGCACCGGTTTTAAAAAGTTAATCCTAACAAAAAATAAGAACTATGACCATTAGCGCATTACAATCAGAAAGGGCTAAATATCAGCCAAAACTTCCAAATTCATTAAAGTCTTCAGTAAAACTGGTTGATGGTGAAAAAACCCAATCGGTAGCCGATCAGGAGGAAATTAAAAAGCTTTTTCCAAATACTTACGGAATGCCACTAATTGCATTCGAGAAGACGAACGAAAAAAAGCAATATGCGGCAGTGAACGTTGGCGTAATCCTTTCAGGAGGCCAGGCTCCGGGCGGTCACAATGTCATTTCAGGTATTTTCGATGGGATTAAAAATATCAATCCTGACAGTAAATTATACGGTTTCCTTGGCGGTCCCGGCGGG
>DAITNH010000493.1:0-2004 GCA_036834745.1 Prolixibacteraceae bacterium
CTTGAAGTCACCCCGTCAGTAGAATGAAGTAGATTTTATACTTTAGGCAGTGACCATGGGGCACGGTATTCGGCTTTGGTCAGCGCATTGGCTTCAGGATCGTTAAGGAATTCCTGTTTGTCGCCATCCCAAACAATCTTCCGGCCTAAACGGTAGGCAATGTTGCCCATTTGTGCAAAACGGGCGATGTGGGCACCAGTTTCAATGTCGCAATTGGGTTTGTTCCTGGTTTTGATGCAATCCAGGAAATTGGCCACATGCAAATCCAGTCCCTGATTAGTACCCTTAACAATTGGCAAATCGGCAAAACCTTCTTTTGCACTGGTGCTTTTATTTTCGGCCATTACTTCCCACCCAGCGCGGTCAACAATCAAAGTTCCGTATTCACCGATAAAGGCAACTCCATGTCCGCGACGTTTAAACTGGGCACCGTAAATGCCAATGGTGTGATCCCACAAAATACCAAAATCACCGAAATCGTACATCGACATTTGAGTATCGGGAGTCTCCATGGCATCAGTCGGGAAAGCATATTTTCCACCCGATGAACTAACTGACTTAGGAACATACTGATTCATTCCGAAAAGTGCGTAATCGAGCAGGTGAACGCCCCAATCCGTCATTACACCACCAGCGTAATCCCAGTACCAACGCCATGAGGCATGAAAACGATTTTTATTAAATGCTCTTTCGGGACGCGGCCCTAACCACATGTCGTAATCGACTCCGGCAGGTACCTGGCTATCAGGAACTACAGGGATAGAACGTTTCCAGCCAACATACGACCAGGCACGAACAGAGCGGACACGTCCCAGGTTTCCGGCCTGAATATATTTAACGGCATCGAGCCAATGCGGGTCGCTGCGTTGCCATTGCCCAACCTGAACAACTGTTTTGTAACGGTTGGTAGCTTTTACCATCAGGTTACATTCTTCGATGGTGTAGCCAAGCGGTTTTTCGCAATACACGTCTTTTCCGGCTTCGGCAGCATAAATCATTGGAATACAATGCCAATGGTCAGGCGTGCCGATTATCACCGAATCAATATCCTTCTGCTCTAGTACTTTTCTGAAGTCGCTGTAAAGAGCAGGTCTTTTCCCGGTCATTTTTTCAACTTCAGCAGCACGTTTCTCCATCACGTTCCGGTCAACGTCGCACAAGGCGGCACATTCCACATTGGGCTGCTTCATGAATGACACTAAATTGGTCCAGCCCTGATTGTTGCAGCCGATGAGTGCGACAGTAATCCTCTCATTTGCCCCCACGCATCCGGCGTTCATCAGGGTAGGAAAAACACTCATCGCGGTAGCAACTGCGGCTGATTGTTTGATAAAAGTTCTTCGATCGTTGGTCATATTTAATTGATTTATGGTTTTTATCAGTGTTATTATTAGTGGTTATAAAATTTGCCCTAAAGGTAGCCAACGAATGCAATATTAAAAAGTAAAAACTGGTATCAGTCAACATTTTATTGAAATGATTCTTCTAATGCACTCGATTGCACAATTTCAGCAATTCAAATATTTTTATTATTTAAAGATAAATATCGAACTACAATATTACTTTTAACCTCACAACATCAGACAATTCAGCAACTAAAAACCCGATTATGAGACCTTATATTTTAGCCGAAACCAATTGGAAAACAGTAAAAGACGAACATTATCAACTCGTTGTATTGCCTTGGGGAGCCACCGAAGCGCACAATTATCACCTGCCTTATGCTACCGACAATGTGGAAGCTGACGCAATCGCAGCCGAATCTGCCCGGATTGCCTGGGAAAAAGGTGGTAAAGTGATTGTGTTACCAGCCATTCCGTTTGGTGTAAATACGGGTCAGTTCGATGTAACACTCGACATGAACCTGAACCCATCCACGCAGTTTGCCATCCTGAACGACATTATTGAGACCCTCAACAGGCAGGGAATTTATAAACTCATTATTTTGAACAGTCATGGAGGCAACGATTTCAGGCAAATGTTGCGGGAACTGGGACTGAAATA
>DAITNH010000494.1:0-1990 GCA_036834745.1 Prolixibacteraceae bacterium
TTATCAACAGCGTATCTCCTGCAATTGACAAAGAAGTTATTCGGGTATTAAAAACCACATCCAAACTTTGGAAACCTGGTTTAAATAATGAAAAACCAGTCGCCATGGGAAAAGAAATATCAATTGTTTTTAAACTCGAAAACACCACCGATTTTATAAAAAGGGCGACAAAGTATTATATGATGGGTGCTAAAATGTTGCTTGTTAAGGAAAGACCCAAATTGGCCCTTAATAATTACTCAAATTTCGCACATAGATAAAGTGCAGTAAATGTTGAATTTAGGGATAAAAAAGTAGCATGGAAGTTTTGTTAAGACCTTAAATATTAGTAATTTAAGGGCGAATCCAAAACAACAAAACCATGCTACAGCGTAAAGATATTAATAAGATTTCAGAATTAAAAAACGGTTTTACCCATAAGTGGCTTGAACCCGATTTTATTTCCAGTTCTTTGAAATGTTTCACATTTTCGAATCTGTGCCGGGTTGTATCCGAGATCAAATCCAGAGGGTATAGCTTTGAATGGATCATGACCATTTTGTTGTCCATGCCATTTATTGATTCCAGTACCGTTCATTCAATGTTGAATGGTTGTGTAAACCACCAGATCGAAGCAGGAAAGGACACGTTCTACCGGTTGAAAAACAATCCAAGTATTAGTTGGCGAATGGTGTTGTGGTTGTTTGCGACAAAGTTCAAATCGTTAACCAACAAGAGTTTTGATAAAAGCACGGGGTTAAAGTGTATGATCTTTGACGACACCTTGATCGAGAAAACAGGCAAGCATATAGAAAAAGTATCACGAGTATGGGATCATGTTAGCCAAAAGGCAGTACTGGGCTTCAAACTTCTGTTGATGGGATATTGGGATGGGACATCGCTTGTCCCCCTTGATTTTTCTTTGCACCGTGAACTGGGGCAAAACAAGGAAAAACCCTTTGGGCTGAAAAAGAAAGAACTAAAAAAGCAATACAAGAAAAAACGGAAAAAGGATTCCCCTTCGAACGAAAGAGCAGAAGAAGCTGATATGTCAAAAATTGATTGTTCCATAAAAATGTTCAAACGGGCAATAAGCCTGGGTTTTATTGTTGATTATGTACTGATGGACAGTTGGTTTACCTGTGATGCCTTTATCAATGCGGTTCTTTCAGTAAGAAACCACACGGTGCATTTGATCGGGATGTATAAATTTGCCAAAACCAAATTTCTGTACAATGGGATGATGTACACATACAGCCAAATACGGAACCTGACCGGAAAAGCAAAACGTTGCCGCAAGCTTGGTATGTATTACACCCAGGCCGAAGTCGAACTTAAAGGCACGAAAATCAATCTGTTCTTCAGCAAACAGGGCAAAAATGGCAAGTGGAAGGTGTTGCTCTGCACCAATACCCAATTGTCATTCATCCAGATGATCGAAATATATCAGACACGTTGGACTATCGAGGTTTTCTTCAAGGAATCAAAACAATTGCTCAGACTGGGCAAATGCCAATCCAACGACTTTGACGCGCAAATCGCCGATTCGACCATCACCATGATCCAGCACATGCTGTTAACCTTGCGATACCGCGTTGACAACTATGAATCCATGAACGGGTTGTTCTCCGAAATTAGCGAGTCAGCCATACAGCAACGCCTGAACCAAAGGCTTTGGGGGTTAATGATCGAATTGCTACAAATAATTGCAATCGTTTTTGACCAAATAGATGAGCAAGAACTCCTTGAACGCATTTTTCAAAACGATCAGGCAAATGAACTCATTGCACGACTTCTGGGTGATACTGAACAAAACAGTAGAGCGGCATAACGAAAATGGAAAACTAAAAACAAAGAAAAACAATACTTTAGAAAATACCGGAAATCAAAAAACACCGGAAACATTGATTAAATATTTATGTGCGAAACTTTAGTAATTACAACCAAGCTATTAAGCTTCGTCCCAATGAAAAATGCATTTTATTAGGAAGAGGAATGGCTAAATATGAGC
>DAITNH010000495.1:0-1986 GCA_036834745.1 Prolixibacteraceae bacterium
ATTCGGTGACATCGCCCGGAATAAAAGCAATAACCGCAACTCCTTTGATGGAAATCTTTTTAGCCGCCTGTTCGATCAGGGCTAAACTTTGATCGGCCTGTTTAATAAATATCTTCTCTCCGGAATCTTTCCCGGCCTGCTTCGATTTTGCCTGATTGGTTTGATAGAATCCGGAAGCCATTAACAGCGCAAGTATTAAAATGATTTTCTTCATGTTGGATAAGTTTAATGTGTTTGGTTAGAAAACAAATATAAGCGGATTTTTTCTTAATTTTAAACAAATTTTAAAACCTGACTCCATGAACACACCGAAAAACTATCCTTTATCGCGCCGAAGTTTTATTAAAGTATCTGCTGCCACCACCGCAGGGGTTTCCATGTTATCAATGGCCGGTTGTACAACCGAAAATATGCCCTCGCCCATGAAACGCAAATTTGGCAACTTCGATTTTGAGGTGACCACGCTTGCACTTGGAGGCCAGGCTTCGCTGCAATGGACGCCCGCTGATGTCGATCCCGTGCCGATTATCCTCAAAGCGTTCAAGATGGGAATCAACTATTTCGATACTTCCAACTTATATGCCGATAGTCAGTTGAATTACAACAAGGCTTTCAAGACTCTGAACCTGATTCCCGGAGAAGCTAATTACGATGAAAAACTGAGGAAATCAATCTGGCTGACCAGTAAAACCTGCATGCGCTGGGGAAAACCGGGATGGACGGAAAGGGAAAACGTCAATAATTGGTCGAATGGAATGCCTGAGGTGCAGTGTGCGGTGGATGATGTGAAACGCTCGCTCACGCAGATCTTTGGCGACAATCAGGGCGGTTATCCTGAAGGCGCTTACCTCGACATGGTTTTGATTCATACACTGCACAATACTGCTGAAATTGATGTGCTATACGAAGGGCTGGAAACGCCGCTCGATCCCAACGGAAATTTCGGCGCTTTGGTTGCGCTTCGTGATCTTCGCGATGGAACCAACCTGACTGGTATGAACCCTAAAAATGAAAAATTGATCCGTCACATCGGCTTTTCGGGACATGCCAATCCTCCTGCCATGATTGAAATGATTCAACGCGACGAATACGGAATCCTGGAAGGGATGCTTGTCGCGATCAATGCCAACGATAAAACAAAATACAATATGCAGCACAATGTAATACCCGTTGCTGCTGCAAAAGGCATGGGCATTATTGCCATGAAAGTGTTTGCCGATGCGGCCTTGTACCACAAGGAACCACGCTGGTCGAAAATTCCTGAAGATGTATTCAGGAAAGTTGGTACGCCCGAATTGCCCAGCCGTCCGTTGGTTGAATATTCGCTGACCACTCCGGGAATCCATACTGCCATCATTGGTATCGGACAAATTGATGAAGATCCGATGAAATGCCAGTTGACCCAAAACTTTTATGCCGCGCAAATCGAACCCAATGGAATGCCTGAAAATGAAAGATATAGAATTGAAGAACAGGCAACCATCGTAAAAGCCAACTCAAATTATTTCCAGATCGACAAGGTTGGTTTAACTGCTCCCGGAAACCTTCGGAAAACAGAAACCCAAATTTTGTGGGACACCGCTTTTGCAGGCGATGCGGCCGTTAAATCGTATGAAGTTTTGGTCAATGGCGTAAAAGCCGGTGAAATTGAGCACAAACCTCAAATCCTAAGAAGTAAACCGTTTGTTTTTGAAACTTCATTAAAAGCCGACGACAAAGTGGTGGTGGTCACCGTCGATAAAAATGGCGACAGGGCAGAAGCGATGTTGGCTTAAGCTGTGTTTCTAAAATGGGATTGTTCGTTTACATACCTATTTGGCGTTTTGCGTCAGTCAATTGTGGTCATTTATTGTCATTAAGTTGTCATTTACTGGCAACTTAATGACAACCAAATGACAATTGAACTACTTTTATGACATTGCTGCTATGTGGTGTTCAAGCGAAACCCTTCGTTTCACTTCGGGTAGCTTTTGCTCACGAATATAC
>DAITNH010000496.1:0-1939 GCA_036834745.1 Prolixibacteraceae bacterium
ACAATAGCTGACTCAATCTTGCTTAATACCTTTTCGTCTTTAAGTGCAATAATATGCTCAATTGCATTGAGTTTTCTAACTTGTATATTCATAACAAACATGTTTTGTATCACAAATATACGATTGTATTAGAGATGTAATAACGTTAAATCACCGTCACCCTCACTTTTTTACTTTTCAATCTGCTGTTGTCAACCAACGAAATAAGCCGATTTACTTCGGATGCCTGAACAGCCACAAAAGCACAATCGGTTTTAATTTCGATGGTTCCGATCTGGTCGCTACCGAGTTTGCCTTGTTTCATAAATAATCCAGCAATATCTCCTTTCGAGATTTTATCTTTTCTTCCTCCTGAAACAAAAAGTGTTTTCCAGATGGAAGCCGATGGTTTGGGTGAAGACTGCATTTCTTCAACTTCTGCGTTTTCAACAAAATCAGGCAGAATTTCATTTTTTCCTTTTATCACATAGGCCGTTCCATCGTTGAACATGCGGGCAGTGCGACCGTTCCGGTGGGTAAATTCATGTGCCCGTTGCGGAAGCTGGAAATGGATAATAAATTTAATCTCCGGAATATCCAATCCACGTGCCGCAAGATCGGTGGCTACAATTAACTGATGCGTTCCATTCCGGAATTTGATGAGTGCCCGTTCACGGTCTTTTTGTTCCATTCCGCCATAAAACAATCCGTGTCCGATGTTATGGTAGTTCAGAAAGTCACTCACTTCCTGAATGGTATCCTTGAAATTGCAGAAGATAATTCCGGGTTGGTTTCCCAAATGACAAAGTAATTCAGTCAGTGTATCCAACTTGTTTGGTGAAGGTGCAAGAATTGTTCTGACTTTCAACTGCGAAGTTCCTTTATCCAGGTAATCGATGACTGCTGGATTCTTTAACCCAACAAACTTCGGAATTTCAACTTCCTGCGTTGCCGATGTCAGTATCTTTTTCTGAACATTCGGTAACAAATTCAGTATTTCCTTCATCTCAACTTCAAATCCGATCTCCAGCGATTTATCGAATTCGTCGAGCACCAAAGTCGAGATAAATTCTGATGAAAAATTTTCCCTCCGCAAATGATCGGCAATTCGTCCGGGTGTACCGACCAAAATTGCAGGACGGTGTTTCATCTCCGTCTTGTCTTTTGAGCCGGCTCTTCCACCGTAAACCGCGTTTGCTTTGTAACCGGTTCCCATTTCGCGGATAACCTGCTCAATCTGAATGGCTAATTCTCTCGAAGGAACTACAATAAGAACCTGAACTTCAGGACAATTAATATCCAGTTCTGAAATGATTGGCAGCAGAAATGCCAATGTTTTTCCTGTACCGGTTGGAGATAGCAATACAATTTCAGGATTGGAGAGGATGGCTTCCTGGGTTTCTTCCTGCATAACATTAAGTTTTTCAATGTTCAGTTTATCCAGAATATTTGTTTGATTTTTAATCGGACTTGTCATCCGGCAAAGGTACAGTTAATTTAAAAGATTGCTGACAGAGTTCCCATTAGAATAAAAACAAACTAAAATCCTTGAATTAAAGGCATATACTTTCAGTGGACAGTATTATCGATTGATAACCAATTTCTGTGTTAATACACCCTTAATTGAATTCAAGATAATAATGTAAGTTCCATTTTGAATGTTTGAAACATCAATCTTTCCACTTGATAAATTATGTTGTGATAAAATTTGCTTACCCATCAGATCAACAATTTTTAATTCAAAATTTGCTCCATTTTCGGTTTGAATATGAAGAAAATCAGATGCGGGATTTGGATAAATATTTATTTGATCCTCAAATTTATTGGCTTCGTTATTAGATAATAGAATGTTTTTAATGTCATGCTTCCATATCCCATTTCCATTTGTTCCGGCGTAAAGTGTATCATTAAATATCTTAATTGAAGTCACAAATTTATTACCTAATCCAACATTTAAAGA
>DAITNH010000497.1:0-1924 GCA_036834745.1 Prolixibacteraceae bacterium
GCAGTGCCAATAAGTTGATATGTCTGCGCGGTCTTTTCATTTTTCTATACTGAATTAAACCAACAACTGGGCGTATTGTTGAAGATTCAGGATAAATCAATGGTTTTTCCAGCTCGATAACGTTTTGTATGGGTAATTATAAAAAGAGAATAGACATTTGTAATTGTTAACTCACCCCGTCGCATCGTTCCACTGAGACTTCGGCGTGAGTTCAGTCGAACGCTCACGCCGAAGTCTGCGATGCTTTTCCCCTCTCTTTCAAAAGAGAGGGGGAAGGCCGCTTGCGGACTTGGGGTGAGTTAATTGATAAATGCGACAATAAATTGCTTCCCTTACTTAGGGTTGCCCGGATAAATAAACTTTAGTTAGCCTGATTTCGGTAAGGCGGTTTGTTTTACACTTCAGGAGTACCCCGGAGAAAGGCTGTTGTCCTGAAAGAAATTGAAATTTGAGCTGTATAAACAGTGTTGGTTTCACTACGGAAATTACTGAATTCTTCTGCAATAAAAACTTCAGGAGAAGACTCAAAAAAATCGAAAGTAAAAAGTTGAAGAAAAACAATTTGATTTTGAGTATGGCCATGCTTCAGCGGTAATCCGGTTTTTGCATCGGTAAACGGGTGCGAATGTGTAATGATTGTCCCGTTTGGCAACACGTGGGTGTGCCTGTTTTTTACCCAACTCCCCATTACCAGCAAATAAACCGGAATCAGGAGCAGTGCCAATAAGTTGATATGTCTGCGCGGTCTTTTCATTTTTCTATACTGAATGAAACCAACAACGGGGCATATTGTTGCGGGGCCGAACGAATAGACGGCAATTTCCCGGTTTGGAGTGCAATGGGAATGCATGAATTTTACCATTCATCATTGAAATTGGACTGTTCGCATGGAAATACATACCATTCGAAACATATTTTCTAAATCATAATGATTTATTTAACAAACTGTCTTAACTTGGTTCAGTTTTAAGTCTTACCGACTGATATCTAAATCTTCCGCAGAATCATTCTATCCAGATTTAAATTCGAAATTTTCTGAGTTTATTAACTTTAAAACCAATCAGCGATGTCAACAACCACTGACTACAATGAACTTTTGCCAGTAATTACGGCCATTCAACCGGCCGATGTGATGATTCCAAACATGCCTGTTAGTGTCTTCGTACAGGAATCTGAGGACCTGTATCATTGGTGCCGTGATGACAGGGATGCCTTAATCAATGGCGGAATTGATCCTGTCCTGATCGACCTACTTCCTGTTCGCGCCGGTGCCTGCCGCGAGTCACAGTCGCTCTGGATCAAAGAGCGCAACACCCGTCAGCAGGCCGAACAGGAATGGAAAGTAATGGCCCCGCAAGCCTTCGGACTGCGCAACCATCTGCTCCACGCATTCCGTTATGCTTTTCGTAAAGACCCGGTTTTGCTGGGCCGTGTTGACGAAATTGCGCAGGGAGATACCAATTCCGACATGGTGCAGGATCTCAACGATCTCTCGGTATTGGGAAAAGCCAATTTAAATCAGGTGACTGCGGTAGGTGTTCCCGTCGAGCAACTTGACGAAGCTGCCAATGTTTCCGACGTGATGGGAGACCTCCTGGGAGCCACCAATGGCGAAAGGGACTCCACCAGCGAAGCCATGATCGTCCGCGACAAGGCCTACACTTTACTAAAGCAGGCGGTGGACGAAATCCGCGAATGCGGCAAGTACCTGTTCTGGCAAAATCCCGACAGGCTAAAAGGATACAACAGCGAACATTGGAGACAAGCCAACCTCGAAAAAGCGAAAGTGCCTGTACAGGACTAAACTTACTGAACTAACCGCCCGGAAATGCTATATAACTTCCGGGTGGTTTGATTTGAATCCGTCCATGTATTACATGACTGATCCCCTACCAACATGACCGCTTTATTTTTAACATGGCGG
>DAITNH010000498.1:0-1923 GCA_036834745.1 Prolixibacteraceae bacterium
TAGTGCAGTAATGTTATTATTTTTAGGGGTGCTCTTGTTTTCCTGTGAAAAGAATAACACAGATTTATCGCCGGTATTGCAGGTAAAAATGCAGGCAATCAATAAGAGTTCTACTACTCTTAAATCGGCAACTCTTGTAACCCCGTTGTTAAACTGGGATGTTTGCACCATGAACGTCTCGCACATTGAGTTTAAGGCTGAAGGAAAAGAGACCGAAAATACTCAAAATTCTTACGAAGTCAGTTATGAATGGAAAGGATCAAAAGTCGTTGATCTCTTCGATGCATCTTCGGTAATCGGAGACATCGTTCTTGATCCGGGAATTTATGACGAAATAGAACTGGAAATTGAAGCTGCCAAATCTCAAAACTCTACGGTTCCTGTTTTTTATTTAGCGGGGACCTACACCGATGCTCAGGGAACTGTAATTCCAATCGAAATCACGATGAACGAAGATTTCAAATTTGAAGTTGAAAAGGAAGGAACAACATTTGAAGGCATCAGTGATTATTCTGCCCTGGTTACTTTGAACCTGGCCCAGTTGATGAGCGGTGTTTCAGAATCGGACCTTGGCGCTGCAACCTTAACTGATGGTAAGTTAATCGTTAACACGACTTCAAATCCGGACATTTACCTGAAGCTAAAGAGTAAGATTTCGTCGTGTGGAGATGTGGAATACGATCATCATGGAGACGATGATGATGACGATGATGATGACGATGATTAGTCGGCATTTATAGACATTCAAATACCAAAGGGTTATCTGTGCAAATTGCAGATAACCCTTTTTCTTTAGTTTCCATTTTCCATTATCTTTCGCCCTTTAAACTTCCATTCAATGATCTGGGAAAAACGCTGGTTTCAGTTTGCCATTCTGATGGTGCTTGCCTTTGTGTGGGGCAGTTCGTTTATTTTAATGAAGATTGGCTTGAAGAGTTTCAGCCCGGAACAGGCGGGCGCTTTGCGTATTTTGCTGGCCTCGCTGGTGTTGTTTCCCATTTCGATCGGGCAACTGAAAAACCTTCAGAAAAAAGATTTGAAAAGCCTGCTGATTGCCGGTTTTATCGGTAGTTTTTTTCCTGCATTCCTGTTTATGAAAGCCGAAACGCAAATCAACAGCTCGCTGGCCGGAATGCTCAATTCGCTCACTCCGGTATTTACCCTGATTGTTGGGTTGCTCTTTCACAAAACGGCTTTCCGCTGGATGCAGGTGGTGGGTTTGTCGCTCGGACTGGCAGGCGCTTCAGGATTGATCCTTGCCGGAGACGGTTTCAGCCTTGGAACTGTTAATAGTTATGCGTTTTACATTGTGCTGGCTACCAGTTTTTATGCCATCAGCATCAACCAAATTAAATCGAAACTGACGCATCTCACAGGCATTCAGGTTACTTCCCTGTCGTTTCTGTTTATTGGTCCGGTGGCATTGGCTTATCTGCTCACCACCGATTTTGCACCGGTGGTGGCAAACCCCTCATGGCCGGTCCATTTGCTCGCCCTGGCTGCTCTTGGCATTGTTGGCACCGCTTTGGCCATGATGCTAATGAACAGCCTGATCCGCTACTCATCGGCAGTTGCGGCCTCGTCGGTTACCTACATCATCCCGGTTTTTGCCATTATGTGGGGAGTATTCGATGGTGAAAAAGTGACCCTTCTTCACCTTGTTTGTATGGCAATTGTTCTGGCAGGCGTTTACCTCATCAGCCGCAAAAGCCGCAAACGGACATTGGTATAATCGCGTTTGTGAATTGACTAAAAAACAGAAGGCGTCAATTTCGATCGTTTAACATACACATTCGGATACTTCAGATGCCTGAAATTCAATTCACCGTTCGGTTTTTCAAAAACAGCAACCCTTGCGATGTAAAAATTGCGTTTCCCGTTGTAAATAGTAATCGGTCGGTCAACATTCCCAAGTGCAAGTTC
>DAITNH010000499.1:0-1889 GCA_036834745.1 Prolixibacteraceae bacterium
GGTGTTGACTATTACAATAAGCTGGGCTATATTCCTTACAATGTGGGAATCAACGAAAATGTGGCCCGCACACTGGAATATGCATTTGCAGATTTTTGTGTCTATCAGTTGGGCAAAAAGCTTGGGAAGCCTGAAAAAGACCTGGCCATTTTCGCCAAGCGTTCGCAGAATTACAAAAATGTGTTCGACAAGGAAACCAATTTAATGCGCGGCAAAAACGAAAACGGTACATTTCAGTCTCCGTTTAGTCCGTTCAAATGGGGCGATGCCTTTACCGAAGGAAACAGCTGGCATTACACATGGTCGGTTCTGCACGACATTGATGGTTTGATTGGACTGATGGGCGGTAAAAAAGAATTCGTGACCATGTTGGATTCAGTTTTTGTCGTTCCTCCGGTTTTTGATGAATCGTATTACGGACAAGTCATTCACGAAATCCGCGAGATGCAGATCATGAACATGGGGAATTATGCACATGGCAACCAGCCCATCCAGCACATGATTTATTTGTACAACTACGCCGGTCAGCCATGGAAAACCCAGCACTGGGTGCGCGAAGTGATGGACCGCATGTACACACCACAGGCCGATGGTTTTTGCGGTGATGAAGACAACGGGCAAACATCGGCCTGGTATGTTTTCAGTGCGATGGGATTTTATCCGGTAACCCCGGCTGTTGACGAGTTAAGAAAATCACAGTGAGTCTCGAAAATGGCAAAACAATTGAAATTAATGCACCCAAAAATAGTACTGAAAACCGCTACATTCAGCAAATTGATTTGAATGGAAAAGAATACGGCAAAAATTATTACAATTATTCGGAGTTGATGAAAGGTGCAAAAATCAACATCGAAATGGGTGCAAAACCAAACATGAACAGGGGAACAAAAGATGCTGATTTTCCCTATTCTTTTTCAAAGAACAAATAGGATCTTTAACCCAAGTAGAATGACAAGATTTTTCATTTTAATACCCGCATTTCTATTTATAGTCCTGCAATCATTTGCAACCGATCGCATCGATCTGGTAAAATATGTAAATACATTGCAGGGAACCAATTCAAGTCATGAGCTGACCCGTGGCAATACCTACCCCACTACAGCACTTCCGTTTGCCATGCACACCTGGACACCTCAAACCGGTGTCAATGGTGATGGCTGGAAATATCAGTATGCAAAGGATACAATCAGAGGTTTTCAGCAAGCACATCAATGCAGCTCCTGGAGCAACGACTATTGTGTTTTCTCACTGATGCCTGTCACAGGTGAACTTGAACTTAATCAGTTTAAGCGTGCCGGGAAGTTTAGCCATGATAACGAGATTGCAAAACCTCATTATTACAAGGTAAAGCTGGATAATCAAGTTACCACAGAGATTTCACCAACCGAACGAGGCTCACATATCCGTTTTTCATTTCCGAAGAAACAAGGCTCATTTGTTGTTTTTGATGGTTATACAGGGTTCAGTAAAGTTGAAATTCTTCCAAAAGAAAATCGGATTATTGGCTATGTTCATAACGGACGCGGGTTGACGGATAATTTTAAAAACTATTTTGTGATTCAGTTTGACCGGCCCATCCGCGATTATGGCGTATGGGATAACAGATCGAACGAGCAAAGGGATGGCGAATCTGAACGTGAAGGACGTGGAGCAGGTGCCTGGGTTCGTTTCGATGATGGTGTAAAAGTTCAGGCCAAAGTGGCTTCTTCTTACATCAGTCAGGAGCAGGCAGAGCTGACCCTGGAAATGGAACTTGGAAAAGCCAAATCGCTTGAAGAAACCAAACAGGCAGCCTGGGAAATTTGGAACAAGCACCTCAATCGTATTTTGGTTGAAGGCGGAACCGAAGAGGAGAAGGCAACTTTTTATTCGTGCTATTTCAGGGCAAG
>DAITNH010000500.1:0-1881 GCA_036834745.1 Prolixibacteraceae bacterium
ACTTGAGCAGCGTGGCAAACGGTGGGTTGGATTGTGTCCGTTTCACAACGAAAAAACCCCCTCGTTTACCGTTACCCCATCACGCGGCATGTACAAATGTTATGGCTGCGGAAAGGGTGGCGATGCCATCAGCTTTATTCAGGAGCATCAGAATGTTGAATTTAAGGAAGCGGTTGAAATTGGCGCCAAAAAGCTAAACCTTGATTTTGAATGGGCAGCAACAAATACACATTTTGATACCGAGGAGTACAAGCACAAAGAAGCCCTCCGGATTGCAGTTCAGAAAGCCGCCGAATTTTTTGCCGAACAGTTAAAATTGAATCCTGAAGCAATTAAATATCTGAAGGATCGTGGGTTTGATCCTTTTAAAGAGACGGTGGCTGAGCCTGTCGAAGCCGACAATAACATCGTGCCTTTTCTCCTGGGGTATGCTCCTGATGGAAATTTACTGCTTAAATGGGCCAAAAAGGAAGCCATTAACCTGAACTTGTTACTGGAAGCCGATCTGATAAAGGCGAAAGATGGCCGGGAATACGACACGTTCCGCAACCGGATCATGTTTCCGATTTTCAGCAAGTCGGGTAAAATATTGGGATTTACAGGCCGCACTCTTAGCACTGACAAGGCCGTTCCAAAATACCTGAATACAGGCGACACCCCAATTTATTGCAAGGGGAATGAGCTGTTTGCCCTTAACCTGGCACGCAATGAGATAAAGAAAGAGGACAAAGCTTATCTGGTTGAAGGAAACTTTGATGTAACCCGGATGCACCAGATTGGCATTACCAATACGCTTGCACCCTGCGGAACGGCATTAACCGTTGAACAGGCAAAGCTCCTGAAAACCTACACCAATAAAGTTACTTTGATTTACGACGGCGATTCTGCCGGACAAAAAGCAATGTCGAAAAACGCGGAGATCCTTATTCTGGAACAATTCCACGTTTCGGTGATTATCCTTTCAGAAAAAGAAGATCCGGACACGGCATTTACAACGCTCGAAGCATTTGAAAAAGCCAACAACGACCAGGTTGATTTTATCATATTCAAAACAAAATCGGTTCAGGAAAAAAGTAAAAGCCCGGCGCATAAGTCTGATTTGATAAAGGACATCGCGTTTCTGATTACCAGGTACGACGAACCTTCGAAGCATGAAGTTTATCTCGAAGAAGTTTCGAATATCATCAAACCGAAAAAGCTTTGGCAGGATTACATCAAAACATGGCTTGCCGATAAATCGCCGGTTGAAGTAAAGAAATCATCCTCCATTCCGAATGATGTTTCGTTAGGCGATTACGAAGAGCGTGGTTTCTATGTGTCGAAAAATTGCATGTTTTTCAAAGATTCAAAAGGTCATCCCGAAATGCGTTCGAATTTCACCATGACCCCATTGTTTCATATCGAAAGTACCGTCAATGCAAAACGATTGTATGAGGTGAAAAACCACCACAATACAACCCGTGTGATCGAGATCCCGCAACGCGACCTGGTATCGATATCAGCCTTCAAGGTAAGAATTGAAAGTTTGGGAAACTTCCTGTGGACCGGATCGGAAACCGATTTGAACCGGTTGAAAGCATGGTTGTACGAAAAAACCAATTCGGCCAAAGAAGTTACTCAGATGGGTTGGAGCAAAGACGGGATTTATGTTTGGGGAAACGGCATTTACAATGGCAAATTTACTGAAACTGACAGCTACGGAATTGCATCACACGGAGGCGAAAACTATTACATCCCGTCGGCATCGCGTATTTATTCAAACGAAGAAAACCTGTTCGAATTCGAGCGCAAATTCATTCATGTTGAAGGAAACATTTCGCTCCGTGAATACATGAATAAATTCACAAAGGTGTTTGGCGACAATGGTAAGATTGCGCTCAG
>DAITNH010000501.1:0-1868 GCA_036834745.1 Prolixibacteraceae bacterium
GCATTTTTGAATGATTTTTCTGTTAGTTTATAGGAAAGGCTGCAAGTTGGGTTAAAACAGAAGGCTTTGGCGTATTAACCGAAATTGACATGCAAGCTAAGCTAAAGGAAAAACTGGGTGTGGATTTCAAAAAATACAAGATTCTGGGAGCTTGTAATCCGGCCTTTGCATACAAAGCTTTGCAGGCTGAAGAAATGATTGGTACGATGCTGCCCTGCAACATTGTGGTAACCGACAAAGAAGATGGCACCACCGAAGTTGCTGCCATTCATCCCATTGCTTCGATGATGGCCATACAAAACCCTGCATTGGAGCCTCTTGCACAAGAAATAACAGAAAAGATAAAAAGGGTAATCAATCTGCTGAAATGAGTTTTAGATTATCATCCCTGACTAGGGTTTCGAACCTGTCAGGGATAAACTAAATTAAAATTCAACATTCACCGTTTTCCCTACCTTACGAATATAATCAGATGCCTGTGAATATTCTTCGGCGGTATTCAAATGCTCCATCATGAGTGGAACTTCCTTCAATTTAGATAGTTCTGTCAGGAACACCGAATAATCCAGATTACCTTTCCCTGCAACGATTTCGTCAAATTGGGGAACAGCATTGTCTTCCCGAAGTGTAATGTCCTTGGCATGACAACTCTTGATTTGTGATCCAAGTTTTCGGAAACAGTCGCGGATCATTTCCCCATTTTTGTAATAAATCTGCGGACTGGCAATCAGGTTCATCGGGTCAAGATGAACACCAAACTGCTTGCGATCAATGGCTTTTATGAGTTTCAGGTAAGAGTCTACAGAATCGGGGTAAGCCCAGGGCATACATTCCAGCGTAAAATAAGTATGCTTTGGTTTAACGGCATCAATTATTTTTCGGGTAGTTTCCACGATCAGGTCGAACGTGGCATCTGTCAGATTATCTTTGTGCGGACCAGCCCAGTGTTTCGGATTTCTCGAACCACTCACATTTACACAGCAACTGGCTCCAATTTCATCGGCCAAAGCCAGCGAATCAATGCATTTCTGAATGGCCTTTTTAGCAGTTTCCTGATCCGGCGAAATCGGGTTGCTCCACGCTCCCACTTCGGCAATTACAATATCATTTTTTGCGGCTGCAGCTTGATATGCCTTGATTAATGCGGGATCAGCTCCCGGCGCCACAGGACAATAAGCTGCCTGGTAGCCCAACTTTTTGAGTGCGGCGACCCATTCTTCAGGAGAATTGCACTTTTCAAAAACCGGCCCGCCCAAACGAACTAGATATTTTGCCTTTGTTTCTGCCACCAATCCACTTGGCATTACAGTTAGCACTGCCATTCCTGAAGCTGATAATGAGATAAAGTTTCTTCGTTTCATGATTTATCGATTTGGGTTCTCAAAACAGGACATATATGTTATCGCGTAGCGATTGAAGTATTGTAGAAATGGCAGAACGACCGAATTTCAATTACCGCGTAGCGGTTAGACACGTTCGATAAATTTGATTTCCGAAATCGGCGCATAGAATGTTAATATTTCAATCATCAACTACCGATGCGCCTGGAACCTCTGTTCTTGTAATCAACTACAATACTATAACCGCAAACGCGGTAAAAGCCACTTCTTTAATTCTGCAATATCGAACAAGAAATAAGTAACGCTAACTTCGATGTTCCTAATTCCTTGTTTCTTATTATTTTTAATTCTCCTCCACAATCAGCACATCCCACGGAGCAATTTCTAGGCTGGATCCGGAAGCAACAGCTTTTCCTGCAACCAATTCGGTTCCGGCTTTGTGCGGATAAACCAAACTCGATTTTTGCGAGCTGTAATTGTAGTAATAATGTACTTTTTTGCCAGCTTCGTTCACTCCGCTTTTGGTCA
>DAITNH010000502.1:0-1858 GCA_036834745.1 Prolixibacteraceae bacterium
CTTTTATGGCCGACATCATGAAAACCAATCCGGACAATTCGCCGGTTACCATTCCTCTGGAAGAAGTATTTTACATGGAATAAATTAACACAACTAAACTATACTACTATGAAACAAATGATTAGATGGACAAAAATGTTCTTCATTTTAATGATTGTCAGCAATTTAAATTCGTTTGCTGCCGCGAAAACAGAGGTAAAAGAGCTGGTCTGCGAATATCAGGTCAACCCGATGGGTATCGACATTCAGAAGCCACGCCTTAGCTGGCAAATTCTTTCTGCTGAAGAAAACGTACTTCAAACTGCCTATGAAATTAAGGTTACCGACCAAACTGCAAAAGGCAGGCAACTTTGGACTTCAGGAAAAGTAAACGCTGACAAATCAGTGAACGTTGTCTATGAAGGACCTGTATTAAAATCAATGCAGCGGGTTTACTGGCAGGTTCGTATTTGGGACAACAATGGCAAAGTAACTGCATGGAGCGCTCCGGCTTATTGGGAAATGGGAATTCTGGAACCCGAATCGTGGAAAGCTTCGTGGATTTCAATTCCATCCGAATCTGCAGAAAAGGGATCAAAACCTTCACAATATTTCAGGAAAGATTTTTCAACCGGAAAGAAAATTAAATCAGCCCGTGTTTATGTCACTTCACTGGGACTTTACCAGTTGTTCCTGAATGGGAAAAAAGTGAGTACTGATCTTTTTACTCCAGGTTGGACAAGCTACAAAAACCGCATTCAATACCAAACCTACGATGTAACTTCGATGATTCAGCCAAAAAATTCGATTGGCGCCATGGTGGGCGATGGCTGGTACCGTGGAAACATTGGCTGGGGCGGACAAAATAATTATTACGGCAACAAACTCGCACTTCTGTCACAACTTCAGCTTAATTATACTGATGGCACGAGCGAAACCATCGTCACCGACGAATCGTGGAAAGTTGCCACGGGCCCGATTGTTTTCTCTGACATTTACAATGGCGAAACTTACGATGCCCGCAAAGAAATGACAGGTTGGGCCAATGACGGATTTAATGATAGCAGCTGGGAAAAAGTGAGCATTCTCGATCATTCAAAAAAAATACTGATTGCTCCGCAAGGTGCAGTTGTAAAAGCCATCGAAGAAATTAAACCCATCAAACTTATAACCACACCCAAAGGCGAAACAGTTTTCGACATGGGGCAGAACATGGTGGGCTGGGTACGATTAAAAGTTCAAGGCAAAAAAGGCGATCAGGTAACTTTGAAATTTGCTGAAGTTTTGACCAAAGAAGGCAACTTTTACCTCGACAATATGCGTAGCGCCAAAGTTACCGATGTTTATATCCTGAAAGGCGAAGGCGAAGAAATTTACGAACCGCATTTTACGTTTCACGGTTTTCGTTTTGTGCAAATAGAAGGACCTTCTCAACCATCTCTGGATCAGATCACCGGAATTGTAATTCATTCCGACATGAATCCTACCGGAACATTCACCTGTTCTGAACCTTTAATCAATCAGCTTCAGCACAATATACAATGGGGACAAAAAGGCAATTTTCTGGATGTTCCGACCGACTGTCCGCAACGCGACGAGCGTTTGGGCTGGACCGGCGATGCCCAGGTTTTCAGCATGACAGCGGCATTCAATTTTAATGTTGCTCCATTTTATACCAAATGGCTGGGCGATGTCGCAGCCGATCAGTTGCCAAACGGTGTAATTCCACACGTAATTCCTGATGTGCTGAAAGGTGGCGGCGGTTCAACAGCCTGGGCTGATGCTTCCATCATTGTTCCGTGGACGAATTACCTGGTTTATGGTGACCAACGGATTCTTGAAGTTCAGTATCCAAGCATGAAAGCATGGGTTGAATACA
>DAITNH010000503.1:0-1856 GCA_036834745.1 Prolixibacteraceae bacterium
ATATTATTAAGCCTGAAATTGGCGACCAGGTTTCGCTCGGCTATTTCCATAACTTCAACAACAATATGTTTGAGTTTAGCGCTGAAACGTATTATAAATCAATGCAAAACCAAATCGACTATAAAGACAATGCTGATGAACGGGCGCCTGTCATCGAAACACAATTGCTATACGGCAAAGGCAGGGCTTACGGATTGGAATTATTGCTTAAAAAGAACCAGGGAAAACTAACCGGCTGGTTGGGTTACACCCTTTCCAGAACCGAAAAGCAGATTGACGGAATCAATCAGAACCAGTGGTATGCTGCCCGTCAGGACCGTACCCACGATATTTCTGTGGTGACGATGTATGACATTTCAAAACGGTGGAATGTGTCAGCAGTATGGGTTTATCAAACAGGCAATGCGATAACTTTCCCGAGTGGAAAATACGAAGTAGCCGGACAAACCACCTGGCTTTATACCGAACGCAATGGCTACCGTATGCCAGCCTATCACCGGTTGGATTTGGGTGCAACCTTCAAACTCAAAGAACGGAAACGTTTTAATTCTGAATTGTCGTTTGGCCTTTACAACGCTTATGGACGTGAAAATCCCTACATCATAACGTTTGAACAAAGCGATACAGATCCTAATAAAACTGTTGCAGTTCAAACTTCATTATTCAGATGGATACCTTCTGTTTCCTGGAACTTTAAATTTAAATAATCAGATGAAACGAGCCATGAGCGATAATTTCACACAGTCGCATGATTATCAATGGCGAGTTCCATCTGGCAATTAAAAAACAAATTATAATCAGATGAAAAAATATATTCTCATACCGTTTGCCCTACTTTTTCTAATCAGTTGCGAAAAAGTAATTGATATTGACCTCAATCAAAGTAATCCACGATTTGTAATTGAAGGCAATTTAAGTAACGAAGCTGGTGAATCAAAAGTCAAGATCAGTAAAACGCTCAATTTTGACGAAACGACTGCATATCCGGCAATTAGCGGAGCATTGGTTACAATTACCGATAATAAACTTAATCAAATAGATACACTTACTGAAACATCTGCAGGAATTTACTTCAAAGCTGGCTTAGCAGGTATAGAAGGCCATACATACACAATGATGGTTAATATAAATAATCAAATTTTTACAGCTGTTTCGACAATGCCCCTCAGCGTAAATCTTGATTCACTTGTACAGGAAACCCTCGCAGGCTCATATTCTGGTGGCGGACCAGGTGGCTCCGGCAGACCTGGAAGTGATCAGGGTTCGTCAACCATTCAAATTACTCCTCATTATACTGATCCTGTCAATTCTGAAAATTACTACCAATTTGAAGTTACCCGAAATGATACATTAGTGGATGATGTATTTATAAGGAACGATGTTGGATTTAATGGTAGTTCTTCACATCTTCCGTTAAGGGTAAAAGCGGACAAAGGCGATGTTGTAACGATTGATCTGCAAAGTATTGACAAAACTGTGTACAATTATTTTTTCGGCTTAAACGAAAACATCAATCAATCGAGCGCTACGCCAGCCAACCCTGCATCAAATATAAACAATGGGGCTTTGGGATATTTTAAAGCACATACATCTAAAAGTGAAATGATTAGGATTGAGTAAAGACATGTAACGACCATGAGAAAATCTTTCCCGCACATGAGGATGATTACAATATGTATTTCAGTCACAGGTTGGAAATTCCTCCGCTTTGGGTTAATGACCGAAAAATTAAGATTTTAAACCTAAAATTATGACAAATAATGAGTTAAACACCGAAATGAATATATTGAAAGCTGCATCTGAAGTCTTTCAATTGTTTGGTTATCATGGAACGACAATTCGGATGATTGCTGATA
>DAITNH010000504.1:0-1845 GCA_036834745.1 Prolixibacteraceae bacterium
GACTAGTAAAAATTTGTGCTTCATATTTATCGTTTATTTTGATGATTTAATTGAAGAAGTTTCAAGAATAAGTGAGTGATGTATTTCTAATTGTTCAAATAAATTGTTTCACTTATTTAATTCTCATTTGGGTCTGCATTACATTTTTTCAATTTCTTCCAGCGATTTCCCTTTTGTTTCAGGAAGTTTTTTCAGGATAAACAGAAAGCCAGCCAGGCAAATGAAAGCGTATAACCAGAAGGTTCCGCTGGCATCCAGTAATTTATTCAGGATTGGGAACGTATAGGTTAGCACGAAACAGGCACTCCATAAAGCTGTAGTTGCTAAAGCCATAGCGGCTCCCCGGATTTTATTCGGAAATATTTCGGAAAGAACCACCCAGGTTATAGGTGCCAGCGTCATGGCATAGGTTGCAATGGCAAGCATTACCAAAACCAAAATCGCCAGGCCTTTTAATTCGAAGAAGTAACTGGTTCCGAGCATAAAATAAATGAGTGCCAGACCGATTGAACCGAGCAACATCAACTTTCGGCGACCCCAGCTATCGACCATCCTCATAGCCAACAGTGTGAAAATCAGGTTCACTGTTCCAGTAATCACAATATTGAAAAGCATGTCGCCAACCGAATAACCGGCTGAAGTGAAAATTTCTTCGGCGTAATTGAAAATTACGTTAATGCCGCACCATTGCTGAAATACAGCCAACACAATTCCCAAAACCAAAACCGGTCGTACTTTTTTCGATTTCAGCGCTTTCCAGTCGATTTTCGAATCTGTACCGTGTAAAGTTTTAGTAATTTCCTTTTGCTCCTGAAGGGCATAATCGTGTCCGCCAATTTTTTTCAGGATAGAAAAAGCTGCTTCCGATTTGCCTGATTTAGCCAGAAAACGAGGACTTTCAGGAATAAAGAATGCAAGCACAAAAAAAGCGAAGGCAGGCAGCGTTTCTGCCCAAAACATCCAACGCCAGCCCGTTTGTCCGTTCCACGACTGAACGATTTCTATGTCGGAAACACCTTCCGAAACTTTATCGGCAATCAGAAAATTGATGATTTGTGCGGCCAAAATGCCGATCACGATGGTTAATTGATTGATGGAAACTAAGCGACCGCGCATTTTTGCCGGCGAAATTTCGGCAATGTACATGGGCGAAATGGCTGAAGCCAATCCGATTCCAAGACCTCCGATTAATCTGTAAATGATAAAAGGAGTAAACTGATTGACAGCTCCGGTTCCAACTGCAGAAATGGTAAATAATGCGGCGGCTACAATCAAAGGAATTTTACGGCCAAAACGGTCGGAGAGGTAGCCTGAGATCATGGCGCCAAACAAGCAACCTATCAGCGCACTGCTCATCGCCCAGCCTTGCAGGTGCGGCGAATTGGCAATATCGAAAAATCGTTCGTAAAATGGTTTGGCGCCCCCAATAACTACCCAATCGTAACCAAATAAAAGTCCGCCCATGGCAGATACCAGCGTAATGCCTAAAATAAATTTTCGGTTGAAGTTTGATTTGCTCACAAGTTTTGAAATTAGTTGAAACAAAAGTACCAGTTGACTTCATTCAGAAAAATGAAAGATTTGATGAATTTATGGATTATATTATCTTTTCACTGAAATTAAAGCATGTTGTACAAACTTGTTTTAAGTCCTGAAATTGAGGTAATTTTACAGGAATAAAAAAAATAACTGTTTCAATACATTAATCATTCAGGCATTCAATATGAAAAAAGAGGACGGTTTTCCGGGGCAAATCAGCTTCGTTATTCCTGACCGGATTTTGGCACTGGTCAAGAACAATCCACTTATTGCAGACTTATTCATTACCGACATTGGATATTACCC
>DAITNH010000505.1:0-1829 GCA_036834745.1 Prolixibacteraceae bacterium
CAAGATCAAATCGCTCCTGTTTGGTTTTTATGTTTTTCCTGAATTTATAAAGCGGAGTATCTTCGTGCTCAATATACGGCCCCATTCCAACCATGTCAACATCAATTTGTTTGAAGAACAAAAGGTCGTCGGCCAAATCTTCGGTGGTTTGAAAAGGAAAACCGATCATCACACCGGTTCCGACCTGATAGCCGGTTGCCTTTAAGTCTTTCAATGCCTGAAGTCTTCGGTCGAAGCTGTGAAAATCATTTTCAGGATGAATTTTCCGGTACAGACCAGGATTGGAACTTTCGACCCGAAGCAAATAACGGTGCGCTCCACTTTCGCGCCATTGGCGGTAGGTTTCCAACGTTTGTTCTCCGCACGAAAGGGTAATTCCAAGTTCTCCGCCGGATAGTTCCTTGATTTTCCGGAGCAGCAAATCAACCCGGTTTACAAATGCAGGAGACGACAATTCGCCCGATTGAAGCACCACCGAACCAAATCTATTTTCCCATGCGAAGCGGCAGGCCTCCAGAATTTCGTCATCGGTCGCCTCGTAGCGAATTACTTTTTCGTTGCTTTTGCGGATTCCGCAGTACAGGCATTCTTTGGCGCAGATGTTCGAGAATTCTACCAATCCACGGAAATACACTTTGTTGCCAACGGTATGCAGCTTAATGGCTTGTGCCCGCTGAAACAATTGCTGTCGGTTATCGCCTTCGGCAAGCAATAAAGTCACCAGATCGCTGTGCGAAAAATCGGTTTGGTGTAGTATTTCCAGAAATGTTTTCATCGTGGGGATAAAAATACGAAATAATAGCCCCATCCCCAACCCTTCCCCAAAGTGGAAAAGAGAGTTGGTCAGTCAATTTGGAATGATTCATTTTTAAAGATAAGTAGGGTAAATGATTTCAAAATTGGAATTGAAATGATCGGTGGCAGATGGTGTGGTGGAAATTTTATCTTCATAAATATTTTTGTTCGTTCCAAAAACGCTGTCAGGACCTTCGGACGCTGACAGGTTTCCAATAGGGGCGGGACCTGTCAGCGTCTGGAAGACCTGACAGCGTCAAAAAAAAGCACGGAACAAAAAAAACCTCACCGTCATGATTTTTTCACACCCCAGGTGGCAGGTTTTTTCTCCACTCCTTTGGAGGGGTTGCCTGCCTGCCGCAGGCAGGGGGGAGGCTATTTGTTTGTTAGAATATACTAACTATATTTACCGCATGGAAAAACTGGTTGAAGCTATTGCGAAACTTTCGCGCGAGATTGGCCACATGGAAGAAGCGGCCAAAGATCAATTCGATTTTAAGGAATTGACATTGACGCAAATGAATTATCTGGAGACCATCAGTCAGTTGGGAAACCCCAACCTGACGGAGCTTGCCACCGAGATGCACATGACCAAACCTACCACCAAAGTAGCTGTTGACAAGCTGATAGAGAAGGGTTTTATCTTTCGGGTGAAGTCGGATGAAGACCGCCGGAGTGCACATTTTCACCTTACAGTGAAAGGAAAGTTAATCAATCATACCCACGATTTTGCACACAAACAAATGGCTGAGCTGATTAAATTGAAATTGGATCAGACAGAGGTTGGACTGCTCGAAATGTTGCTCGAAAAGGTCTTTCGCAAACAATAATTATTTATGCAATTAGTTAGAATATTCTAATCAGATAATCATGACCATCGATTTAAAATCAGAAAAATACAAAGGACTTACAAACAATCAGGTTCAGCAGAAACAGCTTCAGGAAGGCCTGAACGAGTTGCCTTCTTCAAAACCAAAGAATCTGTTTGCGATTGCATGGGGCGTGGTTAAAGAACCCATGTTTTTGCTGTTGGT
>DAITNH010000506.1:0-1825 GCA_036834745.1 Prolixibacteraceae bacterium
GCTTCTTCGACAAATCATTCATGTAAACCACAATTCCTTCACGGTCGCAAACTGTAATTGCACCTATAAATCCATCCGTCCAATTCATAATCTAATGGTGCTGGTAAAATTTGACCCAGCCGATTTCAAAGCGGTGTGGCAAATTGCTTACAGGTTCGGCAACCACAATGGAAGCAGCATTCAGGTGCATTTTAAATGTTGGAATATTTTGTGTCAAATTCAGTATTTCGCGGTCGTTGATTGTCCAAACCAGTGAATGAGCCGACCATTCGAGCCTGAAAATATAGAATTCACCCGATTTTAAACCTGAAATACTTTCGCAATCTGCCTGAATTCCATCCGTTGATTTTGAAAGCAGTCCCACTCTGTTTTTTGCACCCATCTCTACCAGATTTATCTGCGGCGAAGTTTCCTCACCCAATAAATATATGGCATCAACCAGATTGTGCGATGGGGCATATTTCACTTTGGCCTCCAAAATCCCATGCTTCCACCACTCGTTTCCGGCTGTTGAAACAATTCCTGATGTATAATCAAATTCCTGCTCTACAAATCCGAATGGAATCCTCCATTGCATCCCTTTTGCCTTTTCTTTGCGTACTTCAATTTTTAAGGATTTCCCGTCAACCGAAACATTTTTGCCATCGGTAAATGCATGCAAATCGCCTACCTGCGAATAATTCTGGCCCAATGACTGACTTGCCCAATGCGATTTGGTCATCCATTTTTGAGTGTCGAGCTTGCTGATTTCAAAACGATCTTCAAAAACCAATTTCCATTTTTTGAAAAAGTCAAATGCATTGGAATTTTTGTATTTCAGATAATTAACTACTTGTGGTAATTTCTGTAATTCGTTAAATCGTTTTTCCTTTTCCGCATCTTCCGTCTTTTCCCATTTGTGCTTGTCTTCAAGGTAAGCAACCCTTGCCTTAAACTCCTTTGATTCGGTTATTTTCTGAAGTTCTTCATAACGTTTCCGTTCAGGTGAATCGATCATCAATTCGTAATTAATATAGGCCGAAGATTTTCTGAATTTTTTGAAGAAGGTGATCTCATCCGAGTCATTAATTTTATGAAATTCAGTATATAAGGCATATTCTTCCGAATGTTTGTCCTTTTTCTTTAGAGCTGCCAGCGAATGTTTGTCAACCGCAGCTTTTAACTCCCTGTATTTTGCTTTAAGCTCAGAATTCAGTATTTTCTCAAAGCGCTTTAATTCATCCGATTTCAGGGTTGAATAAAACTTTTGTAGACGGCGGTTTCTTTCGAGTTTTTTAAGTTCTGTCAGTTGGGCCTCTTCTTTGCTACCTTTTAATAAAAGGTGCTGAAGTTCCTTCTTTTTCTGTTTGAAAGTAGGGGAATTCACCAACAATTCAAGTTCATGATATTCCTTATGCCCGATTGACTTCTCAAACTCGCAGAAATTTTGGTAGTCGGCCAGCAGTGACTCATTGGCTGCTTCTATTTTTGCGGTTGACTTAATCAATCCGAAAGTGCTTGCAATAAACAGTTTAAACGACATAATCGATTTTTTTGGGTCTGAAATTCGAGGTTCTAAAAATAGCAAATAAAACAAACATCGCGACTTTTTTCGCTGTTCGGTTGAAAAACGGTAAATTCACCTGGAAATTATAATAGATGGCAAATAGTATAAATATGAAAAACTTCGGAAAAATAGTATTTACGCTGGTTTTAGCGATTTCAATAAATGTTGGTTTAGCCCAGCAATTTCTGGAAAATGAGTTAAAGCAAAATAAAACGTATGTGCTGCTGGCTCATCCAACCGTGCAAAACATCGAAACCATTTATTTCATGCTGAATAACA
>DAITNH010000507.1:0-1824 GCA_036834745.1 Prolixibacteraceae bacterium
TTACACTTTTGCCGCTACCACCTGCCTTTTACCATGTTCAAGCTCTGTAATCCTAACTTCTACAATTCCTTCAGGCAACAAAGATTCGATCATTTCAGGCCATTCGATAAAACAGTAATTTCCACTGTAAATATAATCTTCATAACCCAAATCGAAAGCTTCTTCCAGTTTTTTAATGCGATAGAAATCAAAATGATAGATTACGGCGCTATCACTGGTTGAGTATTCGTTGATAAGCGCAAAAGTCGGACTGGTTACATAATCGGCTGAACCCAGTTCATGACAAATGGCTTTTATAAAAGTCGTTTTTCCTGCGCCCATCCCGCCGTATAAGGCAAATATCCGGTCTTCAGGAAAATAATTCAACAATTGTTTTGCGGTTTCCTGAAGTGCTGATATATCTGTAATTTCAGTCTGGAACATCTGTTTCTGTTTTAGTTGTGCAAATTAATAAAACTTCGTTGAATATGCATAACAGTGACTTTTGTTAAAGGTTTGAATAAAAAAATTGTATTACTTTTGATTCACGATAAACCGAATAATAAATAAAATATGAAGCTGCCACAAAATTTAAAGTACACCAACGAACACGAATGGATTAGCGTGGAAGGTGATCAAGCTGTAGTTGGAATTACCGCTTTTGCTCAGGGCGAGTTAGGCGACATTGTTTTTGTTGAAATCGAAACTGAAGGTGAAACGCTCGAAAAAGGCGAGACTTTTGGAACCATCGAAGCAGTAAAAACAGTTTCTGATTTGTTTATGCCAGTCAGCGGCAAAGTTTTGGAAGTAAATCCGGCTCTTGAAGCTTCTCCCGAACTTGTAAACAAAGACGCTTATGGTGAAGGCTGGTTAATAAAAATATCTATTGACAATCCGGCAGAACTTGAAGACCTGCTAAGCGCCGAACAATACCAGGCGATGCTTGAAGCATAAAAAAACAAAGCCTTGAAGTTTAACTTCAAGGCTTTGTTTTTATTGATATATAGTATTATACGGCCTGCACCAACTCCAAACTTTCGTAACCTTTCTGAACGGCTTCAAGGTTCATCGGAATCATATAATGATGTCTTGCCGGAAGCGATTTTTCCAGACCTTTTTCAACACTTTCCATTTTAACCACCGGTTTGGCTTTCAGGTAGGCGCCCAAAACCACCATGTTAAAGGTTTTAACGTTGCCCAATTCGGCAGCAATCAGCGTTCCTTCAATCTTATAAATATTGATATCGGTACGCTTTGGCGGATGAATAATGCCATTCGGATCATAAATTAATACGCCGCCAGGTTTTACCATCGGTTCAAATTTGTCCATCGATTGCTGGTTCAGAATGATAGCAGTATCAAATTCATTGATGATGGGCGAACTGATCCGGTTGTCGCTTAAAATAACCGTAACATTTGCAGTTCCTCCGCGCATTTCGGGGCCGTACGACGGAAACCAGGTAACTTCCTGATCGGCCATTACTCCCGAATAAGCAAGAATTTTTCCCATTGAAAGTACGCCTTGTCCGCCAAATCCGGCTATAATGATTTCTTCGGTCATTGTCTTCAGTTTTTAAGTGGTGTGTAGCTTTCAGGATTGTTTTTCGAACTGTCTTTCAGATCGCCGGGAACGTAAAACGGGAACATATTTTCGACCATCCATTCGTTGGCTTTTACCGGTGTCATTTTCCAGTTCATGTTGCAGGTGGAAACGACTTCAACAAAGGAGGTTCCTTTTTTATCAATGGCAGCCTGAAAAGCTTTTGAAATGGCTTTTTTGCATTTCCTGATCGTAGCAGGTGTTTGTACCGACTGACGTGTTACATAGGAAGTTCCGGGCAATTG
>DAITNH010000508.1:0-1779 GCA_036834745.1 Prolixibacteraceae bacterium
TTCAATTAAATCATCAAAATAAACGATAAATATGAAGCACAAATTTTTACTAGTCACGATCCTTGCAGTTATGGCAATTTCCTGCCAAAAACCTGCACAACAGCAAAAAATCGATCTTTCCGGAACATGGAAATTTGCTACCGATCCTTCTGATAAGGGCATTTCCGAAGCTTGGCATAATCAGGTTCTGCCGGATACTCTCACTTTACCCGGATCGATGACGACCAATGGGAAAGGTGATGAGATAATCCTGACCACTCCCTGGATTGGACAAATTGTTGACAGTTCGTTTTACAAAAATCCGGAATACGCCAAATTTCGTGAGCCGGGGAATATCAAAATCCCCTTCTGGCTGCAGCCGGTGAAATATTACAAAGGTGCCGCATGGTATCAGAAAGAAGTGACTATTCCTGAAGATTGGGACGGCCAGTTTGTGGGTTTGTTCCTCGAGCGTTGCCATTGGGAAAGCCGTTTGTGGGTTGACGACAAGGAAGTTGGCATGCAAAATTCGCTCGGAACGCCTCATAAATACGATCTGACCAATTTCCTGACTCCCGGCAAACACCGATTGACTTTGTGCATCGACAATCGGGTGAAAGACTTTGATCCGGGGGTGAACTCCCACAGTATTTCAGATCATACCCAAAGCAACTGGAATGGAGTAGTAGGGCAATTGTACCTCGAAGCCCGCCCAATGGTGAAAATCCAGAATATTCAGGTTTATCCTGATGTTCAGAACAAAAAGATTGCGGTAAAAGTAAAGGTTAAGAACCTGACGGGAAAAGTGACTTCTGCAAAACTAAATCTGGCAGTAATTGAAAATTCGCAGAAAGAATCAGCAGATTTCGAACTAAAAGAAGGTGAAAACGAACTGGAAATTAGCCTCGAAATGGGTGCTGATGTGAAACTCTGGAACGAATTTCATCCGAACATTTATTCGCTGGAAGCCAGTTTAAAAGATAACACTTCGGGGCAAACCGATGTTTCAAATACTTCTTTTGGGATGCGCGAGTTTAAAACCGCCGGAAAACAAATTCTGGTTAATGGTCAGCCAACTTTCCTGCGCGGAACTTTGGAATGTGCTATCTTCCCCAAAACCGGCTATCCGGCAACTGATGTTGACGAGTGGGTACGCATTTTTGATATTTGTCGCGCACATGGTTTGAACCACATGCGTTTTCATTCGTGGTGTCCGCCAAAAGCTGCTTTCGATGCTGCCGATCAAACCGGATTTTACCTTCAGGTGGAAGCTTCTTCCTGGGCAAATCAATCCACCACTCTGGGCGATGGAAAACCGTTTGATAAATATCTTTATGAAGAAAGCGAGCGTATGATGGCAGAATATGGTAACCATCCGTCGTTCTGCATGTTTGTATATGGCAACGAACCGGGCGGGCCGAACCAGCATCAATTTTTAACTGAATTTGTCAACTTCTGGAAAAGCAAGGACAGCCGCCGGATTTACACATCGGGAGCAGGTTGGCCAAATCTTCCGGTAAACGACTATCTGAGCGACCCGGCACCGCGAATTCAGGGCTGGGGACAGGAATTGAAAAGTGTGATCAACGGTGAAGCTCCGAGAACTGATTACGACTGGTCGGTGTACAATGCCAAATTTCCGCAGCCGTTTGTCAGCCACGAAATTGGCCAGTGGTGCGTGTATCCGAATTTCAAAGAAATTGCCAAATACGACGGTGTGCTGAAAGCACGCAACTTCGAATTTTTTCAGGAAACTTTGAAAGATCATGGCATGGAACAACTGGCCGACAGCTTTTTGCT
>DAITNH010000509.1:0-1768 GCA_036834745.1 Prolixibacteraceae bacterium
AACGATATAGAATTCTGTGAAACGGATTCAATTCACAACGCGGATGAAGAATTATCATCCGACTCACTTCAGTCAAACGATGAAACTTTTTACCACAATATCTGGAACAGCACCCAAATCAGGTATCCGTTAACCACACTTCCGCCTAAAGACGAATTGGTTACCATTAGATTAACAGAACCTTACGATCATCCATTTGTGTCACCAGTAATTGGTGAGGTGATTTCGAAATTTGGACACCGCGGGCGAAGGATGCACACCGGAACTGACATCAGATTAAATGCAGGCGATACGGTTCGTTGTGCTTTCGATGGAAAAGTAAGACTAGCCAAACGTTTCAGCGGATATGGAAACCTTGTACTGGTAAGACACAGCAATGGCCTCGAAACCATTTATGCACATTTACAATCAATTAGTGTAAATATAAACGACACCATCAAAGCCGGCGATGTAATTGGCCTGGGCGGACGGACAGGCAGGGCTACGTGTAACCACCTTCATTTTGAAACCCGCCTGTTTGGCGAACCATTTGACTCGAACAAATACATTGATTTTAAAAGGTATGCCTTGCGCAGCAACCATATTTACTATAAAAACAAACAGTGGGAAATCGATCCTAACGACTTCAACAACAAAAAACAGCCAATTGAAACCAAGATGGTCGTCGCTGCAAATCAAAGTATTCCGACAATTGCCGCCAGCGTAAATACCAAAGCAAAATCCTCGAAACATGTAATACGAAAAGGTGATACGCTGTCGGTTATTGCCAGAAGGTACAATACTTCGGTTAAAAAACTTTGTTCGGTTAACAACATTACCGCCCAAAAAACACTGAAAATCGGATCGGTAATTAGGTTGAATTAGTTTGGTAAATATTTTTATTGGATATACGGAATATTACCTAATGTCATAAAAGTCATTCAATTGTCATTTGGTAGTCATTAAGTTGCCTGGAAATTACAACAGGATGACTACCAAATTACCTCAATTGACCGACGCTAAATGTCAAATAGGTAAGTAAACGGTCAATCATATCATTTTTGGCTGACCGAAAAACTGGTCGTTCCGAAACTGATTTTTCCATTTTTACTGATTCCTTCCACAACCACAATATAATTGGCCAATTCGTCGGAAGTAAAAAATTCTATATTCATCTTCCCATCTTCAAACTTAAGGTTTGGATTCCAGTACAAAGTTGGTCTGAAATCTGGCCTGGGTGATGCAATGTTTTCAGGTGAATATTTGGGCGAATAAAATGCCGTCGGGCGATGATAGCCTTTCAATTCAGGACGAAGCCGTCCCTTACTAAAACTGTAATCTATAACAGGTTTGAAGGGGGTTTTCTGGTAAATCGCAATGAAACACGTACTTTCAATAACCCCCACCAAACCTTTCGAAAACCCTCTTTGGAAACCGGGACGTACATAATCGATCAAATCAATTTCCTTCATTCGGATAGTTCTCAACTCATATTCATCAATTCCAATGCCATCAAGCATAAAAGTAACAGGCTTGTTGCCAATAGTAATGTAGTCTCCGGTAGCCACCAACGAAGGCAAATTGTATTGAAGATAGTCGATAACGTACTGGAACGAATAATCCGACGGTTTAATTACAAACGTTTTGTCGGCCCAGGAATACTCGCCCCAACTTCGGCTAAACGCTCTTCGTGCCTTCTTTTCCAGGATTTCAACCTCGTCGAGCAAAATAGTACCTTTTTCAGGAAAAAATTCCAATTCTTTCGTTCTTCGATAATAATTATCACCTG
>DAITNH010000510.1:0-1765 GCA_036834745.1 Prolixibacteraceae bacterium
CAACTCTAAACTAATAAATTCTCTGGAACTTATGCTTTTACAAACATAGGGCCTTCACTATCATACACACGAAAAAAGGAGGTTCATAGAACCTCCTTTTTCACCGCTTTGACAAGCTCAGTGCACCGCTTCGACTTTGCTCAGTGGAAAGTGTGACTGTAAACTGCGACTGACAACTGAGCACTTCATTCCCACTCGATGGTTGCCGGTGGTTTTGAACTGATGTCGTAAACTACGCGATTGATTCCGCGAACTTTGTTGATGATTTCGTTCGACATCTTGGCAAGAAATTCATACGGAAGATGCACCCAGTCGGCTGTCATTCCGTCGGTGGAAGCCACGGCACGCAGGGCAACCACATTTTCGTAGGTACGCTCATCGCCCATCACGCCAACCGATTGAACCGGCAACAGCATTGCCCCAGCCTGCCAAACTTTGTCGTACAATCCCCATTCTTTCAATCCGTTGATAAAAATGGCATCAACTTCCTGAAGAATCGCAACTTTTTCGGGAGTCACATCACTCAAAATGCGGATTCCCAATCCCGGTCCCGGAAAAGGATGACGGCCAAGCAATTCCGGATAAATGCCCAAAGCCTTCCCTACCCTGCGAACTTCGTCCTTGAAAAGCAAATTCAGTGGCTCAACCACTTTCAGGTGCATTTTTTCGGGCAGTCCGCCTACATTGTGGTGCGATTTAATGGTTGCTGAAGGTCCGTTTACAGAAACCGATTCAATCACATCAGGATAAATTGTACCCTGCGCCAACCATTTTACATCTTTTATTTTGTGCGCTTCCACATCAAACACTTCGATGAAGTCGCGGCCAATTGTTTTTCGTTTTGTTTCAGGATCGGTAATTCCGGCCAAATCGTCCCAGAATTTCTGCCGGGCATCGACTCCAATTACATTCAATCCCATGTGCTGGTATGAATCGAGCACTTGCTGAAATTCATCCTTGCGCAGCAGGCCGTTGTCAACGAAAATGCAGGTCAGATTTTTACCGATCGCACGGTGCAAAAGCACTCCGGCAACCGACGAATCAACTCCGCCCGAAAGACCCAGTACTACTTTGTCGTCGCCAAGTTTGTCCTGAAGTTCCTTAATTGTTGTTTCAATGAACGAATCCGGTGTCCAGTCTTGTTTGCAGCCACAAATATCAACCACAAAATTATGAAGCAACTGCGTTCCTTCCGTGGTATGGTAAACTTCGGGATGAAACTGGATTCCAAAAGTCTGTTCGCCTTCTATCTGAAAAGCTGCTTTGTCAACGTCGGCAGTACTTGCAATTACTTTGTAGTTTTCGGGGATGCGTTCGATGGTATCGCCATGCGACATCCAAACCTGGGTATGATCGCTTATATTTTTAAAAAGCACATTTGTAGAATCGACGAAGCCAAGCTTGGCGCGTCCGTATTCACGCGAATCGGAAGGCATTACTTCGCCGCCAAAATAATGAGCCAGGTATTGTGCGCCATAGCAAACGCCCAACAAAGGCAATTTCCCTTTTATATGCGACAATTCAGGCTTTGGTGCATTGGCATCCCTCACCGAAAAAGGGCTTCCGGATAAAATGACTCCTTTGACTGTTTCGTCAATCGCGGGAAAATGGTTAAAAGGATAGATTTCGCAATAAACGTTTAACTCCCTAACGCGCCGGCCAATCAACTGAGTGTATTGTGAACCAAAATCGAGGATAAGAATTTTTTCCTGCATGAGACATGTTTTTGTGAATTGCCGCAAAGATAGATAAAAAACTTTCCCAC
>DAITNH010000511.1:0-1756 GCA_036834745.1 Prolixibacteraceae bacterium
CAGTTGCCTGGGGAGCAATGTACTGGCAGTATTTCGAACAACTGGATAAAATCACACCGGCACAAACTCCTCTTAACCTGAACAAGAAGTTATTCCGCGAAATAAATACGCCAACCGGACCGGTCATTGAACCAATTACGGAAAATTCATCCATTCAGGTCGGCGATAAAATTGTCGTTCGTGTTGAACTTCGGTCTGACCGCGATATGGAATACATTCATCTGAAAGACATGCGGGCATCGGCATTCGAACCTGTAAATGTACTTTCAGGATATCGTTGGCAAGATGGACTCGGCTATTACGAATCAACACTCGATGCTTCAACCAACTTCTTTATTTCCTGGCTGCCAAAAGGAACATACGTTTTCGAATACAAGCTGGTTGCCACACAAAAAGGCGAATTTTCGAACGGGATTACTTCGGTGCAATGTATGTATGCGCCCGAATTCGCGGCACATTCAGAAGGGATAAGGGTAAAGGTAGAGTAATAATAAATCGTAACTTTAGTTCCATTTTTAATACATTAATTCAGGAGAAAAAAATCATGATCAACGCAATAATACTCATCAACGCAGAACGTACAAAAATCAATTCAGTAGCAGAACAACTGGTAAGTCTGCCGGGAATTACAGAAGTTTATTCTGTAAGTGGGCGGTTCGATTTGGTGGCTGTCATCCGGCTTCCGCATGCCGACGATCTGGCTGAGCTGATCACCGAAAAAGTAACCAAAGTGGAAGGAATCACCAAAACAGAATCGATGGTGGCCTTTAAAACCTTGTCGAAAAGCGACATGGCCAACATGTTTGAGTTGGGCAATTAGACCCTGGTAAAAGCATTTTTTTGTTTCGCGAAATGTCCTTTATTTTAAACAAAACGGACTGGCCGACTGTTTATCAGCATACAATTAGTAAAACAGTTAACAGTTAAATTTTTTTATCATGAAACAAACATTTTTTATTGCCCTTTTAGGATTGGCATTGGTTATTTCGACATCATGTGGCAACGCGGCAAACAAACCAACTCCGGTTGTAAAAGCCATCGACAGTGTTTTCCCTGAACTTCCGTATGCATACAATGCACTCGAACCAACCATTGATGCAAAAACGATGGAAATTCATTACAGCAAACACCACAAAGCATATTACAACAATTTTCTGGCTGCCATCAAGGAAACTCCTGCTGCAAACCTTGATATCGTGAGCCTTTTTGCTGAAATAAGCAAACAGCCTACGGCTGTAAGAAACAATGGCGGAGGTTATTACAACCACATGCTTTTTTGGGAAAATATGTCACCCACGAAAACAACTCCTTCGGCCAAATTAAAAGCTGCCATCGAAAAAGATTTCGGGTCGATGGAAAAATTCAAGGAAGAGTTTGCCGGTGCAGCCAAAAAACAATTCGGTAGCGGATGGGCGTGGCTGGTGCTTGGAAAAGACGGTAAACTTTTCGTTTCATCAACGCCCAATCAGGACAATCCATTGATGGATGTTGCCGAGAAAAAAGGAACTCCGCTTTTGTGCATCGACGTTTGGGAACATGCTTATTACCTGAAGTATCAGAATCTAAGGGCTGAATATGTTGACAATTTCTGGAACGTGGTAAACTGGGATATGGTTGGCAAACGTTTCGAAAACAAATAAACTGCCGTATCTTAAAACATTGATTTTAGTGAGCGGGTGACTTCAAGTCACCCGCTCACTTGCTTTTAAAGCCGGTTCTTCCGTAGTTTTTTTATACCTTTCCGAATCAAAAAATT
>DAITNH010000512.1:0-1727 GCA_036834745.1 Prolixibacteraceae bacterium
TAAACTTAAACTTTAAAGGAGACCTGTAAATGGCAAGACGAATTATTGGCATTCACGAAAAGCTACCCATTTTGGAAAGCTTACCACTTAGTTTTCAGCATTTAACGGCCATGTTCGGAGCCACCATTCTGGTTCCGATTCTTTTGGGTGTTGATCCGGCTATCGCTTTATTAATGAACGGTGTAGGTACTTTAATCTACAGTTGGGTTACAAAAGGCGGAATTCCTGCTTATCTGGGCTCAAGTTTCGCATTTATTGCACCGGCAATGCTGGTCATCGGCAGTTATGGCGGATTTAGTCACGCCCAGTCAGGATTTATCTTTTTCGGGTTATTCTTTGTTGTCATTTCGTATGTTGTGAAGTTTTGGGGCATCCGGTGGATCGACGTGGTGATGCCTCCCGCCGTGATGGGCGCTGTGGTGGCCATCATCGGGCTCGAACTTGCACCGGTTGCTGCACAAATGTCCGGTCTTGCCCCATGGCCTACGGCAGTAGGACAAACGGTTCAGCCATTTGTGTTGGCTCCAAATGTGGTAATTATTTCCATGTTTACATTAATTGTTGGAATGCTGGGATCGGTTCTATTCAAAGGATTTATGCAGGTTATTCCAATACTTTTTGCAGTTATTGCAGGATATGTTTTGGCGTTGTCGATGGGTATGGTTGATATTGATAAAATCAGTAATGCCGAATGGTTTGCATTGCCACATTTCCAGACACCTGTTTTTGATATCAACGCAATTGTAATCATAGCACCTGCATGTATTGTTGTACTTGCCGAGCATATCAGCCATTTAATTGTAACCGGAAAAATCACGGAATCAGACCTGATGGTAAAACCCGGTTTGCACCGTTCGCTCCTGGGTGATGGTATTAGCAACGTATTGTCGGGTTTTGCTGGTTCGCCACCAAACACCACTTATGGCGAAAATATTGGTGTGATGGCCATTACCCGCGTTTATTCCGTATGGGTAATTCGTGGCGCAGCCCTTTTAGCCATCGCGTTTTCTTTGATCGGGAAAGTTTCGGCAGCTATTCAGACAATTCCTGATGCAGTGATGGGTGGAATAACAATGCTTTTGTACGGAGTTATTGCAGTGCAGGGGTTTCGTATGTTTGTGGAACAAAAGGTCGATTTCAGCAAGAACAGCAATATGGTACTTGGAGCCATTACATTTGTTGTTGGTGTGAGCGGCGCGAGCATCAACATTGGGTCGGTACAGCTTAAAGGGATGGCTTTTGCAGCGATAACCGGAGTTGTATTGTCGCTACTTTTCTGGACATTTGGCAAACTCGGATTGATGAACAAAGAAGAATAAGCAAAAGATCTAAAAATATAAAGCCGGCAGATTCCGTTCACAGGTGAATTTGTCGGCTTTCTCATTAAATGCCTCGAATCAGTCCTTTTATTTCGTTTCGTTTTATCTTTCCTGTCGATGTTTCCAGGAATTTCTCCAGAAATAAAATCGCTTTCGGACGTTCAAACGGCGTCAGAAGTTTTTTTAATATTTGATTAATCGGTTCAGTATCAGTTTGTTTTCCTTCTAGCACCAGTGCCAATCTTTCGCCCAGCTTTTCGTCGGGCAACGATGAAACTACAAATCGCCCTGAAATAGCCGTTTCTAGCTTTTTCTCAATTGTTTCAGGGAAATATTTTATTCCTCCTGAAATGATTGCATCATCGGCTCTTCCCAAAATCCGGAAAGTGGTGGGTGACAGAATTTCGG
>DAITNH010000513.1:0-1723 GCA_036834745.1 Prolixibacteraceae bacterium
ATCGCATTATTGACGGTCTTCATGCCAACGGGATCAAAGTAATTCTCGGAACGCCCACCTATTCGATGCCGGCCTGGCTCTGGCACAAGCATCCGGAGGTGTTGGTCGATTACGATAAAGGAAACAAAGCCTACTACGGAATCCGCCAGAATATGAACATTACCAGCCCGACCTTTCTGTTTTATTCGGAGCGGGTGATCAGGAAAATGATGGAGCATTACGCCAAACATCCCGCCATTATTGGGTACCAAGTTGATAATGAAACCACTTCGTACGGGGTGAATAACTACAATTACCATATCAGTTTTGTGAATTACCTGAAAAAGAAATTCGGCACAACCGAAAATCTGAATAAATTATGGGGATTGAATTACTGGGGAATGACCATGAACGACTGGGATGAGTTTCCAACACGCGACGGAGTTACCAATACAGCCTACAAACTGGAATGGGAGCGTTTCAAACGCAAATCGGTCGCCGATTATCTCACCTGGCAGTCGGAAATTGTTGCCGAATACCGTCGTCCCGACCAGTTTATCATGCATTGTTTTATGCCATCGGTTCAGGATATAGACCAAATTGAAAGCGCAAAAAAGATGGACGTAATGGCAGTGAATGTTTATCACGGTTCGCAGGATAATCTTACTGGCGATGAAATTGCCTTTGCAGGCAATTTTTTTCGTTCGGTGAAAATGAAAAATTACCTGATTACCGAAACCAACGCGCAAACCATTGGCTGGGATTCAAAATCGCAATTGCCTCCGTATGATGGTCAGCTTCGCCAAAATGTGTATGCCCACATGGGATCGGGCGCGAACATGGTTGAATACTGGCACTGGCATTCGATTCATTACGGGCAGGAAACCTACTGGAAAGGAGTTTTGTCGCACGATCTGCAACCGAATCGCGCTTACGCAGAATATTCGAAAACAGCCCATGAGTTGCAGAAATTTGGCAAAAAACTGGTCAACCTAAAAATCACCAACAAAGTGGCCATTCTGTTTAGTCACGATGCCAACGCCGCACTGAACGTGATGCCTTTCAAAAACGGGAAAGCCGATATGTGGGGCGGTTCATCCAATATTTACCGCAACGAGTTGGTCGGTCAGTTTCACAAAGTTTTGTTCCGCAACAATGTGGGTGTCGATTTTATTTTTCCTGAAAATGCAAAATTCGAAGATTATGATTTGGTTGTGATTCCGGCCTTGTACATTGCCAGCGACGATGTGCTCAAAAAGATAAGCGCGTATGTCGAAAATGGCGGACACGTGATTATGCAATTCAAGAGTGGTTTCTGCGACGAAAATTCGATGGTTCGCCCCATGCTGGCCCCCGGCCCGCTGCGCAAAGCCTGTGGTTTTTATTACCAGGAATTTTCGAACATCAAAGAATTGGCGCTGAAAGACAATCCGTTTAAAGTGGAAGACAAGGCCAATAAAGCAATGGATTGGGCCGAATACCTGATTCCGGAAACTGCCAAAGCGCTGGCATATTACGATCACCAGTACTTCGGAAAATATCCGGCCATCACCATCAACAACTTCGGGAAAGGAACTTTGCTTTATCAGGGATGTGCTGTTTCAGACGAGATTCAGGAAAAGCTGATTCTTCAGGAATTGGAACGTGCCGGAATTAAAACCGTTGACCAAAACCTGCACTGGCCACTCGTGACCAAAAGCGGAGTGAACGAAGCTGGCAAAAAAGTACATTATTACTACAATTA
>DAITNH010000514.1:0-1704 GCA_036834745.1 Prolixibacteraceae bacterium
TTTAATGGATCGTAATATCATGAGCTTCGCCCGAACCTCTCGGGAAACGTATGTTTTCAGTTAATTCCTGTACCTCGGCAGGCGGGGGTGCAGTAAATCTGGACACAACAATTGACACCAGAAAATTAAAAATCATACCCAAAGTACCAATACCTTCAGGAGATATTCCAAACCAAAAATTTTCACGGCTTCCCGGTCCGCCCAACTGTGGGGTGAAGTAGAAAATATAAGTTGCAGTAAATACAATTCCAACAATCATTCCTGAAATGGCACCTTCGCGGTTCATACGTTTATCAAAAATACCGAGAATAATTGCCGGGAAGAACGATGAAGCTGCCAGTCCAAATGCCAAAGCGACTACCTGGGCAACAAATCCGGGTGGGTGCATTCCGGCAATTCCGGCAGCAAAAACCGCAACCGCAATACTGATACGTGCAGCCCAAAGTTCACCTCTTTCTGAAATGTCGGGTCTCAGATTCTTCTTCAGCAAATCGTGCGAAATGGAGGTCGCTATCACCAGTAAAAGTCCTGCAGCGGTTGATAGCGCAGCAGCGAGTCCACCAGCCACTACCAAAGCCACCACCCAGGCAGGTAGATTGGCAATTTCAGGATTTGCCAATACCATGATATCCTGGTCAATGGCCAATTCATTCAGGTTAGCATCAGCAAGATATTGAATTTTTCCATCGCTGTTTTTGTCGGTAAACTTAAGTAAACCAGTCTTTTCCCAATTGGAGAACCATTGGGGTACTTCAGCATAAGGTTTTTCTGAAACTGTTTTAATCAAATTGGTGCGTGCAAAGGCTGCTACGGCTGGTGCTGTTGTGTATAACAGCGCAATAAATAGCAAAGCCCAACCTGCTGAAATACGTGCATCTTTTACTTTCGGAACTGTAAAAAAACGAACAATAACATGCGGAAGACCGGCTGTTCCGAACATTAAGGCGCCTGTAATAAATAACATATTGACGAGGTTTCCTTTATTCACAGCAGTATATTCTGCGAATCCCAGATCAATTGAAACCTGGTTTAATTTTTCCAGTAAATAAACCCCATCGGTGGTTTTGCCTCCAAAGCCTAACTGAGGAATCGGGTTTCCTGTCATTTGAAGTGATATAAAGATGGCAGGTACTGTAAACGCAAAAATCAACACACAATATTGCGCCACCTGAGTATAAGTTATCCCTTTCATTCCACCAAGCACCGCATAAAAAAATACGATACCAATACCGATCAATACCCCTGTTTCAAAAGAAACATCCAGGAAACGGGCAAAAGCAACCCCTACTCCTTTCATTTGCCCAACAACGTAGGTGAATGAAACAAAAAGGGCACAAATTAGTGCCACCAACCGCGCATTTTTCGAATAGTAACGCTCTCCAATGAAATCGGGGACGGTATATTTCCCAAACTTTCTCAGATATGGAGCGAGCAGTAGCGCCAGTAAAACATAACCTCCTGTCCAGCCCATCAGGTATTGGGCTCCGCCATAACCCATAAATGAAATCAATCCGGCCATTGATAAAAAAGAAGCAGCCGACATCCAGTCGGCAGCAGTAGCCATTCCATTTAACAAAGGATGTACACCGGCCCCTGCAACATAAAACTCCTGGGTCGAACCTGCCCGCGACCAGGCAGCAATTCCGATGTATAAAACAAAAGTAAACCCAACCAATATATACGTCCAAGCCTGAGCATCCATAA
>DAITNH010000515.1:0-1688 GCA_036834745.1 Prolixibacteraceae bacterium
CAAAACCTGAGTTTGTGAAACTTTTACAACTTAATTCGCTGATCCTGAACAATTATCTGAATACGATTTCAACACGCGCCCAATTTTTGTCGCAAAAGCTGAAATTTCTGTCGTTTAAAACTATCAGGCAAAAAATTGCACATTATCTGCTCGAAAAGGCTGGCGACCGGCTTCAAACAGTTGATGTTCCTCAATCGCAGGAACAGCTTGCCGAAATGTTCGGAGTTACCCGTCCCTCGCTTGCCCGTACTTTGGGCGAAATGGTTCAGGAAGGTTTGATTGAAACCCAACGCCGGTCGATCAAAATTTTGGACAAAGGCAGGATGAGCCAATTGCTAACGGGATGAGTCAGTGTTCAGCGGGAGAATTGGAAGTGACCTTTGATCAATAAAAAGACCCAAACGATCAGGTGATTTGGCTAATCGTTCAGGTCTTTTAATTAATAGATTGGCTGATTCAGTCAATCTATTTGGTTATTTGATGGATATTTTGACCAAACAACCGGATCTTTTAGGTTCTTCAATCAATGCTTTGGCAAAACAACCTAAAACCTTTTATTTAATACCTTGGCAATAAGCAGTATGGGCTGCGCATTGCACGGCGTGGTCGCTGCATCAGCAAAAGTCCATTCCTCGGCAACCTCTTTACTGCTTGCCTGTAATTCTGGATCGGATTGTATGAGATCGGACAAAAATGAGAGAAGGGGACGGGAACTCAAACAATCTGAATGATTAATCAATTGAAATAAAAGTAATAAACCGTCCTTGTCATGCGACTTACAGAAATTCAGCACTTCGTTGTACTCATTTGTTCCTTTACAGGCAAGACCAGCATAACTGCTTGCCATTTGAGTTTTGGGTTGCTTTTTGCAAAAGTTAATCCATGCGCTTACCTTATTGTCGAATTCGCTGACAAGTGACTTTTCAATTTTTAGTACCAATGCTTCAAGTTTCAAGCTGTCAGTTCTTTCCAGATGCATTATCTGGACTGTAGATTTTTCGGGAGCAGGTTGCCCGGAAGTAGTTTCCGTACTGTCAGCGCCATAAACTGACTTTAATAAGTCAGCTAACTCATTCACCCTTTTGTCGTTCTGATCGTTTGTCGAACTCTCATTGTTCTTCGAACAAGCCAAAGTTGTAATAAAAACTAACGTTAAAAAGAAAATTTTTGCTTTCATAATTCTTATTTATAAGTGATAATAAATTGTTTAATTGGTTCGCAGAACCTACCTTTTCAAAGGAAGTATGATTAATCTATTACCATGACGTTTTGTCCACTAAAATGGTTGCGTGGTGCTACTAAATTATTTTTGATTATGATTTTTGTTCTCAAATATATGGATTTTCCGAATTTTAGTCACTATCATTGCGGCCAAATTTTTTCAACCATGAGGAAACTAATTCAGGGATGGCTTTCGGTTTTTAAATTCGAGAGTTTCAAAAAATACAAGGATATCGCCCATTTTATTACCACAAAAGAAGGATGGATTTCGGGCAACAAACCACGTTTTACAGGCGATCAGGAAGCTGATTATTCCGGGTTCAGAAAAGAACTGGCTATTTCGTGCGAATCAAAAGGCACGAAGTTTATTTTCCCCCGACAAACGCACTCCGACCGGGTTGCGGTAGTAAACTCAGGAACAGAAACAACTACTATTGCCGACACCGATGCACTGATTACCAATGAAC
>DAITNH010000516.1:0-1679 GCA_036834745.1 Prolixibacteraceae bacterium
AGTCACTCTGGCTATTAAAAAAATCAAATTACTTTCGTTTCAGAGAAAAGTTAAACTTTCTCCAAAGCCTGTTGAATATCTGCTTTTATATCTTCGATATTCTCTATCCCGGCAGAAATTCTCAGCATTCCCGGCACAACACCTGCTGCTGCTTTATCTTCAGGAGATAGTTGTTCATGTGTAGTTGCTGCCGGATGAATAATAAGGGTTTTGGCATCACCAACATTAGCTACATGACTTAATAATTGCAAATTATCAATTAATTTATCGGCCAGTATCGCATCGCCTTTCAGTTTAAATGTTAACACACCGCCAAATCCTTTTTTCAGATATTTTTTTGCAACTTCATGATATTTACTGCTTTTTAACCCCGGATAATTGACATATTCCACTGCCGGATGTTGTTCAAGCCATTCTGCCAGGGTTTGTGCATTTTCAACATGCCTTTCCATTCTCAAGGAAAGAGTTTCCAACCCCTGTAAAAGCAAGAATGAGTTAAACGGGCTGATGGCATTTCCCCAGTCACGTAATCCTTCCACCCTGGCACGAATATTAAAAGCGATATTGCCAAACGGGCCATCAGTGCCAAAAACATCCCAGAAAACAAGACCGTGATAACCTTCGGAAGGTTCAGTAAAGGTACGGAATTTTCCATTACCCCAATTGAATTTTCCACTATCAACAATGACGCCACCGATAGAAGTACCATGACCTCCAATCCATTTGGTAGCCGATTCCACAACAATACTTGCACCATGATCTATCGGACGAAAAAGATAACCACCGGCTCCGAAAGTGTTATCCACGATTAAAGGTATGTCGTATTTCGATGCTATTGCGGCAATAGCATCGAAATCAGGGATGTTCAGATCCGGATTGCCGATGGTTTCAAGATAAATAGCTTTCGTTTTATCATCAATCAATTTCTCAAATTCAGCTGGTTCGTCGTTAGGTGTAAAGCGAACTTCAACACCCAGGCGTTTAAACTGGACTTTAAACTGATTAAAAGTTCCACCATATAAATGAGCTGTAGAAACAAAATTATCCCCGGCTTCAACAATATTATTAATGGCAATGAATTGTGCCGATTGTCCCGAAGAAGTAGCAAGAGCACTTATACCTCCCTCAAGTGCTGCAACACGTTTCTCAAAAACATCTGTTGTAGGGTTCATTAATCGGGTATAAATATTTCCGAATTTGCGTAATCCGAAAAGATCGGCACCATGTTGTGCATCATCAAAAGCATAGGAACTCGTCTGGTAAATAGGCACAGCCCTTGAATTAGTTGCTTTATCAACTTCCTGACCTGCATGCACTTGTAGCGTTTCAAATTTATAATTATTTTCTGACATGATTCTTGTTTTTTATTATTGTAGATGATTTGATTTAGTTGAGAGTTGAAAGTTGAGAGTTGAAAGTTAATTTAATTCTCAACTTTCAACTATTAAAGGGGGTATTCTTCAAAAGCGTATAATAATGTTGATAGATATCGTTCGCCGGTATCTGGGAGTAATACCACGATGTTTTTTCCTTTATTTTCGGGCCGTTGTGCCAGTATCGTAGCTGCATATGCGGCAGCACCTGAGGAAATCCCCACCAGCATCCCCTCTTCCCTGGCAAGCTGACGGGCAGTCAGAATAGCCTGATCATTGGTAACCTGTATAATTTCATCCACAACT
>DAITNH010000517.1:0-1668 GCA_036834745.1 Prolixibacteraceae bacterium
GTGCTGTAAAAATTCAATTGGGGTTTCGTCAAACAAGCCTTTAAATTTTCTATAGAGACCAGTATGACTTATTCCAATTTCACGTTCAAGATTTTCTATTGAATAATCCGGATTGGAGAACTGAGTTTCAAAGATTTTCATTATCTGATCTACGAACTTTCTATCTAATTCATTTAAATCATTGGTAGATATTTCATCGTTATTCAGAAATCTTTCTTTAATTATCGACCGGTTTCTGAGTAAACTTTTTATACAATTGATAAGCAAATCCAGATCGACCGGTTTTTCGAGATATACATCTGTCCCTATTCGGTAACCTTCTGTTTTATTTTCGTTAGAATTTAGTGCGGTAAGCAAAATGAATGGGATATGACTTGTCCTGATATTATTTTTCACTTCGTAACAAAATTCCGTTCCATCCATTATCGGCATCATAAGATCTGATACCACTACATCAATTGAAGTCTTCGACAAAACATTCAATCCTTCAATTCCATTTTGAACCGCATATACTTTAAATTCGGATTTCAGTCCCGATACCATAATATTTCTGAGACTTTCGTTGTCCTCAGCAATCAAAATCTTTTGGTTTCGACTATTGTTTCTTTCTTTGGTTCCTTCTACAACACTATCATTATTAATCACTTCATGTTGTTCTTCAACATATTTTTCTATGTGTATATCATCACTCATCGGAAAGCGCAAATAAAACGTGGTACCTTTTCCGACAACACTCTCGAACCAGATTTCGCCGCCATGAAGATTAACTAATTCTTTGGCAATAGCTAAACCAATACCAAAACCGGTTTCCTTTGAGTTTGCCACATTTTTTGCCCTGAAATACTTTTTAAAAATATGTTTTTGCTGTTCTTCCGGAATACCAATACCACTATCGATAATTGAAATTTGAAATTTCCTGCCCGTTATTTCCGTGGCTAAATGAATTGTTTTGCCTTCGCCGGTATATTTTATGGCATTCGATATAATATTAAAGACAATTTTATTGAATTTATCAAGGTCGACCGGCAAAATAGTTTCCGTTTCATGATGGCTTTTTGAGAAGAGAATACCTCGTTGTTCCATCAGTGGAATAAAATTCTCGCAAATTCGGTCGAGCGTTTCTTCAGCATTGACATACGACAGTTTCAACTTGTACATTTCCAAATCTTTCTTGTCGAAATCCAACAATTGATCAATAAGTTTGGTTAGTTGCGACACATTGTTGTTCGCTTTATTAAGGAAATCAAGCGTTTCAGGAGAGAAATCCTTTTTCTTAATCGCCATTTTAAGAGGTACTTTTATTAGCGATAGCGGAGTTCGGATGTCATGTAAAATGTTAGTAAAGAATCGGATTCGTTCCCGGGCCTGATTTTCACTTTGCTTTGTCAGATACGATGTGATAATCCAATAAACCAACAGGGCAATAAGGATAAAATAAATAAAATAGGCATAGGTCGTTTTCCAAAACGGAGGAGTTATTTCAATGTCGATCTGCCTCGTGTTCTTTTCAATTTGTAACTGACTGTTGCTGTTCGACCACTGAACAATAAAGCGGTATTTACCTGGTTTAATATTCGTATAGCTTGCCTGATTTTCCTTTCCTATCGGCGACCATTCTTCCTCTAAACCCTCCAACTTCCAACGATAATAATTGGCCTTATTTACGAG
>DAITNH010000518.1:0-1630 GCA_036834745.1 Prolixibacteraceae bacterium
AATATCAATTAAAAATTTTGAAACATTATTCAATGCCCAAAAGCAGTCTCAAAGTACAAAAACTTGTTCCTCATTTAATGTCAAGGCGAAATTATGTGATTCACTATAGGAACCTGAAATTCTATCTTGAAGAAGGAATGAAATTAAGACAAATTCATAAGGTGCTTCAGTTTAAACAGACACGATGGCTATCGCCATACATAAAGAAAAATCAAGATCTCCGTGCTGTTGCCACAAGCGACTTTGAAAAGAATCAGCCAAAATTATACAATAACGCAATATATGGCAAAACATGTGAAAATCAAAAGAAGCGATCAGATATTAAATTAGTCAACACTCAGAAAGCTTGCAAAAGACTATTAGAAAAACCTCAACTGAAAGGATTCAAAATTTTTCAGAAAACTTGGCAGCGATTGATCTCAGGAAAATCCAAGCAAGAATCGACAAGCCATTTTATGTGGGTTTCACAGTGCTAGAATTAAGTAAATTGCACATGTACAAATTCCACTATCGTTATATCAAAAAAGTATTTGGTGAAAATGCAAAACTTTTATTTACAGATACAGATTCATTAATGTATCATATCGTCGGATGCAATCCATATGATCAATTTTTTCATGATCGTGCACAATATTTTGATTTTGCCTCTTTTCCAGTAGATCATCGATGCTACGACAAGCAAAACAACAAACTCATCGGGAAATTTAAAGATGAAGCAAATGGTGCTCAAATTACTGAATTCGTTGGGCTCAGGCCGAAAATGTATAGTTATTTGATGACCAATGAAAGATCATCAGACTTACAAGAAAAACATCGAGCAAAAGGGATACAATATGCTGTGGCCAAAAAGCTGCGGCATCAAGATTTCCTAGAACAACTCAACAATCCACATGAAAACCATCAAGTGAACAGACGAATTGGATCCAAATTACATCAACTTTATTCGATCAAAACAGAGAAACGCGGGCTCTGTGCATTTGACGACAAAAGGGTTCTATTAGAAGACGGAATAACAACACTGGCTTATGGGCATTATCAAGTCACAGCGGAAGAAGTCGATATTGGCATTCCAGAAAACGAACAGCGCCGTTGTCAATCGATGTGGCTAGAAAAACCGAGAAACATCCAACCAAAACAAAAGCGGCTGTTGCAGTCAATGCCAGCGCGATTAGAAATTTGCCAGGACAAAGATGAGAGTGAGAATGAAACTGAATTTTTTAGTGATTGCATTGGGGAATGGGACATTGCTTAATATAAAAACTAAAAATTCGTTGATTTTTTTCGTTTAATTAAATTTTGTCAAAATTGTTCATTGCATTATTTATGCCTATTCCATTTTTGCATCCTGCATCTATCATGATTACTGGGCCATCAGGCTCAGGTAAAACTGTATTCATTCGTAGACTCATTACTGAAAACATGATTTATCCTAAACCTGAGAGAATTGTGATTGTGTATGGTGAATGGCAAAAAGAATATGAAAAGCTTGCAGAGTTCGATTCGAGCATAGAGTTTATCAAGGGCCCAATGTCATTAGATTTATATAATTCGTTTTCCCCGGAGAAAAGAAATTTGCTGGTTCTCGACGACCAGCTAATAGAAGCGGCAAAATCAGATCAGGTAGAAAAAT
>DAITNH010000519.1:0-1607 GCA_036834745.1 Prolixibacteraceae bacterium
TCCTGACTTGTCCATTTTAGTGCGACAGTTTCAGAGCCTGTAAATATTCAGTGATTTTCTGGTTATACTGCGTACGGATTTTTATTTCTTTGTGAGTGATTTTGTTTTGCATTCGTGCATCTGTTATGCTTTTGCATTCGGTAATAAACTTCCTGATTGAGTCTCCTGTTGCCAGTTCAATATGCTTTGATAATACAAGAGCCATGAAACAGATTAGTACATGAAGCTTTATTGGCTCCTCTTTAAAATGAAATATAGGCCTTGTTTGCAGATCATGTTTTGATATTCTGAAAGCTTGTTCTACTTTGTACAGTTCGTGATATCGCGCTATAATTGTTTGATCTGGTGCAATCGATTCTTCCAGGTTTGTGTAATATCCTTTAACTCCCAAAAGTTTCTTGGTTTTTTCAATTAAGGCTTCATTTAGCTCTGTTTGTCCACCACTTGTTTTCGTGAATTTCGCTTTTTTATTTTTCGAAGGCGTTTCAATAATTGATTTTGCTTTTTCGATTTGCTTTTCCATCTCATATTTATCCTTTCGGTAACGAAGGGTTGAATAGCTGCAAATCAAATATCCGAGTCCGGTTCTTATTCTGATGCTCTTCCCATCTTCACGAATAATATTTGCATTTATTTGCTCAATTAGTTCATCGGATAGATTTCTTAATCTTGCGCCTACGATAAAATTGATTTTGTTTTTAGTCAACTCTTGAATATTGTTGTTGCTTATCATGGCTGCATCGGCTACTACTGTAAAGTCTCTAACAGAGTGTTTTTTGATAAAACTGTTTACAACCGGAATAATTGTTTTTCCCTCAAATGTATTTCCAACAAAAATCTGGTGCGCTACAGGAAATCCATCTTTTGTAACCATGAGTCCAATTAAAATCTGTGGCTGCTGCGATTTGTTGTCTTTTGAAAATCCATTTTTTCTTAGGTCATCTTCCTCAAAAGTTTCAAAATACAGTGTAGTTACATCATAAAACAGCACGTCGAAATCAAACCCATAGTTTTCCTTCGCAAAATCAACAACAATGGTTTCGATTTTCTCTTTCAAATTCAGCCATTGGGGGGCTGATTGATAGTAATTTTGTCGTCGGTGTTTAATGCCAAAGTATTTTTCCAACAACTCAATGGATCGTAATTTTGATGCGGGTTCAACAATGCGCATAGTAACCAAATCCAACAGTAGTTGTTTATTGATTTTTGACAACCCAATCTGCGACATTATTCCAGCCAAAACTTCATAAATAAATGTGTAATAAACACCTAAAAATTCACTCTGATCAAGGTAAAGCAAATTATCAAACTTCACCTCGCCAAACAATGACGGTTGCAAACTGGTATTTACAATAATATCCTTCGCAATTGTTTTTAATATTGCGAGATCTTCTTCTGATTTTGCAGATCCAACGTGTTTAAAAATTATTCGCTTGCGATTCAAATAATAGATTACTTGCACCGCACTGGCTCCCGAAGATGTTTTCACCACCCTGATATGATACATAATATCTCCTTAGTGCGACAAATTTCATCATTTTTTGTCACAACTAACTGATTTTCAATAGCGATTTTTCAACATGGCAACAGGGGCGGACAAGTCAGGA
>DAITNH010000520.1:0-1597 GCA_036834745.1 Prolixibacteraceae bacterium
ATTTCTTGTCGTATATTTTCCATACTCACCCCACGTCCGCTCGCGGACGTCCCCCCTCTCTTTTAAAAAGAGAGGGGGAAAGCATCGCAGATGCGAGGGGGTGAGTTTGGATAAATTGGACATCTTTTCATTCTTCCAACTTAATGAAATAGCCATGATTTATGGTGAAACATCAGAAAGTGACAATCGATTTCAAATTAACGCTATTCCGTAGAATAAAACCTTTTCGAATATGAAACATTCAAATTTGCTACTGGCTTTCGGAATTGTTTTTCTGGCAATTTCCTGCGGAAAAGAAAATAATGATGAACCCGATCCTGTTGATCCGGTGGTGGTGCCAGTGGTAAATACGCGGAATGATTCGTTTACCGGCCCAACTTATGCTGATAATTATTCCCCTGTTGCATCCTGGTCAGCCAGGGCGCAATGGAATTTGGCCAATGTTCACGATCCTTCGGTTGAAAAGTGTGGCGAATATTACTACATGTATCAAACCGATGCATCTTATGGAAATGCAAACAACGGCCACGGTCATTATCCTTACCGGCGGTCGAAAGATTTGGTGAACTGGGAGTTTTTGGGAATGGCTTTTCAGAAAGTGCCTGCATGGGTGAAAGATTCGCTGAACCACAAACGGGCACGCATGAATCCGGCTTTACCTCCCATTGAGAATCCTGATTATGGTTTTTGGGCGCCTTCTATCCGGAAAGTGGGCAACAAATACCGCTTGTATTACAGTGTGGTGGTTACGAATCCGATCGTGGGAACCGACACCAATAAATCGTGGAGTGAGCGCGCATTTATTGGACTGGCTGAATCCGACGACCTTTCAACCAATCAGTGGGTTGATAAAGGCATGGTGGTTTGTTCAGAACCTGATGGGGTTGTGGATTATGTCCGTTCAGGTGGAAACGACTGGAACGGCTATTTTAAATTCAATGCCATCGACCCAAGTTTTATTGTTACTCCTGAAGGCGAACACTGGTTGATTTATGGATCGTGGCATTCGGGCATTGCTGCAGTTCAGGTAAATCCGGCAACCGGTAAACCCTACAAATGGGAAAGCAGTGCCGATTACGGCGTGCGAATTGCCGGACGGGGAAATGTAAGCAATAACCGCTGGCAGGCATTGGAAGCTCCGGAAATAATTTACAATCCCGATACCAAATATTATTATCTGTTTCTGGCTTACGATGAGCTTTCGGTGGCATACAATACCCGCGTGGCGAACACTCCAAAAACTGGCTACACTTCGTCTCCTGACAAATGGCACGGCAGCCGGAGTTTTTTCAGGACAATGGACACTCGACAGCGAGAAGAAAGTGTTGCAGATCGGAAATCAAAAATTGATTGTTCGCGATGGTTATAACTGGGAAGGTACTCCCCGAAAGGCGACATTGATTTTATCCGGTCTTACATCAACGGGCCGGCCGGTCTGGGGAAAAATGGTTCGCTAAATTTAGCCTTTTATTCCTCTTCCGAATTGTCTGAGAACGGTTCTGCAGTACATTCATATTCCAGATTTTCAAAATCATCTTTGCCCAGCCATTTCGCCGAAGTTGTCATCGAATATTGAAAGTTTCCCTTGTTCTGTAAA
>DAITNH010000521.1:0-1597 GCA_036834745.1 Prolixibacteraceae bacterium
ATCACTGACCAACAGGTAATACGGCAGATACTGAAACACCTCGGTCTTTGGACGCCGACACCTTCCAGAGACCCTCCCAACACAAAATCCTCCCCTAAAAACCATGAACTGATTTATGAATTCTTCGATGACCTGTCTGCGTTCAACACACAGGCAGATGATTGGCCCGGCTACGATGAATCCTGTATTGCGCAAAATTAAACCTTTTTTTGTACTCTTCTACAGGTCGTAGGGATGGTCTTGCCATTCCCCGTTTGCATGGGGACAAGTTTTTGTCAATTCCTCGTGAAAAATTGAGTGATGTGCTGCGCATTACCCATCCGCTTATAATGCACCTATAATTTCACACCATTCTTTCCCATTTCACATTCCTTTGATTTTTAACTTTGCTGAAATAATTTAAAAAAGCTTGCAATCTTCTTCGTTTTTGGTATATTGGCTTTTCGATAGGGAAAAGCAATTTCCTATCATCTCATCGGAGAAAATATGACAGCAAATGAATCAAGTTTCAGTGTTAATGTTACCATTAACAGTAACTCATACAAATTACAATATTTAGGATGTTGGGGAGGGCCGTGGACAACAACGCCAACTGATATAAGTGAAAACAGTTCCAAAAAATTTACATTGGCCGACAATGATAGGGGTGGCATTTGGTATCGTGCTCTTGATCCTGCAACAGATAATGAACTTGGTTTTGTAACCATGTCGTTTACCTGTCCGAAATTATCAAACAACTCAGCAGAGGGCTCACCTGGAGTTGCTCCTTTTGTTTCTTCAGGTCTCCAGACCTACGAAGAATCGGGACATCCGCTTAATCTCACTTATAATGTTGGCAATGCTAATCTTGCTTGTTGGAGTTCTGGCAGTAGCAATGATGGGGATATTGAATGCAGTGAGACTAAATTTGCTGATGAGCGATTGCAGATAATACTTCGAAATCCGAATGGTTATCATTTGGATTTTGCTGGCTATTGGAATGACAATTCTAATAGGGGCTCAAACTGGTACTGGGTGCCTAATCCGCAAGATATGCCCCCACCTAACTGCACCAGAACAATTTTTTTGAAAGACAATGACAGAGCAGGTCTTTTTATTAAGGTGTTAGATTCATCTGGAAAAAATGAATTAGGCTTCGCAAACATGTCGTTTACAAACCCTAAGCTTTCGTCAGTTTCGGCTGAGGGCTCTCCAAATAATGGTCAATTTCTAATTTCTGCAGGATTAAAACATTATGAAAAGGATTGGGTTCCTTACAGTGTAAGCTATGAGATTGGGCAAGAGAATTCCGCATGCTGGGAAAATGGAGGCGAGGATGATGGGAAAACAGTTTGCGACCAAACTACTTTTAAAGATAGAAGAGCATTAATCATTTTAAATAATAAAGTTCCAGAAACTTTAACATTTGTTAAATATTGGAACGACAATAATAATGGAAGCAGCAATTGGTATGTTGAACCTAACTCAGATGACACTATACCTCCGAACTGTACCCGATATTTTGTATTGGAGGATAACGACAGAGCAGGCCTTTACTACAAAGTAAACTACATGGAATATCACATGTCGTTTACCGCTCCAAAACTCTCTTCTAATT
>DAITNH010000522.1:0-1540 GCA_036834745.1 Prolixibacteraceae bacterium
CCAATTGTTTGCGGGTATATTCAGCGCATCCTTCGGCACAGATTCCGCCGATGAATTCGGCATCGTCGAATACGGGGAATCCTTTGCTTTTTACCAAATCAGTCAGGTTCTTTATTTTCATACCGAAGCGAATGTCCGGTTTGTCCGATCCGTAGCTTTCCATTGCTTCAGAATAAGCCATGCGCGGAAATTCAGTTATCTCAATTCCTTTTATTTCTTTGAACAAGTATTTGGTCAAGCCTTCGAACATGTTAAGGATGTCTTCCTGCTCCACGAAAGACATTTCGCAGTCGATTTGGGTAAATTCGGGCTGACGGTCGGCACGCAAATCTTCGTCGCGGAAACATTTCACGATCTGGTAATAGCGGTCAAAACCGGCCACCATCAGCAATTGTTTCAACTGCTGCGGAGATTGTGGTAAAGCGTAAAATTCTCCCGGATTCATGCGCGAAGGAACTACAAAATCGCGTGCTCCTTCCGGAGTTGATTTTATCAGAACCGGAGTTTCGGTTTCGATGAAATTTTGACTATCCAGATAGGTGCGGGTTGCAAACGCCATTTTCGAACGCAGGATAAGTGTATCGCGAACAGGTGCACGGCGCAAATCGAGGTAACGGTATTTCATGCGGATTTCGTCGCCGCCATCGCTCTCATCTTCGATGGTAAACGGTGGTGTTTCCGAGCTATTCAGGATATTCAGTGCTGTTACAGCCAGCTCAACTTCACCGGTCGGGATATTTTTGTTTTTGCTGCTGCGTTCGCGAACAGTTCCGGTTGCCTGAACCACATACTCACGGCCAAGCTGATTGCCCATTGCGGCAACCGACTGCTCCGTTTTTTCATCGAAAACCAACTGGGTAATGCCATAACGGTCGCGAAGATCGATAAAAGTCATGCCTCCAAGGTTTCTGACGCGCTGCACCCAGCCTGCGAGGGTTACCACTGAACCCTGATGATTGATGCGGATTTCTCCGCATGTATGTGTTCTGTACATATTTGTATCTATTTTGTTCGCTGCAAAAATAAGGAGTTTTTGGAATAATTGGCGGGGAAAAGTCAGTTTAGGGATTAACGTCAGGAAAATTAAAAAATATGAGCTTTTATTGTAAAAAAAAATACATAAAAACGCTACATAATGATATTTATTAATATATTGCTCCCTTAATTAACAAATGAAGAATGTTCAAATTTATCCGGATATATTTTAAGTGACCATTGATGATTTCAAGAATATAAACCCAAATTGTATTTTTTATGAAAATTCGAATCACTTTTTTTATCGTTTCTTTTTTTGTTGTTGCTCAAATTTACGCACAACAACCACCAAAAATCAAGTTCGAGAAAGTTTCTGAAGAAGAGTTAAAAATGACTGTTTATGATTCGGATACAACTGCCGTGGCAGTAATTCTTTTCGACAGCGGAAGCTCGGAGATCAAGTATGATAAACAAAAAGACCGATTCATGCTTAACTATGAACGTTTTGTCAGGATAAAAATTTTAAAGCAAACAGGTACTGATTGGGGAAATTTTTCCATTCCAC
>DAITNH010000523.1:0-1534 GCA_036834745.1 Prolixibacteraceae bacterium
AATACCGGCAATGGCTGTTAATCCGGTTGTCCGGATAAAATTGCGTCGGTTAAAATTCATATATCCTGGTATATTAATCAATACTTTTTCCCTGTTAATTTCTGATGTTGTAAACCATCAGCGCATTGTTGTGCCTGATGAACAATCTTCCGCCGGCAATTACCGGATGCGCCCAATGCTGCGCGGTTCCAAGCGGAACCTTAAATTTACTGATGATTCGAAATTGTTCAGGAGTGCCTTCTGCCAAAGCCATTTCGCCGTCTTTTTCAGCATAACAATAGAAAAGTCCGTCGGAATAAATAACAGGGCCACCGCCCAATTCTTTGGCAATGTATTTGGTTTGACCGGTTTTGGCATCGATACAAAACCACTTGGGCTGAATGTGCGCCGATCCGTAAACATGGCCATCTTTTAGAACAAACCCGCTCTGGAGATTAATGAATTCCTTGTTGCGCCAGGCAATTTCAGCATTCTTTCCATCGGACGAAAGTTTCAGCGAAACCAGACCCGAACTGTCTCTACGCGATGCACTTGATACGATCAGATGTCCGTCGGCGTACACCGGAGTATTGGCATGTATTTTATTGTCCTGAAACTGGTTCACCCGCCAGTACATTTGCCCGGTGTTGGCATCGAGGCCAATAATTGATGTTGAAGTCAGATTTACCAGCAATCGCTGTCCGTTGTGATTGAATACAATTGGCGAGCTGTATGTGGCTTTTTCCTGAAAAGCCGGGCTTGACCATATTTTCTGTCCGGTGAACCGGTTCAACGCGATCATATTATTTACTTTTCCGCCGGGAGTGCAATAGAGTTTGTCACCATCAATCAATATAGATTCGGAAAATCCAAACTGAACCGAATCTGCGTGTAAATCTTTAAAGAAATCGATGCTCCAAACCTTTTCGCCCGTATCGGCATTCAGGCAAAAAACTGCCCCGTTGCCACTTTCCACATAAACCAAATCACCGGAAACCGTAGGCGTAGAGCGGGATCCGGGGAAAATACCGGTCCAGTCTTTTCCGTAATTCTTTTTCCATAATAGTTTTCCACTGGTATCGAATGCGAATAAATAACCTTCCGAAATCAGTGTGTCAGGAATTCCGGTAACAAACACCTTTTCGTTTGCCACCACCACACTTCCCTGCCCTGTCCCCAGGTCTTCGAACGACCAAAGCATTTCAGGACCTTCAGCAGGCCATTGCTTCAATAAATTCGATTCGGGATAAATGCCATCGCGGTTTGGGCCACGCCATTGCGACTGAGCGGTAGCAGTAACCAATCCTGAAAATATTACTGCCAGCATTGCCAAAATGATTGGATTCTTCACATCATTGTTTTTAAAGTTGTCTCAGTTGGTTGCAATTTTAATCAAAACATTACGGTTTTTATCATGCAGAACCTGTATTTTTAAAATGAAAGGTTAATAGAGTATATTTACCATGTGTTCATAATCTCAAAGGTCAAACTTTAAAATCAAAAAAAATGTTTCTAATCTTCATTGGTTTTGCAGTTATTGTAATTGGTTTTGTCG
>DAITNH010000524.1:0-1512 GCA_036834745.1 Prolixibacteraceae bacterium
ATCCAAAAATTTCGTGTTCTGCCCGTTTTTTAACAGCATCTACAATAAAATCAGGAGTTCTAAAATCCATGTCGGCTACCCAAAGCGGCAACAAGTCTTCGTTCCCGAAGAACATTTTTCGCGCGTCGTATTTAATGCAATTGGTACCGGTACGGTCGATCAGCTCGTCAAAGTTGTATTTTTTCATCTTCAGTATTTACGATTTAAAATATTTACGATTTACGATTTGGCAAATCGAAGGTCGTTTGTTGATTATAGTAGAATTAATAAAGCACTTACGTTATCGGTCTTTTTTTAGTCACAACCTTGGAAGAGTTTTAGCCAGGGACGTTGACCTAAACATCGATCTTCATTAAATAGTTTAAACCGTTTTCCTGTTCAACTTTCAGCACAAAATCAAATCGGTTGAGCGAAAGGCACAAATCGAAATCGGCAGCCGGAGCCCATTCCTGTTTTTCAGGAGCAAAAAAACGTGCACCATCACCATTCCTCAACTGCTCAACAATTGCCTGAAAATCGTTGGTAACTCCTTCCAGTTCATTTTTAATATAAACCGCCAAAAGAGTATCCTCATCGGTCGGGTACTGGCAACTGTAACCCATGCAAACCAACGAAACTTTCGCGGGATTCTGCTTTCTGATATAATCAATGATTGCACCGGCATTCACAAAACTTCCGGTTAAAATCTCGTCGGCATCGGTGGCATTGGCAATTCCCTGTGTTCCTGAACTGGTTGTATGCACCATTATTTTTCCTGTCAGATCGGACTCCAGTAGTTGGGAAGGTGAATTTCCGAAGTCGAAACCTTCGGGTTTTTGCTCATTCCGTTCGCCAACCAGTATAAAATCCGGATTCTGTTGTTTAAGTTGATATGCCATTTGAAGATCGCCAACCGGATAAATTCGCTGAATTCCATTGCCAAAAGCATAGCAGGCAGTTGAAAAAGCCCTGAAAACATCGATGATCACCGTCAAGCCCTGTGCTTTTTTGGCTCCTTCGAGCAATTGAAGTATTTCAATATCCATGAAAAATATTTTATTTTATGCTATTACAATATGTAAATAGCTCTATTACTGACAACTAAAAATTTTTGTTTACATTGTTTTAATGTTCCTTGCTTTTGTTAACAAAAGGATAATGCATCATTAACGTATGTTTTTCAGCATATGTGCTGCACAACATGTATGTTTGCATTGTATTTAAAACAAAGAAAACATGAAAACAATTAAAACAATTTCAAAATTAGCAATGTTGTTCGCATTTGTAGCATTTGCAAACACATTAATGGCATCGGGTAACTTAAAAGTTAACATCTTGCCGCTCACATCCGAAACAGCAGTAGTAGCAATTTCAAATACCGCTGCCAGCATTTTCCAGATCAGCATCGAAAACGAAAAAGGCGAAATCATCTATTACAAAGAAACCGGTGCCGACAGCAAAGATTACCGCAAAGTATTCGATTTCTCGAATCTCGAAGCCGGCGATTATAAATTAGCTGCTTCAATTGATGGT
>DAITNH010000525.1:0-1500 GCA_036834745.1 Prolixibacteraceae bacterium
CCAGTTGGTTTGCCTGTTTTAGGGTCGCGGGCCTCGAGCGTGTACCAGAAAACCTGTCCCAGCGCTGTGGCATCGGGTCCGAGTGATGGTTGAACACCTTGTGGCAAAGTTCCGGAGGGCAAGGAATTGAGTTTTTCCAGAATCCGCGAACGGCTCCAGTAGAATTCAACATCATCGTCAAAAATCAGGTAAATGAACGACATTCCAAACATGGAAGTACTTCGGATGGTTTTCACTCCCGGAATACCCAGCAATGAGCTGCTCAGCGGGTAAGTGATCTGATCTTCAATGTCTTTTGGCGAACGTCCCATCCATTCGGTGGCAACAATTTGCTGGTTGTCACCAATATCGGGAATGGCATCTACCGGAATCGGATCGCGGGGAAGAGAGCCTGTATGCCAGTTAAATGGTGCATACACTGTTCCCAACAGAATGAAAACGACCAGCAACAGCATCGAAATCATCCGGTGTTCCAGAAAATATTTGAGTATTTTATTAAGCATGGGGATAACTTTATCTGTATTTGCAACAGCCTGGAAGCTTATCGTAAACAGCATCAGTAGCTTTGACTTTTTCTGTGTCGTGACCTGCAGCAGCAACTTTTTTACCAACTTGTTCAATGTTTGTTTTCGCAGGATCAAAGGTTACCGTAAGCAATTTGGTTTTGGTACTCCATTCTGCCTTACTCACGCCATCAAGCTTTGCGGCTTTTTCGATGCGTGCTTTGCACATTTCGCAGTTTCCCGAAACTTTGATTGTTTCTGTTTTTGAAGTTGATGTCTGGGCATAAGAGTTCGAACCCAAAGCGATTGCCAATAAGGCAACTATAATAATTTTTACAGTTTTCATGATTTTATGTATTTGATGTTTTTAAATAAAAATAATTTGCCACAAAGGCACTAAGTCACAAAGAAACACCAATTGATTCTTTGTGAAACTTCGAGCCTTTGATTCTTTGTGGCTAAAAGACTTAAAGGGAATAAAACATCAAATCAGGAAAACGCAGATTTTGGGCAAGCTTACAGCATTTACCAGCAGATTTTCAGGCGGACTGACATCTGTTCTGGTAAGATTAGTAGCAGATATTGAATGAAAAGAGCTGTTTTCGGGTAATGAAAATACCTGCAAAACAGATTGTGAAAATACTTTGAATTCGGAGAACGAATGCGAGTAGTTTTGATCTACAGCGTAAACCGACACCTGGTTGTGACAGCAACCGGATTCCATGTTGCTTTCGGGCTGCGTGCATTCATCGGTTTCACCTTCCATGCCACATGAAGCTAAATGCCCGGTAAGAGATACTTTGGAATCAGCAAGTTCACCTCCGCAGTAATGCGTAGATATGGTAAGCTGCATCCCCGAAAGTAGCATGAGCAAAGCAAGTGATATGGATAACAGTTTCTTCATTTGTTTGTTAAAACGCAAAATATTGAAAAAATGTTTTCCAAAGGTAGGCTTATTTAAATTGGTTGAACAATTCGCACAAATACATTTGGAAAT